>NZ_AMXF01000015.1 GCF_000310225.1 Thauera phenylacetica B4P
GCGCGTTCCTTGCTGGCGCGGCCTTCGCGCCAGCGCCGCCAGCGCCGCTCCAGGAAGAGCGCGGCCGGGGCCGCGGCGAGGCCGGCGAGCCAGCCGCCCAGGCTGGCGCCGAAGCCGCCCCACAACGAGGTCAGCAGCAGCAGCGTCGCGACCGAGGGCATGGCCACCGCGTAGCGCAGGATGACCTGCCAGCGCGAGGCGAGCTCCTCCGGCACCACCAGGCGCGGGTCGTACATCCCGGCCATGAACCAGGGCACGAAGGAGACCAGCAGGCCGAAGGCGATCCCTTGGAGAAATTCGAACATCGAGGCCTCAAGTTGCGTTGCGGGGCGGGAGCGGGCGGGCCAGCGAACCGCTCAGGCTCGAACGCTGCATTCGCGCCTGCCGGCGCTCCTACACAAACCGCCGCGGCTTCGGCCCATGTAGGAGCTGCGGCAGCCGCGAATGTAGGAGCTGCGGCAGCCACGAATGTAAGAGCGCCGACAGCCGCGAATGTAGGAGCGGCGGCAGCCGCGAATGGGCGGTCGGTCGCAGGATGGGTGTGCAGGTTTCGATCGCTGCATTCGCGGGCAAGCCCGCTCCCACCGGGACCGCATGCACCGCAGGCCCGCCGCGCCCATTCCCGTCCGCAGTCCCATGCCCGCGTACCGCTTACCTGGCGGCGAGCGCCGGGTTCAGCGAATAGGTGCCCGTGAGCTTCGCCTCGGCGAGCACGCGGCCGGCGATCGCCGCGCGCACGTCCGGACCGGTGAAGCGGCCCTCGACCGCGCAGCGCGCGACGTCGAGCGCGTACAGCGTGAACACGTAGTGGTGCAGGATCTCGTCGTTCCACGGCGGGCAGGGGCCGTCGTAGCCGTGATAGTCTCCCTTCATCGACTCGTCGCCGGCGAACCAGGCGGTGTAATCGTTCACGCCGTGGCGCGCGCCGAGCGCGGCCTCCGGACCCGGCTTGCCGCCCGGGGTGACCTCGGCGGAGAAATCCCCGGCGTCGATCGCGCGCAGCTCGGCGGGGAGGTCGACCACCACCCAGTGGAAGAAATCCACTCGCGGCAGGCTGGCGGGCACCGTGCGGCCTTCCTGGTTGACGTCGTCGCCCTTGCTCGGCACGTCGGGGTCGTGGCAGACGAGCACGAAGGACTTCGTGCCCGCGGGCACCTCGGTCCACGACAGCTGCGGGTTGCGGTTGCCGCCCAGGCAGACGTGGCCTTCTTCGGCCGGAATGCAGAAGGCGAATTCGCCCGGGATGCGGGCGCCGTCGGTGAAGCTCTGGCTGGTGAGTTTCAAGGCATCCTCCTTGCGGTGTGATGTGGGTATGCGAGCGCGCGCTTTCAAGGCGCGTCGCACAGGCAGTGCAGGTAGTGGTGGCGCGGATCGTTCCAGCGCAGCAGCTCGCGGGCGCTGCGCTCCAGGTCCGTGGCTACGGCGACGAGCGGGGCGGCGGAGGCACTGCGGCCGGCCAGGTCGATGCCGAAGTCCTCGCCCGCGCGCAGCAGCCGGCGCAGCATACGCTGCTCGAAGGACTCGCCCGCCGCCGGCCACACCACGTCGTGCCGGGCGAGGCCGGCGCGCGCGGCCGCGGCGGCGATCGCGTCCTCGAGGCTGCCGAGCTTGTCCACCAGCCCGAGCCCGCTCGCGGCCTCTCCGGTCCACACGCGGCCGCGGGCGACCGCGTCGACCTCCGCGACCGTCATCTTGCGCGCCTGCGCGACGACCTCGAGGAAGCGCCGGTAGCCGTGCTCGATGCCGAGCTGCATGGCCTCGGCCGCGGCGGGGTCGAGCGGACGCCGCGGATCGAGCGCGCCGGCGAGCGGCGCGGTGGCGACGCCATCGACGCCGATGCCGAGCCGGCGCAGCGGCTCGGAGAACTCGGGGAAGAGGCCGAAGATGCCGATCGAGCCGGTCACCGTGGAGGGCGCCGCCCAGATCTCGTCGGCACCGGTGGCGATCCAGTAGCCGCCCGAGGCCGCCACCGAGCTCATCGACGCGATCACCGGCTTGCCGGCCTCGCGGGTGAGCTGCAGCTCGCGCCGGATCAGCTCGGACGCCCAGGCGCTGCCGCCCGGGCTGTCGATGCGCAGCACCAGCGCCTTGATGTCCTCGTCCTCGCGCGCCTCGCGGATCAGGCGGGCGAAGGTGTCGCCGGCGACCACGCCGGCCGGCTCGGCGCCATCGACGATGGTGCCCTGGGCGACGATCACCGCCACGTTGCCGGCGGCATCCTTGGTATCGTCCGCCGCGAGCGCGAGATAGGCGTCGACCTCGATGGCGCGCACGTCCTTGCCCTCGTGGTCGGTCCCCACGGCCTCGACCAGGCGGGCGCGCCACTCGTCGCGGGTGCTGAAGCGGTCCACCAGGCCGGCGGTGAGCGCGGCTTTGGCGGCATCGCCCCCGGCGGCGGCGAGCGCGCCGCGGATGTCATTCACATGCGCATCGACCGCCGCGGGGGTGAGCTTGCGGCTGGCCGCGATGTCGTCGCGCATGAAGCGCCACAGCCCGTCGAGGAGGTCGCGGGTGGCCTCGCGGTCCTCGTCGGACATGTCGCTGCGGGTGAAGGGCTCGGAGAAGGACTTGTATTCGCCGACGCGGAACACGTGCACCTTGACGCCGAGCTTGTCGAGCGCGTCCTTGAAGTAGGAGCCGTAGCGCGCCAGGCCGCGCAGCAGCACGAAGCCGTCGGGCGAGAGGTGGAGCTCGTCGGCCACCGATGCGAGGTAGTACTGCGACTGGGTGAAGCGCTCGCCGCGCGCCAGGACCGGCTTGCCCGAGGCCTTGAAGTCGGCGATCGCGGCGCGCAGCTCGGCGAGCTTGGAGAAGCCGCCGCCGACGAGCTCGTCGGTCTCGATCACCAGCGCGGCGATGCGCGCGTCGTCGCGCGCCGTGCGCACCGCCTCCACCAGGTCGGCCAGGCGCATCTGTCCCGCCGGCGCCCCCCCGGCGCGCAACAGCGCCAGCGGCGGATCGAGCTCGGCCTGCTCGACGATGGTGCCCACCGGCCGCAGCACCAGCGCGGACCCGGCCGGCACCTCGGGCTCGGGGTGGAAGAAGAAGGACAGCAGCACGCCGAGGCCGAAGATCAGCAGGGCGTAGAAGACGCCGCGCACGACGAGGTCGAGCGCGCGCACGAACATGCGCAGCACGTTCAATAGGAAGCGGAACAGGCCCCGGATCATGCTGCAGTGTCCTCGTTACGGATGGTTCAGCCCGCGCGGCGGCGGAACACGAGGTCCCATACCCCGTGTCCCAGCTTCAGACCACGGTTTTCGAATTTCGTCAGCAGGCGATGCGCGGGACGCGGCGCGAAGCCGTCAGCGGTGTTCTGCAGCTGGGGCTCGGCGGAGATGATCTCGAGCATCCAGTGCGCGTAGTCCTCCCAGTCGGTGGCGCAGTGGAAGTAGCCGCCGGGGGCGAGCTTCTGCGCGACCAGCGCGACGAAGTCGGGCTGCACGATGCGGCGCTTGAAGTGGCGCTTCTTGCGCCAGGGGTCGGGGAAGAACAGATGCACACCGGCGAGCGCACCGTCGGCGATCATGTCGCGCATCACCTCGACGGCGTCATGCTGGACGATGCGCAGGTTGGAGAGATCGCCCTCGGCGATCAGCTTGCACAGCGCGCCTACGCCGGGGGTGTGCACCTCGATGCCGAGGAAGTCGTGGTCGGGCATCGCCGCGGCGATGCGCGCGGTGGTCTCGCCCATGCCGAAGCCGATCTCGAGGATCTTCGGCGCCTGGCGGCCGAATGCGGCGTCCAGATCGAGCGGCGCGGCGCGGTAGTCGATGCCGACCTTGGGCAGCATGTCGTCGAGGTAGCGCTGCTGCGCCTCGGACATGCGGCCCTGGCGCAGCACGAAGCTGCGGATGCTGCGGCTGGAGAAGCGGTGCTCGGGGCTGTCGCGGCCGATGATCTCGACGCCGGCCACGGGCTCGATGCCGGTGCGCGTCACGCTCTCCTGCACGGCCGCGTCGACCGCCGCGACGCCGCCTGCGGCGTCCTTGCCAATCTCGCTCATGAACCGATCAGCCCCTGGGTCGGCGAGCTCGGGTCGGCCGAGTAGAACTTGCGCGGCATGCGCCCGGCGAGGAAGGCCTCGCGCCCGGCCTCGACCGCCTTCCGCATCGCGCTCGCCATCAGCACCGGGCGGCCGGCGGCGGCGATCGCGGTGTTCATCAGCACGCCGTCGCAGCCCAGCTCCATCGCGATCGCGGCATCCGACGCCGTGCCCACGCCGGCATCGACCAGCACCGGCACCTTGGCGTTGTCGATGATCAGGCGCAGGTTCCACGGGTTGATGATGCCCATCCCGGAGCCGATCAGCGAGGCGAGCGGCATGATCGCGCAGCAGCCGATGTCCTCGAGCATCTTCGCCTGGATGGGGTCGTCGGCGCAGTAGACCATGACGTCGAAGCCGTCCTTGACCAGGGTCTCGGCGGCCTTGAGCGTCTCGGGCATGTTGGGGAACAGGTTCTTGGGGTCGCCGAGCACCTCGAGCTTGACCAGCGCGTGGCCGTCGAGCAGCTCGCGCGCCAGGCGCAGCGTGCGCACCGCGTCGTCGGCGGTGTAGCAGCCGGCGGTGTTCGGGAGGATGGTGAATTTCTCCGGCGGCAGCACGTCGAGCAGGTTGGGCTCGCCCGGGTTCTGGCCGATGTTGGTGCGGCGGATGGCGACGGTGACGATCGCGGCGCCGCTGGCGTCGATGGCTTCGCGCGTCTCGGCGAAGTCCTTGTACTTGCCGGTGCCGACGAGCAGTCGGGAGTGATAGGCCTTGCCGGCGATGACCAGGGGGTCGTTCATGTTGGGAGCCTGTGAGGGTTGATCTGAAAAGGAGGCCGCAGCTGCGGCGACCAGCCCCTGTAGGAGCGGCGGCCGCCGCGAAAGGGGCTTCGGCATCCGCGGGGAATTCGGCGTCCGCGCGATCGCGGTCGGTGGGCGCCTTGTTCGCGGCTGCCGCCGCTCCTACAGGGGCGCTACGGCGCGCCGCCGGGCGCCGTGCCGTCAGCCGCCACCGACGGCGACGACGATCTCGAGGCGGTCGCCGTCGGCGAGTTTGACTTCGGCGTGGCGGGCCTTGGGCACGATCTCGCCGTTGCGCTCGACCGCGAGGCGCTTGCCGACGAGGCCGCGCGCCTCGAGCAGGGCAAGCACCGAGAGATCGGGCTGCAGCGATTCGGGCTGGCCGTTGAGGATGACCTGGATCATGGCGTTCGGGGCTGTGCAGGAGCCGAAAATCTTATCATGCCGGCCGTTTGACTTTTCCCTTCCTGGGCGCTAACTTCCAGCCACCTAGCGCCGATTTGATCAACAGCTTGCGGGCGCTCAACAAATACGGCTAAAGCGAGGGCACCCAGTCCGCGTTTCTAGCCGGCTGGGTTTTTTGTTTTTCCAGATGACCAAAATGATCGCACCCCAATCGGTCGGCGTGGTCGTGCCGCAGCGGGCCGAGTTCACCACGCCGCTCGCGCTGCGCAGCGGCGGCACGCTGGACCACTACCACCTGGTCTATGAGACCTACGGCACGCTCAACGCCGATCGCAGCAACGCGGTGCTGGTATGCCACGCGCTGTCGGGTTCGCACCACGTCGCCGGCACCTACGCCGACGCGCCGCACAACGTGGGCTGGTGGGACAACCTCATCGGCCCGGGCAAGCCGCTCGATACGCGCAAGTTCTTCGTGATCGGGGTGAACAACCTCGGCGGCTGCTACGGCTCCTCCGGCCCCAACCAGATCAACCCCGCCACCGGCAAGCTGTGGGGCGCGG
Source organism: Thauera phenylacetica B4P (assembly GCF_000310225.1). Taxonomy (GTDB): domain Bacteria; phylum Pseudomonadota; class Gammaproteobacteria; order Burkholderiales; family Rhodocyclaceae; genus Thauera; species Thauera phenylacetica. Next base: position 5,754 of record NZ_AMXF01000015.1, read on the forward strand.
ACTTCCCCTTCGTCACCGTGGAAGACTGGGTTGAATCCCAGGCGCGCCTGGCCGACCAGCTCGGCATCCGGCGCTTCGCCGCGGTGGTGGGCGGCTCGCTCGGCGGCATGCAGGCGATGTCGTGGGCGCTGCAATATCCCGAGCGCGTCGGCCACGTCGCGGTGATCGCCGCCGCGCCCAAGCTCACCGCGCAGAACATCGCCTTCAACGAGGTCGCCCGCCAGGCCATCCTCACCGACCCCGAGTTCCACGGCGGCCACTACTACGCGCACGGCGTGGTGCCGGCGCGCGGCCTCAAGCTGGCGCGCATGGTCGGGCACATCACCTACCTGTCCGACGACTCGATGGCGGAGAAATTCGGCCGCAGCCTGCGCCACGGCCGCAACACCTACAGCTACGACGTCGAGTTCGAGATCGAGTCCTACCTGCGCTACCAGGGCGACAAGTTCGCCGGCTACTTCGACGCCAACACCTACCTGCTGACCACCAAGGCGCTCGACTACTTCGACCCCGCCTTCGAGTACGGCGGCCACCTGCCCGCCGCGCTCGCCCGCGCCACCGCCGACTTCCTGGTGGTGTCCTTCACCACCGACTGGCGCTTCTCGCCAGAGCGTTCGCGCGAGATCGTCTACGCCCTGCTGCACAACCGCCGCAACGTCAGCTACGCCGAGATCGACTGCCCGGCCGGCCACGACTCCTTCCTGCTCGACGAGCCGCGCTACCACAAGCTTCTGTCGGCCTGGTTCGACCGCATCGAGGTGTGAGATGACTGCCTACCGCTACGACTATGAAGTGATCACGCAGTGGATCGAGCCCGGCGAGAAGGTGCTCGACCTCGGCTGCGGCGACGGCGAGCTGCTGCGCCACCTGATGGACGTGCGCCAGGTGCAGGGCTACGGCGTCGAGAACGACCCGGACAAGCTGCTCGGCAGCGTCAACAACGGCGTCAACGTGATCCAGATGGACCTCGAGAAGGGCCTTGTCGGCCTCGAGGACGGCTTCTTCGACCACGTCATCATGAGCCTGTCGCTGCAGGCCATGCACAACACCCAGGGCATCCTGCACGAGATGCTGCGCGTGGGCCGCGAGGCCGTGGTGAGCTTCCCCAACTTCGGCTACTGGCGCCACCGCCAGAGCATCCTCAACGGCCGCATGCCGGTGTCGGAGAGCCTGCCGCACCAGTGGTTCAACACCCCCAACGTGCGCTTCTTCACCATCGCCGACTTCGACGCGCTGTGCGAGCTGAACGGCATCGCGGTGCGCGAGCGCCTCGCCTTCGACGAGGGCAAGCTGATGCTGGACGAGCCGAACTTCCTCGCCAGCGTGGCGGTGTACAGGCTGGGACGCAACGGCTGAGGCGCGCTGGCGCGGGCCTCCTATACTGAACCGTGACCGCGCCGCGGTCCCGGGCACAGGAGACGCGCAGCGATGCAGGCGAACAGCGAGGCCGTCCTCGTCGCCACCGGCGCGCTGCCGGCGCTGATCCTGATCGCCGCCGCGCTGACCTTGCCGGTGTGCCTGGCGCTCCTCGCGCTGTACCGGCGGGCGGTGCTGCGCTCGATGGCGCTCGCCAGTCCGGCCGCGGGGAGTGCCAGCTCGCACCCGCAAGAAACCCCTTCCACTCCCGCGACTCCACCGACCGCCGCGCTGCGCCTGGAGCCACGCGAGGAGGGCGCGGCGGGCGCCCGTCCCGCACAGGCGAGGATGCGGCGATCGCTGCGCGCGGCGGGCCTCGTCCAGCTGCTCGCCGGTCTCGCCTATGCCCTCGTGCTCACCACCGCCTGGATGCAATTCGCGTGGCAGGACGGCGGCTTCGTGCTCACCCGCTTCCTGCTGGTGTTCGCCTGCCACGCCTGGCCGGCCGTGCTCGCCGTCGGGCTGGTGACGGCCGGCACGACGCGGCAGCGCCTGTCGCTGGGGCTGGCCTACGTGCTGCCCATGCTCGTCCTCGCCGCCTGGGCGCTGTCGCGCAACCCGGCGCTTTCGGCGTTCGACCTCGCGGGCCTCTGGGCGAGCACCAACCTGCCGCCGACCCTGCTGCTGCTCGCCTTCCTGCATCGGCGTATCCGCGCAGTGGGGCCGCTGGTGCTCGCCTTCATGCTGGTCGCGGTGATCGGCGCCGAGGCGGCGGTCCGTCTGGCGGGGCAGAGCGAGGCGACGATGCGCATGGCGGTCGGCGCCGGCGGCGCGCTCGGCCTGGACGGCACGCAGACCTTCTGGGCGCTGCTGCTCGTGGGGGCCGCCGTCGCCACGCTGCTTGGGCGGCTGGTGCTGAAGTGGCTGGGCAGGCGCCACGTCGCACGACGCAGCAGCGACCAGCTCCTGACCCTGGAGGCGATGTGGCTGCTGTTCGCGGTGGTGCAGTCGGTGGGCTTCGCCTTCGAGGGGCTGGCCTGGCTCGCGGCCGGCCCGCTCGCCTTCCTCGCCTGGAAGCTCACGACCTTGGCGGGCTTCCGGCTCACCGGGCTCGGGCTCGGGCTCGCGCAAGGACCGGCGCCGGGGCTGCTGCTGCTGCGCGTATTCGCGCTCGGCGCGCGCAGCGAGCGCCTCTTCGACGCCTTCGGCAAGCGCTGGCTGCGCATCGGCCACATCGACATGATCGCCGGCCCCGACCTCGCCACCACGGCGGTCGAGCCCCACGAGTTCCTGGACTTCGTCGGTGGACGGCTATCGCGCGCCTTCGTGCGCGACGAGGCCGACCTCGCAAGGCGCCATGCCGCGCGTGCGCTGGGCCCCGATCCGGACGGCCGCCACCGCGTCAACGAGTTCTTCTGCCACGACGACACCTGGCGTCCGACCATGCTGTGCCTGGCGCGCGCCGCGGATGCGGTGCTGATGGACCTGCGCGGCTTCTCGCCGCAGAACGAGGGCTGCCGCTACGAGCTGCAACAGCTGCTCGACCACGTGGCGCTGGAGCGCGTGGTGGTGCTGGTCGGGCGCGATACCGACCGCGGTTTTCTGGACAGCACGCTCGCCGCGCTGTGGCAGTCGAGCCGGGCGGATTCGCCCAACCGCGACAAGCCGGGGCCGCTGCTGCGCATGGTCGAGGAACGCGGGGACGACACCGCCGAGCGCCTGGTCGAAGCCTTGCTGGAAGCACCGCCGCGGAAAGCGGCGGTGCCTTGAACGGACGAAAGGATCAGCCGACCACGAAGGACGAGACGTCCACCCGCACCGCGGGACGGTCGAGCGCGACCGCGGTGTGGAGCGCGTACTTGCGCGCCCATTCGCCAGCCTGCTCGAAGCGGCCCTCGCCACCGTACTTGGCGACGTTGAGCACCATGTCGAGCACGAGCACCTTGCCCATCGGGTTGGACGGGGTGCACTCGAGATCCTCGAATTCCCTTGCGAGCCAGCTGCGGGCCTGCTCCTTGGTGGTCGAGGCGACATCGGCATCGCGCAGCGGGAACTCGTACTCGCGCTCGCCTCCGAAGACCACGGTCACGGTGTGGGACATGAAAAACGACCTCCACGAATCGGGGAATTTGGCTTTCCCGGCATTGTTGAGTCAGAACGAGCCGGACGCAAGCAAAGTATCGAATTGTGTAAACCGGGGGGCCGCGGATGATCTGCGATAATGCGCGGCCCTGCAACACCCCGGCCGTCCCTCCTTGTCCGCCCCTCCCTCCCCTGCCTTCGCGCGTGCCTGGCGACTGTCCGCCATCCTGGTGCTCGGCTTCGCCTCCGGCCTGCCGCTGGCGCTGACCGGCCAGGCCATGCAGGCCTGGCTGACGGTCGATGGCGTGGACCTCGCGACCATCGGCTTCTTCGGCCTGGTCGGCGTGCCCTACACCTTCAAGTTCCTGTGGGCACCACTGATGGACCGCTTCGAGCCGCCCTGGCTGGGCCGCCGGCGCGGCTGGCTGGCGCTCACCCAGCTCGCGCTGGCGGTGCTGCTGTGGTGGATGGCGAGCCTGTCGCCGACGGCCACGCCGGGCCTGTTCGCCGCCGCCGCGGTGGCGATCGCCTTCCTGTCGGCCTCGCAGGACGTGGTGGTCGACGCCTACCGCACCGACCTGCTGCCGGAGGCCGAGCGCGGGCTGGGCGCCTCGGTGCACGTGTTCGCCTACCGCCTGGCGATGATCCTGTCCGGCGGCATCGCGCTGATCTGGGCAGGGCAGTGGGCGTCGTGGCCGCGGGTGTACGAGACCATGGCGCTGATCATGGCGGCCTGCGCCGTGGTGTCGCTGCTGGCGCTGCCGCGCGTGTCGGCGGCGCTGAAGCCGCTCGATTCCGACCCCAGGCGCGAGCTGCTCGGCTTCGCCGCGATGCTGGCCGGGGTGGCCGCAGGCTACTGGATCGCCCGCCAGGCGCTGATCCTGATCGGCCTCGATCCGAACGACGCCAACCGCTGGATCCAGCTCCTGTTCGTGATGGCGGAGATCGCGCTGGCGCTGCCGCTGGCGGGCTGGGCGGCGCGGCGCGCCGGCTTCGAGACGCTCAACCGCTCGCTGTCGAGCTACTTCGCGCAGCAGGGCGCCGCCGCCTTCCTGGCGCTGATCATCCTGTACAAGCTCGGCGACGCCTTCGCCGGCAGCCTGACCACGCCCTTCCTGATCAAGGGCATGGGGTTCTCGCAGGAAGAGGTGGGCATCGCCAACAAGGTGATCGGCATCTGGCTGACCATCCTCGGCGCCTTCATCGGCGGGCTGATCATGACGCGGCTGGCGCTGTACCGCTCGCTGCTGCTGTTCGGCGTGCTGCAGCTGGTGTCCAACTTCGGCTTCTATCTGCTCGCCAGGCTCGGCAAGGGTGCGTGGGGCGCGGTGATGGTGCCGGCCTTCGACTGGGGCTTCGTGGCGCTCGATGCGCCGGCCGCGCTCGATCTGCTGCTGCTGACCGTGATCGCCGGCGAGAACATCACCGGCGGCATGGGCACGGTGGCCTTCGTCGCGCTGCTGATGGGGCTGTGCAACCAGCGCTTCACCGCCACCCACTACGCCTTGCTGTCGGCCTTCGCCGCGGTGGGGCGGATCTATGTGAGCCCGCTGTCGGGCGTGCTGTCGCAGAGCATCGGCTGGCCAGCCTTCTTCCTGTTCTCGATCGTCGTCGCCGTGCCGGGCGTGGTGATGGTGTGGTGGCTGCGCGACGCGCTGGCGCGCCTCGGCCGGCCGCAGACCGACGGCGCGGTGGACGACTGATGGCGCCCACCGGCACGAGCGCACGCCGCGAGTTCCTCGCCGGCTGCCGCGACGAGGCGCCGCTGCTGCTCGGCGTGGCGCCCTTCGGCATGATCTACGGCATCGCCGCGCTCGCCGCCGGGGTGCCGGCCTGGCTCGCGCAGCTGGCCTCGGCCATCGTCTTCGCCGGCGCCGCACAGCTCGTCATCGTGCAGTGCTGGCCGCGGGCGCGGGCTTCATCCCCATCGCGCTCACCTCCGGCCTGCTCAACCTGCGCCACGTGCTGTACAGCGCCTCGATGGCGGAGTACGTGCGCCACCTGCCGCGGCGCTGGCGCCTGCTGCTGGCCTACGTGCTCACCGACGAGGCCTACGCGGTGGCGGTGCTGCGCTACCAGCAGCGCCATGCGGGCGAGGCGGACCAGGCTGAACACACTGACTCCGGCACGCCGGCCGCGGACGCCACGGCCGACCTGCGTCACTGGTACTTCCTCGGCGCCGGCTTCACGCTGTGGGCGGGCTGGCAGCTGTCGACCGCCGCCGGGCTGCTGTTCGGCGCCACCATCCCGCCGGAGTGGGAACTCGACTTCGCCGTGCCGCTGACCTTCATCGCCCTGCTCACCCTGCTGCTGCGCGAGCGCGCCGGCCAGGCCGCGGCGCTCGTCGCCGGCCTCGGCGCGCTCGCCTTCGCCGCCCTGCCCTACAAGCTCGGCCTGGTGGCGGCGATCGTGCTCGGGCTGGCCGCCGGCGCGTGGACGGTACGCCGGCTGGAGCAGGCGCGATGAGCACGACGACCCTGCTCCTGCTGCTGGTGCTGGTCGGCGTGCTGACCTACCTGTACCGCTACGCGATGATCGGCCTCTTCGCCAGCCGCAGCCTGCCCGGCTGGCTGCATGCCCTGTGCCGCCACATCGCGCCGGCGAGCTTCGCCGCGCTGACCGCGAGCGCGCTCTTCGTCGCCGGCGGCGAGGTCGTGTTCGCCTTCGACACCCCGCGCCCCTGGGCGGCGCTGGTCGCGGTGCTGGTGGCCTGGCGCACGCGCAACGTGCTCGCCACCATCGGCGCCGGCATGGCCGCCCTCTACCTGCTCAAGCTGCTCTTCCCGACATGACCGCCCGCATCCTGATCGACGCCGCCCGCGAACTGTCCGCGGCGGTGGACGCGCTACCCTTCGCGCCCCCGGTGACCCACGTCTACAACCCGCTCGACTACGCCTGGGAGGTGCACCGGCGCTACCTCGAGCGCTATGGCGACGGCCGCCGCCGCGTGGTCTTCGTGGGCATGAACCCCGGCCCCTTCGGCATGGCGCAGATCGGCGTGCCCTTCGGCGAGATCGCCAGCGCACGCGACTGGCTGGGGCTGGAGGGTCCGGTCGGGCAGCCGCGCGTCGTCAATCCGAAGCGGCCGGTGGAAGGCTTCGCCTGCGCGCGCTCCGAGGTGAGCGGCCAGCGCCTGTGGGGCCTGTTCCGCGCCCGCTACGGCGCACCCGAGGCCTTCTTCGCCGAGCACTTCGTCGCCAACTACTGCCCGCTGGTGTTCTTCGAGGGCGGGCGCAACCTCACCCCCGACAAGCTGCCGATGGCCGAGCAGCGCCCGCTGCTGGCCGCCTGCGACGCGCACCTGCGCGCCCTGGTCGGGGCGCTGCAGCCCGAGTGGGTGATCGGCATCGGCAACTGGGCGGAGAAGCGCGCCAGCGAGGCGCTCGCCGGGATGCCCGGGCTGAAGTTCGGCCGCGTGCTGCACCCCAGCCCCGCCAGCCCCGCCGCCAACCGCGGCTGGGCCGAGGCAGCCTCGGCACAGCTCGTCGCCCTCGGGATCTGGCCGGCCTAGGCACCGCTGGGCGGCGAGGGACCGCACGCCGCACCGCCACCCTTCAGTTCGTGGATTCCGACACCAGCCCGGCGATCACGCCGCGCAACCAGCGATTGCCCGGGTCGTGGTGGAAGCGCGCGTGCCAATGCTGCTTGACGGTGTACTCCGGCAGGGGAAAAGGCACCGGCAGGACGCTGAACTCGCCACGCCCACGCAACAGCTCGCCCAGGCGCCGCGGCACCGTCATCAACAGGTCGGTGTGTTCGACGATGAAGGCGGCCCCGAGAAAGTTGGGGATGTCCAGGACGATCCGACGCTCGATGCCCAGGCGGGCGATCTCCTGCTCGATGACATGATGCCCCGTGCCGGTGGCACGGAAGACCGCGTGGTCTTCGGCCTCGAATTGCGCACGCGTGAGGCCGCCATGGATGCGGGGATGGTCCGCGCTGGCGAGGCAGACATAGTTCTGGCGGAAGAGGGCCTGCTGATAGAAGCCGGCCTCGAGGGCCGGGATGAAGCCGACGGCGAGGTCGGCTTCACCGGACTCCAGCTCCCGGCCGGTATCGTCGCCCAGGGGAGCGATGTCGATGCGGACGCCGGGCGCGACTGCACGCAGTGCCCTCCACAGGCGCGGCAGCAGAACCAGGTGGGTGATGTCCGTCATGGCGATGCGGAACCGGCGTATCGAAGTCGCGGGATCGAAGACGCTGCGATGACCGAACGCGGCCTCGAGCGCGTCGAGCGCCTTGCGGATCGGCTGCAAGAGCTCCTCCGCCAGGGGCGTGGGCTCCATTCCCCCCGAGGTGCGCACGAACAAGGGGTCCGAGAAGTGCTCGCGCAGCTTGCCGAGCGCGATGCTGACCGCAGGCTGGCCGAGCTCGAGCGCGTCGGCGGCACGGCTCACGCTGCGCGTCTTGTGGATCGCCTCGAAAACCTGCAGAAGACGAAGATCGGGCGTGTTCATCGTTCGACCATTATTCGAAATTCGAATCGATAGTATTCCATGCATTGCCTGGACCGTAGGTTTATCGATCTATAAATTTCCCTTCATCACAACGTCAGGCCAGGCGCTTTGATCCAGCTCAAAGCATCGTCGCCAGGCCGGTCACGACAACCCGATGGAGGAGTCAGCAATGCAGGAACTTGGTCGTCTGGATGATCTGCCGCTCGCCTACCGCGAGTCCCTCGACGCACAGAATCTGGTGCCGCTGTGGCCCAGCCTGCGCTCGGTCCTGCCCCCAGGGATCCCCGCTCGGCGCACCCGGCCGACGATGTGGGCGTACGCGGCGCTACGCCCGCTGCTGATCCAGGCCGGCGAGCTGACCCCGATCGAGAAGGCGGAGCGCCGCGTGCTGGTGCTCGCCAACCCTGGCCACGGCCTGGAGAAGATGCAGGCGAGCGCGTCGATCTATCTCGGCATGCAACTGCTCCAGCCGGGCGAATGGGCGCCCGCGCACCGGCATACCCCGAACGCGGTGCGCATGATCGTCGAAGGCGAAGGCGCCTACACGACCGTCGATGGCGAGAAGTGCCCGATGAGCCGCGGCGACCTGATCCTCACCCCGACCGGCTTGTGGCACGAGCATGGCCACGACGGCGACCAGCCCGTGATCTGGCTCGACGTGCTCGACCTGCCGCTGGTCTATTACACCGAGACTTCCTATGCGATCGAGGGCAAGGAGCAGGAGATCACCGCCACCCGCCTCGAGCGCGGCTATGCCCGCGGCGGCATCGTGCCCTCGCCGGTGTTCTCCCGCGGCAGCGCCCGCCGCTACCCGATGCTGCGCTATCCCTGGGCGGATGCCCGTGCCGCGCTGCTGAGCCTCGCCGAGGCCAGCCCCGATGTGGAGGCGGTGCAGGTCGCCTACGTGAACCCCGAGACCGGCTCGGACTGCCAGAACATTCTCGGCTTCTCCGCGCTGATGCTGCGCCCGGGCGAGACGCTGAACCTGCCCGCACGCTCGCCGGCCATGATGTTCCACCTGATCGAGGGGGGAGCCGAAGTGGCGGTCGAGGACAAGCAGTTCAGGCTCGCCGCGGCCGACACCTGCTGCGCGCCGGGCTACGAGCCGGTCACCCTGAAGAACCTCTCGCAAGACGCACCCGCATTCCTCTTCGTCGCAGACGAGAGCCCCCTGCACAAGAAGCTCGGCGTCTACGAAGTCCGCGCCTGACCCCACACCCAACGATCCAGGAGAACCTCCATGTCCGCAAGCAACTACCTGTTCCCGCCTTCACCCGTGTATTCGCTGCCCGTGCGTGGCAAGGAAGGCCGGTATCCAGTCAAGCGCATCTTCTGCGTGGGCCGCAACTATCACGCTCACGCCGTCGAGATGGGCCGCCCGGTCGACAAGGCCACGATGAAGCCCTTCTACTTCATGAAGGACGCCTCGACCCTGGTCGAGTCCGGTGCGACGGTGCCCTACCCCACCGGATCCTCGAACTACCACTACGAGATGGAACTCGTCGTGGCGATCGGCAAGGAAGGCTTCCGCATCTCCGAAGCCGACGCCGACCAGCTGATCTACGCCTATGCCGCCGGCCTCGACATGACCCGCCGCGACCTGCAGCTGGTCGCCCGCGAACAGGGGCGGCCGTGGGACCTCGGCAAGAACTTCGAGAAGTCGGCGGTGTGCACCGAACTCGTCCCGGCCGCCGGCCTCGGTGTGCTGCAGAAGGGCGCGATCGACCTGAAGGTCAATGGCGAGACCAGGCAATCGTCCGACCTCTCCATGCTGATCTGGGACCTGCGTGAGCTCATCGCCGACCTGTCCAAGTTCTACCACCTCCAGCCGGGCGACCTGATCTACACCGGCACCCCGGAGGGTGTGGGCGCGGTGGTGAGCGGCGACCGCATCACCGGCACGGTCGAGGGTATCGGCGAAGTCAGCCTGAACATCGGCGCGGCCGAATAAGCGCAGCCGCGCAAGCGCGGCCTCGCACGCACCCATTCCAATGGAGGAGAGAGACATGACGAACCAGGCATCCCAGCAAAACCTTCCCGTTCTCGTCGCCGGCGGCGGCATCGGCGGCCTCGCCGCCGCGCTCGCGCTGGTCAACCGCGGCTTCAAGGTGAAGGTGCTCGAACAGGCACCCGAAATCGGCGAGATCGGCGCGGGCATCCAGCTCGGCCCCAACGCCTTCCACGCCTTCGACGCGCTCGGCATCGGCGACAAGGCGCGCGCGCGCGCGGTCTATACCGACTATATGGTGATGCACGACGCGATCGATGAGTACCAGGTCGGCAAGATCCCCACCGACGAGGCCTTCATCAAGCGCTTCGGCAACCCCTACGCGGTCATCCACCGCGCCGACGTCCACCTGTCCCTGCTCGAAGGCGCGCAGGAAACCGGGCGGGTCGAGTTCCTGACCTCGACCCGCGTCGTGCGCATCGAGCAGGACGAACACAGCGTCACCGTCTTCGACCAGCACGGCAACGCGCACAAGGGCGTGGCGCTGATCGGCGCCGACGGCGTCAAGTCGGTCGTTCGCGAGCAGTTCGTCGGCGATCCCGCCCGCGTCACCGGCCATGTCGTGTATCGCGCCGTGGTGGACAAGGAGGACTTTCCCGAGGACCTGCGCTGGAACGCGGCGAGCATCTGGGTCGGCCCCAACTGCCACCTGGTGCATTACCCGCTGCGCGGCGGCGAGCAGTACAACGTGGTCGTGACCTTCCATTCGCGCGAGCAGGAGGAATGGGGAGTCACCGAAGGCAGCAAGGAGGAAGTGCAGAGCTACTTCCAGGGCATCTGCCCGAAGGCCCGGCAGTTGATCGAGCTGCCGAAGTCCTGGAAGCGCTGGGCCACCGCCGACCGCGAGCCGATCGGGCAATGGACCTTCGGTCGCGTCACCCTCCTCGGCGACGCCGCCCATCCCACCACCCAGTACATGGCCCAGGGCGCATGCATGGCGATGGAAGACGCCGTCACGCTCGGAGAGGCGCTGCGCGTCAATGACAATGACTTCGTCAAGGCCTTCGACCTCTACCAGCGCTCCCGCGTCGCCCGCACCGCGCGCATCGTGCTGTCCTCGCGCGAGATGGGCCGCATCTACCACGCCAAGGGCGTCGAGCGCCTCGTGCGCAACGACCTGTGGCGCGGCCGCACGCCCGAGCGTTTCTATGACGCGATGGAATGGCTGTACGGCTGGAACGTCACCAACTGCCTCGCCCGCGACTGAGGTACGCACGCGATGAAGCTCCACAACTTCTTCCGCAGCGGCACCTCGCACCGCCTGCGCATCGCGCTGAACCTGAAGGGGATCGAGTACGAATACGTCGCGGTCGACCTGCGCACCGAGGAGCACCTCGGTGCCGCCTTCCGGGCACTGAATCCGCAGGCGCTGGTGCCGGCGCTCGTCACCGGCGAGCTCACGCTGACCCAGTCGCCGGCGATCATCGAGTGGCTGGAGGAGCGCTATCCGAACCCGCCCCTGCTGCCCGCCGGCGCGGATGACCGTGCCAGGGTGCGGGCGCTGGCGGCGATCGTGGGCTGCGACATCCATCCCATCAACAACCGCCGCATCCTCGAGTATCTGAAGAAGACGCTGCACTGCGACGAGGCGGCCGTGGAGGCGTGGTGCGGCACCTGGATCCAGGCCGGCTTCGACGCGCTCGAGGAGCTGCTGGCGGCGGACGAGCGGCGCGGCGCCTTCTGCTTCGGCGATGCGCCGACGATCGCCGACGTCTACCTGGTCCCGCAGGTCGAGAGCGCTCGCCGCTTCAAGGTCGACCTGGAGCCGTATCCCAGGATCGTGGCCATCGACCGCGCCTGCGCCGAGCTCGACGCCTTCCGCCGCGCGGCTCCGGCCGCACAGCCGGATGCGCGCTGAGGCGCCCCGATCCTGTCGGCCGGACCCGGGGGAGCAGGGAAGCCTCCGACGCGGTCGCTCGCAAGCGACCGCGTGCGGCACCGGGGCCCCGTGCCATTCGCCCCGTCGCGGCGACGGATCTCAGTGCCCGAACACGTCCGAATCCAGCATCTCCGGATCGGGGCGGTCGAGCGCGCTGATCGCGGCAAGCTCCTCGGCACCGAGCTCGAAGCCGAACACGTCGAGGTTCTCGGCAAGGCGCTGCGGGTTGGACGACTTCGGGATCGGCACGTAGCCGAGCTGGGTATGCCAGCGCAGGATCACCTGAGCCGGGCTACGACCGTGACGGCGCGCCACGTCGAGGATCGCCGGGTCGCCCAGCATCGCATTGGCGCGTCCGAGCGGGCTCCAGGACTCGGTGACGATACCGCGCGCCTTGTGCACCTCGATGTGGTCGGCGCGCGCATGCCAGGGGTCGAGGTGGATCTGGTTCACCTGCGGGCACAGGCCACGGTCGAACAGCTGCTGCAGGTGGGCGGGCTTGAAGTTCGAGGTGCCGATCGCACGCACCAGGCCGGCCTCCTGCAGCTTCACCAGGCCTTCGAAGGCCTCCACGTAGCGGCCCTGGTCCGGATTGGGCCAATGCACCAGGAAGAGGTCGATGTAGTCCAGGCCGAGGCGCGCCAGGCTGGCCTCGCAGGCCTGGCGCGCGCCCTCGACGCTGTGCCACTTGCGGTTGAACTTGGTGGTGACGAAGAGCTCGCCGCGCGCGACGCCGGAGCGGCGGATGCCTTCGCCGACGCCGCGCTCGTTCTCGTAGTTCTCGGCGGTATCGATCAGGCGATAGCCCATGTCGAGCGCGAGCGCGACCGTCCCGGCGGCCTCGGCATCGTTCATCGGCCAGGTGCCGAGGCCGAGCCGTGGCATCTCGACACCGTTGGACAAGGTGAGCAGGGGAGCGGGCGTGATCTTCATGGAAATCTCGAGAAAGGGAGTTGGGGGCTACAGGATTCCACATTCCGGAGTCTTGTGTAAGCACCCTGGGAAGGAGCGCCACACTCCACCGCCAGGGCACGGCTCCGCAGCGGGTCGGACGTACGCCGCGCAATGGCACCGATGCGCCAGCCCGGCGGAGCTCTCCGCCGCGTGCCATGTGCCCCCTTGAAATCCTTCCCGAGGGTGGTTCCACGTGAAACCACCCTCGCGACGCCCTTCCCCGCTCAGCGCCGCAGTTCGTCCGTCAGGCGCTTCAGGTCGAGCGTGCGGGCACGCTGCGCAATCTCGGGGGCGTAGCGCTCCTGCATCGCCTTCGCCTGCTCGAACAGCCCGGCGAAGGCCTGGCGCAGCGCGTCGGTATCGAGCTTGCGGCCGCCCCCGTAGTACTGCACCGCGACCTTGCCGATCGCCCAGGTGGTGGCGAAGGAGAAGGCCGAGCCGGTGGCCTGGCTGCCGACCGCCCGCCCGGCCCCGCCCAGCACCTTGCCGAGCAGGCCGCCGATCAGCCGGCGGCCGAACTGCTCGACGTACTGTCCGGTCATGCCCACGCCCGCGGCGGCGAGGAAGTCCTTGATGTGGCCGCGGTCGAGCTCGTAGCCGTGCGCCTGGCCGATGCGATACACGAGGCGCAGCTGCAAGGGAATGATCGCCATCGAGGCCATCGACTGCGGCAACAGCTCGAGCGCGCCGTTGAGGATCGACGCATTCAGGATGGTCCGGTCGAGTTCCGCCCTATCCGGCGCGGCCGCGGACGACGCAGCCGCCGGCTCGACCTCGTCCAGGCCCGGCAGCCCTGCGAGCGGCCCGTCGGCCGGTGCCTGGCCGAGCGCTTCCGCCTCGCGCACGAAGCTATCCGCAGCCGGCCGGGAGAGCTCCAGCAGGCCCGACAGGCGCTGGAGGAAATCCTTCTCGCGCTCATCCAGCCCGCCATCTGCCTCGCACACCCCAACCGCCAGCTCGAAGGCGAGCTGGCGCAGGTTTGGGTCGTCCAGCCCGGCCACCGCCGCCGCCAGCTCGAGCCGGCCCAGCAGCACGTCCTGGTAGAGCGCGATGAAGTCGATCTCCGCCTCGCGACCGAGCGATTCAGCGACCTTGCGCACCTGTTCGCGCTCCTCCGCCCCCTGGTGGCCGTCGGCGAAGGCCGCGTGCAGGCAGATGGCGACGAGGGAACGGGCTTGCTGGGGGTTCAGGTTCATGGAGCGACTCCGCAGGGGAAAGCTTGCAGTTTGGGGATGGACGGTGGTGCTTCAAGCGCGGCTGACACGCTGTAACGATTCGACCGGCGCTGCGGCGAGACGATCCCCGGTGGCGCGTGCCCGGCGTGTCGGAGGCTGGCCGCCGCCGGCCGGCGCGGACATAATTACGCATTACTGCATTCCAGGCCTGCACACACCATGTCCCAGTCGATCGAGCACCTCTTCGCCAACAACAAGACCTGGTCCGAGCGCATGCACTCGGAGGACCCCGAGTTCTTCACCCGCCTGGTCAACCAGCAGTCGCCGGAATACCTCTGGATCGGCTGCTCCGACAGCCGGGTGCCGGCGAACCAGGTGATCGGGCTCGCACCGGGCGAGGTCTTCGTGCATCGCAACATCGCCAACGTGGTCGTGCATACCGACCTCAACGCACTCTCGGTCATCCACTACGCGGTCGAGATCCTGCGCGTAAAGCACATCCTCATCGTCGGCCACTACGGCTGCGGCGGCGTAAAGGCGGCGATGAACGACAACAAGACCGGCCTCACCGACAACTGGCTGCGCCACATCCAGGACGTGCGCGACCGCCACATCGACCGCCTGGAGCGCTTCACCGAACCGTCCGAGCGCGCCGACCGCCTGTGCGAGCTCAACGCCATGCACCAGGTGGTGAACGTATGCCAGACCTCGGTGCTGCGCGAGGCCTGGCAGCGCGGCCAGGGCGTCACCGTGCACGGCTGGTGCTACAGCCTGCAGGACGGACTGGTGCGCGACCTCGGCGTCAGCTCGCGCACCCGCGAGGAGGCGGTGGAGCGCTACCGCGACGCGGTCGAGCGCATCGGCTGAAGCCGCCCGTCACGGCATGGGGACGCGCATCGGCATCGACCTCGGCGGCACCAAGATCGAGCTGGTGGTCCTGGATGCCGGCGGCCAGGAGCGCTGGCGGCGCCGGGTGCCGACCCCGCAAGGCGACTACGCCGGCACCCTGCGCGCGATCGCCGCGCTCGTGGAGGAAGCCGAGCACCGGACCGGCGCGAGCGCCCGCGTCGGCATCGGCACGCCCGGCTCGCCTTCGCCCCGCGACGGCCGCATCCGCAACGCCAACTCCACCTGCCTGAACGGCCAGCCGCTGCAGCAGGACCTCGAAGCCCTGCTCCGCCGGCCGCTCCGCCTCGCCAACGACGCCAACTGCCTGGCCATGTCCGAGGCCGCGGACGGTGCCGGCGCGGGCGCGCGGACCGTGTTCGCGGCCATCCTCGGCACCGGGGTGGGCGGCGGCATCGTCGTCGACGGCAGGCTGCTGGTCGGGGCCAACGCGGTGGCAGGCGAGTGGGGCCACAACCCGCTGCCGCTGCCCGCCGCCGACGACCTCCCCCTGCCGGCCTGCTATTGCGGACGCGCCGGCTGCATCGAGACCTACCTCTCCGGCCCGGGCCTGGCCGCCGATCATCTGCGCCACGGCGGCGAGCCGGTCGACGCCGCAAGCATCGCCCGTCGCGCCGCTGCCGGCGAGCGCGCCAGCCAGGCCAGCCTCGAACGCTACGAGGCGCGGCTCGCGCGTGCGCTCGCGGGCGTGATCAACCTGCTCGACCCCGAGGTGATCGTGCTCGGCGGCGGCCTGTCGCAGGTCGCGCGCCTGTACCAGAATGTGCCCCGGCTGTGGCCCGCGCACGTGTTCTCCGACACCGTCTGCACCCGCCTGCTGCCCGCACGGCACGGCGACGCCTCGGGCGTGCGCGGGGCCGCCTGGCTGTGGCCGCCGGAGTGAGCGCGGCAGCAGAGAATGCGATCGAGCGCATGTTCGCGGCTGCCGCCGCTCCTACATACGCCTACGCGCGAAAACGCCGCGGTCTCCCGTAGGAGCGCCGGCAGGCGCGAAGGCTGCCGGCGGAATTCCGCACCCGCGTCGATTGCGGGGTCGCCCCGTTCGCAGCTGCCGCAGCTCCTACAGGGAGGGCGGGACGCGCGGTGGTTCCCGTAGGAGCGCCGGCAGGCGCGAAGGCTGCCGGCGGAATTCCGCACCCGCGTCGATTGCGGGGTCGCCCCGTTCGCAGCTGCCGCAGCTCCTACAGGGAGGGCGGGACGCGCGGTGGTTCCCGTAGGAGCGCCGGAAGGCGCGAAGGCTGCCGGCGGAATTCCGCACCCGCGTCGATTGCGGGGTCGCCCCGTTCGCAGCTGCCGCAGCTCCTACAGGGAGGGCGGGACGCGCGGTGGTTCCCGTAGGAGCGCCGGAAGGCGCGAAGGCTGCCGGCGGAATTCCGCACCCGCGTCGATTGCGGGGTCGCCACGTTCGCAGCTGCCGCAGCTCCTACAGGGAGGGCGGGACGCGCGGTGGTTCCTGTAGGAGCGCCGGAAGGCGCGAAGGCTGCCGGCGGAATTCCGCACCCGCGTCGATTGCGGGGTCGCCCCGTTCGCAGCTGCCGCAGCTCCACAGGGAGGGCGGGACGCGCGGTGGTTCCTGTAGGAGCGCCGGCAGGCGCGAACAGGGCGGCGGGACGCCCGACAGCCTCCCGAAGCCGTCGCCGAGGCCTCACACCTCCAGCGGATCCACATCCAGCTGCCAGCGCAGCTCGCGCGCGGTGCGCTGGCGGTAGAGCACCGCGACCCAATCGGCGAGAAAGGCCTGCAGCGGGCCGCGCTGGTCGGACTCGACGAGCAGCTGCGCGCGTTCGCGGCGGGCGAGCCGGGTCATGCGCATGGGCACCGGGTCGTACAGCCGCAGCCCCTCGGGCGCGCGCTCCTCGGCGAGCCGGCGGGCGTGGCGCAGGAATTCCACCGCGTCCTCGAGCGCCGGCGCGTCGGCGCGCAGCATGGCCTGGTGGGTGAAGGGCGGGAAGCCCGCGGCGCGGCGCTCCTGCAGGGCCATGCGGGCGAAGGCGTCGAAGTCGTGCTTCGCGAGTTGCAGGTAGAGCGGGTGCATCGGGTATTCGGTCTGGATCAGCACCTCGCCGGGCAGCTCGCCACGGCCCGCGCGGCCGCCGACCTGCATCAGCTGCTGGAACAGGCGCTCGGGGGCGCGGAAGTCCGCGGCATGCAGCGAGGCGTCCGCCCCCACCACCCCGACCAGCGTGAGCTTGGGGAAGTCGTGCCCCTTGGCCATCATCTGCGTGCCGACGAGGAGGTCGGCCTCGCCGGCGGCGATGGTGTCGAGCAGCTTCTCCCACTGGCTGCGCGTGCGCGCCGCGTCACGATCCACGCGCAGCACCCGCGCCTGCGGGAAGAGCTCGGCGAGGCGGGCCTCGATACGCTGGGTGCCACGGCCGAAGGGCTGGATGTCCTGGTCGCCGCAGCTCGGGCAGGCGTGCGGGATCGGCCCGTCGCAGCCGCAGTGATGGCAGCGCAGGCGGCGGTCGGCGAGGTGCACCACGAGGTTGGCGGAGCAATGCGGGCAGCGGCTCACCCAGCCGCAGGACGGACACGACAGCACCGGCGCGTAGCCGCGGCGGTTGAGGAAGACCAGGCTCTGCTCGCCGCGTTCCAGGCGCTGCGCAATCGCCGCGTGCAGCGCCGGGCTGAGGCCCTCGTCGAGCTTGATCCGGCGCGTGTCGATGCAGCGCACGGCGGGCAGCGTGGCCGCCACCGCACGCCGGCTCAGGCCCTGCAGCGCGTAGCGCTCGCTTTTCGCGTGATACCAGCTCTCCAGGGAAGGCGTGGCCGAGCCGAGCACCACCGGCACGTCGCGCTGGCGCGCGCGCCACACCGCGACGTCACGGGCCGAGTAGCGCACCCCCTCCTGCTGCTTGTACGAGGCGTCGTGCTCCTCGTCGACCAGGATCAGTCCCAGCCGCGGCAGCGGCGCGAACACCGCCAGCCGGGTGCCGAGCACGATGTCGGCGCGACCGCTGAGCGCCTGCACGAAGCCGCGCGAGCGGGCACCGTCGGCGAGCGCGGAATGCAGGCTGACCACGTTGGCGGCGGCGAAGCGCTGCGCCACGCGCTGCTCGAGCTGCGGCGTGAGCGCGATCTCCGGGACCAGCATCAGCACTTGGCGGCCCTGCTCGAGCGCATGCGCGGCGAGGCGCAGATAGACCTCGGTCTTGCCGCTGCCGGTCACGCCATGCAGCAGCCACGGCCGGAAGCGCATCCCGGCGCCGACGATCGCCTCCACCGCGGCCGCCTGCTCCGGCGTGGCCAGCGGCTGCGCACCCGCCTCATGGCGCGCGCCAGGATCGGCGACGATCTCCAGCCAGCCGCGCCGCAGCAGCTCGCCTACCGCCTCGCCGCCGTCGCGGGCGCGGATCACGCTGCGCCGCCACGGCCCCGCCTCCTCGGCGAGCGCCTGCAACAAGGCCAGCGCCCGGCTCGCCCGCCTCCCGGGTGCAAGCGCCTCGCGCCCCTCGGCCGCGATGCCCAGCAACGGGTCCTCGTCCTCGTCGCTGACCCCGTCGGCGCGACGCAGCCCCGGCGGCAGCGCGAGCGCGACCACCTCGCCGAGCGGCGCGTGGTAATAGCGCGCGACGAAGGCGACCAGTTCGAGCCAGTCCGCAGGCAGCGGCGGCACGCCGCGCTGGATGTGCAGCACGGCCTTCAGGCGCGCAATCTCCACCCCCGCCTGTTCGCCGAGGCCGACGATCAGGCCGGTGCGTTCGCCACGTCCGAAGGGGACCTTCACGCAGCGTCCGACGTCCTCCACACCCGCATCCTCGGCCGTGTAATCGAAGACTTGCGGAAGCGGGAGGGGCAGTGCGACACGGACGATGGCCATGGGGCGGCAGGGGCTGGAAAAAACCGCTTTGGAGTCAAACGCTTGCGCCGATTCGATGAGAGCGGATCGAGGAAACGGGAGGCAAGTGGCTGGCTGGAAATAGGGCTTTCCGCTTGTCCACAAAACCTGTGGATAAGTATGTGGGAAAGCTGGGTGAATCGCGCTCAAACCTGCGCCACGTAAGGGTTTTCGTCACAATGCCTTAACATTGCGCGAATTTTTTTCCCTTTATTTTCAATGCCTTATGTAAAACCTTGGATAAGGGCCCGTTTTGGGTCGTGCCCACTGGCCGAAACCGCGGAATGTGCATAAGTCAAGCCCGGAAAACACGATTTCGCGCTTGACAGGCGGGGGCGGAGGCCTGTCGTACGCCGCACGCCCCCTCCGTAAGCCTCAGGCACCGGCGCGGATCGCCCGGCTGTGCGCGTGCACCGTGTCGACCAGCACGCTCACGCTCTCCGGCGGGGTGTACTGCGAGATGCCGTGACCTAGGTTGAAGACGTGCCCCGGATGGTTGCCGAACGCGTCCAGCACCCGGCGCGTCTCCGTCGCGACCGCCTCGGGCGGGGCGAACAGCACGTTGGGGTCGAGGTTGCCCTGCAGCGCCACCTTGTCACCCACGAGGCGACGCGCGCGACCGATGTCCATGGTCCAGTCGAGGCCGACGGCGTCGCAGCCGATCGCGGCGATCGACTCCAGCCACAGGCCGCCGCCCTTGGTGAACACGATGCTGGGCACGCGCTGGCCGTCGCGCTCGCGGATCAGGCCGGCGACGACCTGCTCCAGGTAGCGCAGCGAAAACTCGCGGTACGCCGCCTCGGACAGCACGCCACCCCAGGAGTCGAACACCATCACCGCCTGCGCGCCGGCCTCGATCTGCGCGTTGAGGTACTTCACCACCGCCTGCGCGGTGACCTCGAGGATGTGGTGCATCAGGTCGGGGCGGCTGTAGGCCAGCGACTTGACCTTGCGGTAATCGTCGGAGGAGCCGCCCTCGACCATGTAGCAGGCCAAGGTCCACGGGCTGCCCGAGAAGCCGATCAGCGGCACGCTGCCGTCGAGCGCGCGGCGGATCTCGGCCACCGCGTCCATCACATACTGCAGCTCGGCGTGGGGGTCGGGCGCGCTGAGGTTGCGGATCTCCCACTCGTCCCTGAGGGGACGCTCGAAGCGCGGGCCTTCGCCCTCGGCGAAGTACAGGCCCAGGCCCATGGCGTCGGGCACGGTGAGGATGTCCGAGAACAGGATCGCGGCGTCAAGATCGTAGCGGGCGAGCGGCTGCAGGGTGACCTCGCAGGCCATCGCCGGGCTCTTGCACAGCTGCAGGAAGCTGCCGGCGCGCTTGCGCGTCTCGCAATATTCGGGGAGATAACGGCCGGCCTGGCGCATCAGCCAGACGGGGGTGTATTCGGTCGGCTGGCGCAGCAGGGCGCGCAGGAAGGTGTCGTTCTTCAGGCGGCTCACGTCGAGTCCTCTATCGGGGCGTTCATGCACAAGGCGGGATTATCGCCTGTCCGGGCCCCGAACGGGCTTGTCGTCGGTCAAGCAGCGCTGGCAAGTCCGCTCAACGCCGCCAGAACGTGGGGGTGAGCACGACCAGGAAGGTGAAGATCTCCAGGCGGCCGAGGATCATCGCGAAGCACAGCACCCACTTGTGGAAGTCCCCCAGCGCCTGGTAGTTCGACGCCGGGCCGACCAGGCCCAGCCCCGGGCCGGTGTTGTTGAGACAGGCCACGACCGCCGAGAACGCCGTCACCAGCTCCAGTCCGGCGGCCGACAGCACGAGGGTCAGGCTGACGATGCTCACCATGTACATGAAGCTGAAGCCGAGCACCGCATGCAGGATGTTCTCGGGCACCGGGTTCCTGCCCATGCGCACCGGCCGCACCGCGTTCGGGTGCAGGGAGCGCACGATCTCGCGGAACACCTGCTTGTACAGGATCATCGCGCGCATCATCTTGATGCCGCCGCCGGTGGAGCCCGAGCACGCGACGAAGCTGCCGAGGAAGAGGATCCAGATCTGCGCGAACATCGGCCACAGCGTGTAGTCGTGGGTGGCGAGCCCGAGCGAGGTCGAGATCGACACGACGTGGAAGGCCACGTAGCGGAGGGCCTCGCCGACGTCGGTGAAGACACCCTGGGCGAGCAGGTACACGGTGAGCATCGCCGTGGACAGCGCGAGCACGCCGAAATAGAAAGGGATCTCGGGGTCGCGCCGATAAGGCGCCGCGGATCGCCTCACCAGCGCGAGGTAGTGGGTGGCGTAGTTGAGCCCGGCCAGCAGCGCGAAACCGATCGTGACCAGTTCCACCCCCACGCTGTCGAAATGACCGAGCGAGGCGTCGCGGTTCGAGAAGCCGCCCAGGCCGGCGACGGAGAAGGCGTGGATCACCGCATCCCACGGCTCCAGCCCGACCCACCACAGGCTGAAGCCGCAGGCGACCGTCAGCAGCACGTAGGTCAGCCACAGCCCCTTCGCCGTCTCCGCGATGCGCGGAGTCAGGCTGGAGTCCTTCATCGGCGTCGGCACCTCGGCCTTGTAGAGCTGGCGTCCGCCGATGCCCAGCAGCGGCAGGATCGCGACCACCAGCACGATCACCCCCATGCCACCCACCCAGTGCATGAAGGTTCGCCACAGGTTGATCGAGATCGGCAGGTGCTCGAGCCCGCTCAACACGGTGGCGCCGGTCGCGGTCAGGCCGGACACGGCCTCGAAGTAGGCGTCGGTGAAGCCGAGGTCGGGGATGTAGGCGAGCAGGGGCAGCGCACCGAAGATCGGCAGCACCACCCAGGTCGCGGCCACCAGCAGGAAGCCATCATGCACCCGCAGGTCGCGCCGCTTGCTGCGCGTCGCCACCCACAGCAGCAGGCCGGCGACGAAGGTGACGAACAGGCCCTGGTCGTAGGCCAGGGTCGCGCCGTCGCCCAGCGCGGCCGACACGATGAGCGGAAAGCTCATCAGCAGGCCGAAGATCATGATGATCAGGCCGAGGGCGTTGAGCGCGGGGTAGTACGCGCGGGCGCGGGCGTCGGACGACATGTCAGAGGAAGTGGAACCCGACCTGGAACAGCTTCTCCACCTTCTGCACCAGCTTCTTGTTGGTGCAGAACACGATCACGTGGTCGTCCTCGCGGATCACCGTGTCGTGGTGCGGGATGATCACCTCGCGGCGGACCACCCTGCCCTCCTCGTTGCGCTCGTCGCGCACCACCGCGGCGATGCTCGTGCCGCGGGGCAGCGGAACCTGCTCGATCGGACGGCCGACCACCTTGGAGTCCTTGCTGCTGCCGTGGGCGATGATCTCCAGCGCCTCGGCGGCACCGCGGCGCAGGCTGTGCACCGCCACCACGTCGCCACGGCGCACGTGGGCCAGCAGCGTGCCGATCGAGGTGTGCGCGGGCGAGATCGCGATGTCGATCGGCCCGCCCTGCACCAGGTCGACATAGCTCTTGCGGTTGATGAGCGCGAGTGTGCGACGCGCGCCCATGCGCTTGGCGAGCGAGGCGGACATGATGTTGTCCTCCTCGTCGTTGGTCAGCGCGACGAAGAGGTCGGTCTCGTCGATGCCCTCGGTCTCGAGCAGCTTCTCGTCGGTGGAGTCGCCGCGCAGCACGAGCGCGTTCGACAGCTGCGAGGCGAGCATCTCGGCGCGCGTGCGGTTGAGCTCGAGGATCTTGACGTGGTGGTTCTCCTCGATCGACTGCGCGAGCCGGAAGCCGATGTTGCCGCCACCCGCGATCATGATCCGCCGCATCGGCCGGTCGGAGCGGCGCAGCTCCCGCATGACCTGGCGGATGTGCACCGTGGCGGCGAGGCAGAACACCTCGTCGCCCGGCAGGATGATGGTGTCGCCCTCGGGCATGATCGGTTCGCCGTTGCGGTAGATCGCGGCGATGCGCACCTCGACGTTGGGCAGGTGGAAACGCAGCGCCTTGAGCGGATGGCCGACCAGCGGCCCGCCCTCGAAGGCGCGCACGCAGATCAGGCTGACCACGCCGTCGGCGAACTCGAGCACCTGCAGCGCCTCGGGGAAGGCGATCAGGCGCTTGATGTAATCGGTGACGACCTGCTCGGGGCAGATGGAGAAGTCGACCGCGAAGTTGTCGTCGTTGAGCAGCTCGGGATGGTCGACGTAGTCGGTGGAGCGCAGGCGCGCGATCCGCGTCGGCAGGTTGAACAGCGCCTTGGCGATGCGGCAGGCGCACAGGTTGGTCTGGTCGGACTGGGTGACCGCGATGAGCAGGTCGGCGTCATCCGCCCCGGCCTCGCGCAGCACCCGCGGCGAGGCGCCGTTGCCGCACACGGTGCGGATCTCGAGGCGCTCGCGCAGCGCGGCGAGATACTCCTCGCTGGTATCGACCAGGGTGATGTCGTTGGCTTCGGAGACGAGGTTCTCGGCCACCGAGGCGCCGACCTGGCCCGCGCCCAGAATGATGATCTTCAACGCTGTATCCGGAAGTGTCCAAGGCGCCGATTCTACGCCCCCCACCCGCCCCGGCAAGCGCCGACGTTGCGCCGCAGCAACCCCCGGATGCCCGGGCCCTGGCTAACCGGACCCGGCCGCCCCGCTCAGAACTCCTCGTGCCGCCGCCCGGCCTGCAGGCCGAGCTGCTTGAGCTTGCGGTAGAGGTGGGTGCGCTCCAGGCCGGTCTTCTCCGCCAGGCGCGTCATGTTGCCGCCCTCGAGGCGGAGGTGGTGCTCGAAGTACATGCGCTCGAAGGCCTCGCGCGCCTCGCGCAGCGGCTGGTCGAGCGACACCCCGCAGGCGCCGGCGCCGAGATCCGGCGGCAGCAGGCGCCGCACCTCGCCGGCGCCGATCTCCTCCTCCAGCGTGCCGAGCGCGAGCGACTTCACCGCGGCGCGCAGCTCCGGGTAGCCACCCGGCCACGGCAGGTTGCGCAGCTGGTTGAGCGCCGCGGTGGAGAAGCGGCGCAGCGGCACCTCGCCGGCCTCGACCAGGTGCAGCAGCATCTGGCTGGCGAGCTCGGGCAGGTCCTCGCGCACGTCGGCGATCGACGGCGGCGCGAGGCTCACCTCGAAGAGGCGGGCGAGCAGGCCCTCTTCCCAGCCCTCGCCCACCAGCGCCTCCAGGCTGCGGTCGGTGGCCACCACCAGGCGCAGGTCGTAGCGCTCGAGGCGGTCGAGCGCGAAGGCGAGGTTCTTCTGCTGCGCGCGCGACAGGCGGGCGAGCTCGCCGACGAACAGCACGCCGCCCTGGGTCGCCTGCAGCTGGTTGATGTCGAGCGGCGCGGTGACCGCGGCGAGATCGAGCCAGGGCGCGTTGGCCGGCTGCACGCTGCGCGCGACCAGCTCGGCGAGCGAACCCGCACCGACGCGCAGCAGCAGCACGCGCGAGCTGCCGACGATCTGCTCGAGCCGGCGGCGCAGCTCGCGCAGCGGCACCGAGCGATGGAAGGCGGCGAGCGTGGGCGCCGACTGCACGCCGGGCGCCTGCGGGCGCTGCAGGCCGCGCTTGACCGCGGCGAGCAGCTTCTGCAGCGCGATCGGCTTTTCGAGGTAGTCGATCGCGCCGATGCGCGTGGCCTCGACCGCAGTGTCGATGGTGCCGTGTCCCGACATCATCACCACCGGCATGTTGAGCTGGCCGTTGGCCGCCCACTCCTTGAGCAGGGTGATGCCGTCGGTGTCGGGCATCCAGATGTCGAGCAGCACCATGTCGGGACGCACCGCGTTGCGGGCGGCGCGCGCCGCGGTGGCGTTCTCGGCGAGCAGAATGTCGTGGCCCTCGTCGCGGAGGATCTCCGAGAGCAGTTCGCGGATGCCGATTTCGTCGTCAACGATCAGAATCTTTGCCATTTTTCTTCGTCATGCTTCCTTGTTTTCGGCCAGCCGCAGGCGGATGCGCACCTCGGCGCCGCCGCCCTCGCGGTTGCTCAGGCGGACCTCGCCGCCGTGCTCGTCCACGATCTTCTTCACCATCGCCAGGCCCAGGCCCGTGCCACGCGACTTGGTGGTGAAATAGGGCTCGAAGGCACGCGACAGGACCTCGGCCGGGAAACCCGGGCCGTTGTCGCGGAACAGCAGCAGCGCGTTCTCGCCGTCGCGGCGGGTGATCACCACGATCTCGCCGTCTTCCTGGGCCGACAGAGCGTCCTGTGCATTTTGCAGCATGTTGTGGATCACCTGCCGGATCTGCGTCGGATCCCCCTGCGCGGGGGGCAAGGTGCTGCCCAGCTCGGTGCGGATGCGCACCGCGGCGCTCTCGTAGAGGTGAAGCACCTCGCGGATCAGGCCGTTGAGATCGAGCGGCGCGAGCAGGGGCGCCGGCAGGCGAGCGTAGTCGCGGAAGGCGTTGACGAGGTTCTTCATCGCCTCGACCTGGTTCACGATCGTGGTGGTCGCACGCTCGAGCATCTCGCGCCCGCTGTCGTCCAGGCGGTCGGCGAGCTTGAAGGCGAGGCGCTCGGCCGAGAGCTGGATCGGCGTGAGCGGGTTCTTGATCTCGTGCGCGAGGCGGCGTGCGACCTCGCCCCAGGCCGCGGTGCGCTGCGCGGCGATCAGGCTGGAGATGTCGTCGAACACCACCACCAGGCCACCACCGGTGCTCTCCGGCAGGCGCGAGCCATGGATCAGCAGGGTGCGCGGCGGACGGTCCTTGACCACCAGCTCCATCTGCTTCTGCCAGTCCCCCGCGTTGGCGGCGAAGCCCTCGTGCAGCAGATGGCCGAGCTCGGTCTGGCGCGGCCAGGCCTCGAGCGGGATATCCTCGAAGCCGGCAAGGTCGTCCTCCAGGATCTGCAGCGCGCCATGGTTGGCTGCGCGCAGATGGCCGTCGGCCGAGAAGGCGAGCACGCCGGTCGACAGGTTGGCGAGCACCGACTCGAGGTAGGCGCGCGCCGCCTCGACCTCGGCGCGATTGCGGTCGGCGGCGCCGCGTGCTTCCTGGAGCTGGCGCGTCATGCGGTTGAAGGACTGCGTCAGCACGCCGAGTTCGTCGTTCGCCGGCAAGGCCTGGCGCGGGCTGAAGTCGCCCTGCGCCACCGCCTGCGTGCCCTCGGCCAGGATCAGCAACGGCTGCGCCAGCCGGCGCGCGATCAGCACGGCGACCGCAAGTGCGCCCAGCAGCGCGAGCAACAGGGTCAGACTCAGCGTGACGGTATAGATGCGCTTGAGCCCGCTGCGCCCCAGCGTGAGCTGCTGGTACTCGCGATACGCCTCCTGCACCGCCTCGGCGTTCCGGCTGAAGGACTCGGGGACCGGCTGCTGCAGCAGCAGCAGGTTGGCCTCGCCCGCCAGCGTGCGCAGCGGGATCGGGGTGAGCACGCGGATGACCAGCCGTCCATCGGGCTCGGCGATCACCGAGTGGAAGTGGCGGCTCTGGCGGGCCTGGCGCAGCTCGGCCGCGCCTGGCAGGTCGGGCAACAGCGCCCGCCCCGACTCCGCCGCCGTCGCGAGGACCTGGCCGCCGGGAGCGAGGATGCTCGCGCTGGCGATCCCGGCCTGTTCGCGCAGGCGGTTGAGGCGGGTGCCTGCGCCCTGCCCCGCCCCCTCCAGCTCGAGCACCATGTCGTCGGACTTGTCGCGCACCTGGCTGACCAGGTAGTCGAGCGCGTTCTGTCCGAGCGCGATCCCGCCCTCGAGTGCCGAATCCACCCGTACGTCGAACCAGGACTCGATGCTGCGCACCACGAACTGCAGCGACACACCGTAGATCACCAACCCAGGCACCACCCCCATCAGCGCGAACATGAGCACCAGCCGCATCTTGAGCCGGGAGCCGAACTGCCCCTCGCGATGCTCCCGCACCAGACGGTGCAGCTGCATCCCGACCAGGGCCGCGAGCACCACCGCCATGCCGCCGTTGAGCGCAAGCAGCCAGGGGTAGCTGGTGGCGAACAGGGTGGTGTTGGAGCTCGCGGAGGCGAGCAGGAACAGCGAGATCCCGGCCAGCGCAGCGGCGACGGCGAGCAGGACGCGCTTCATCGGAACCCTGGCGCGCCCGGCAGGAAGGTCCAGCGCACCCACTCGGTCTCGACGTTCCAGTCGCTGCTGCCGATCGCGGTGACCTGGAAGGGCTTCGGCAGCTGGCTGGTGTCGAGCCGGAAGCGCAGCGAGACTTCGTGCGAGACGCCGGCCTGGAGGACGCCGGTCTCCGCTACCAGCCAGTTGCGCACGCGCTGCATGGTGCGCAGCGCCGCATCGAGTTCGTCGAAATTCTGGTGCAGATTGCCGACCGAGAGCCGGTAGCTGCGGGTGATGGCGTGGTAGTAGAGGCGATAGTCGAGGCTACGGCGTGCCACCGTCTCATTGAGCCAGTACCAGCGCGGGCGCTCGATGAACACCTCGGTGGTGAAGTAGAGCGAGACCCCGCGCGTGACGGCGTCGATCAGGCGCGGGTTGAGATCGATCTCGATGTCGGCGTTGAGCACGTAACCGCCGTCCCCCGGCACGATCTCCGCGCTACGGATGATGCTCTCGGCCTGAGCGAGCAACGCGAACAGCGCGAACAACGCGCCGACGACGAAGCGGACGGCACGCTCAGGGCCGCTTGCGGAGGAGCGCGTAATAGAAGCCGTCATGGTCGGCACAAGGCAGCAGCTGCAGGTCTGGATTTCCGCGGATCGGGAGACGCTCGGCGTCCGCATGACGGAGGCAGAAGCGCGCGACCTGGCCGGCGTTTTCCTCGTCGAACACCGAGCAGGTGACGTAGAGCATTGTGCCACCCGGGGCGAGCGTGCGCCAAAGGGCCTCCAGGATTTCGGCCTGCTGTGCGGCAAAGTTGGCAATGTCGGCATCCCGACGTAGCCACTTGATGTCGGGATGGCGGCGCACCACGCCGGAGGCCGAGCACGGCACGTCGGCGAGGATGCGGTCGAAGGGACGACCGTCCCACCACGCGGCCAGGCGGCGGCAGTCGGCGACCTTCAGCTCGGCGCGCAGGCCGAGGCGCGCGAGGTTGCGCTCCACGCGCCCGGCCCGCACGGGGTCGAGTTCCAGCGCGAGCAGGTCTGCGTCGGCGCGCTCCAGGATGTGTGCGGTCTTTCCGCCGGGAGCGGAGCAGGCATCGAGCACGCGCTCGCCGTCCTGTGCGCCGAGCAGCCGGGCCGCCCACTGCGCTCCGGCGTCCTGCACCGAGAGTCGCCCTTCGGCATGACCGGGCAGCCGGGCGACCGCCAGCGGACGTGCCAGCACCAGCGCGTCGTTGTCGAGACGACGACATTCCAGCCCGGCGTCGGCAAGCGCGGCCTCGACCTCGGGCAGCGTGGCGCGGCACGGATTGACCCGCAAGGCCATGGGCGGACGGGTATTGCCGGCGGCGAGCAGCTCCTGCCAGGCCTGCGGATGCGAGCGGCGCACGCGCTCCACCCACCAGGCCGGAAAGGCATGGCGGGCCTGGGCCTCGGACTCGATCCAGCCCTGCCACTCGGGCTGACGGCGCAAGGCATTGCGGAGCACGCCATTGACCAGGTTGCGCAGGCCGGGCATCGCCACCGCGGTCGCGCCCACGGCCTGATCGACCACGGTGTGCGCCTGCTCCGGGCGCTGCATCAGGCGCTGCAGGGCGAGCAGCAGCAGCGCGCGGATCTCCACCGGCGGCGGGCTATGCAGCAGGTGGGCGAGGATCGCGTCGCCGCGCCCATAGTCGCGCAGGGTGGACCAGGCCAGGTCGCGCACCGCGCCGCGCGTGCCTTCCGGCCACTCGGGGTGCTCGGCCTGCATGCGCTCGAAGGCCTCGGTCAGGTTGGCGCCGTCGATCACGCCGGCGACCAGTTCGGTCGCCCGTGCGAGCGCATAGCCGAGGCTGTCGATGGGCTGTTCCGGGGCAGGCCGTGGCGCGGAACGCATGCCGAGCGCGCGGGAACGCGATGGGCCGGCGGGCCGCGGGGCGGACCGTCGGTCTTTTGGGGGTGCTGGAGTCAAGATCGGGAGGACTGCGGTAGAGGCGGCGCCGGCTCAGGCCAGCAAGGCGCGCAGATGATTGGGCAGGGCGAACTGCGCACAGTGTACCGCACCATTGAAGTGCTGAAGCTCGCGGATCGACCGCGTGGCCAGACGGCGGTCCACCTCTTCGGCGCCCAGCGCGGCCGGGTCGAGCGTGTCGGAGGCGCAGGCCATGCCCCACAGGCTGCCGTAGAGCGGGATATAGAGGAAGTAAGGCCGCAGCTTCGCGAACACCCGGCGCAGGCGGTCGACCAGCTCGCGGACGCGCTCGGGCTGGAACACCGGCGTGCCGATGTGCAGGGTCAGCGCCCCGCCCTCGGCGAGCAGGGCCTTGCAGGCAGCGAAGAAGTCGGCAGCGTAGAGCGCCTCCGCCGGTCCCACCGGATCGGTGAGGTCGAGCACGATGAGGTCGTAGCGCTCGCCCGCCGCGGGGCCGTCCTCATGCACATACTTCATGCCGTCGCCGATGCGGACCTCCACGCGCGCGTCGTCCAGGGCACCGTGATGCACCGCGTGGAGATGGCGCCGCGAGAGCTCGACCACCTTCGCGTCGAGCTCGGCGATCACGATGCGCTCGATCCCGGGGTACTTGAGCAGCTCGTCCGCGGAGCCTCCGTCCCCCCCACCGAGGATCAGCGCCCGACGCAGGCCGGGGTGCGCCACGCCGGGAACGTGGATGAGGTTCTCGTGGTAATAGAACTCGTCGCGCTCCGAGGTCATGAAGCAGCCATCGAGGCGGAAGAGCTTGCCGAAGCGTGGCGTCTCCCAGACCTCGTAGGTCTGCCACTCGGAACGTCCAGCCTCGAGCAGGCGCGCGCCGCGCAGGAAATAGCCCGCATCCTCGCTGACGAGCTCCGCGAGCACACCCTCAGGCACATCGAGCAGGGGCTCGGACATCGCTCAAGCCCCCACCGGCAGGCGACCTCGAACGACCTCGTGCGCCACGATCTCCGCCGGCGCGAGCACCTCGATCACGCGCCGGAAAACCTGGCGGGCACGGGCGCTGTTGTCACGCGAGAAGTTGCACACGTACACGTCCAACGTCGCATCGCCGGTCTCGGGCCAGGTGTGGATCGCGAGGTGCGACTCGGCCAGCACCACTGTCCCGGTGACGCCCGCCGGCTCTCCTTCGGCATTCTCGAACTGGTAGAAGTAGGCGCCGAGCGGGCTCAGCCCGGCATCGCGACATTCGCCCACGCAGAGTTCCTCGAGGGCGGCGCGGCGGGTCAGGGTGTCGTGCGCGCCGCGACATCGATAGATGTCGCCGATCAGATGCAGTCCGTTCATATCCCCAGTTTCCCAAGGCTATTCAACGTTGCTATTTTACCACACCCAGCCGAGTCATATTCCTGCAAAGACAAGACTCCACCCGGATTGCGGCCGAAAACAACGAGCTCCGGCCCTGTTCCACGTGAAACATCCGCTCAGCGCAGGAAGGTGTCGTAGGCCAGCCGCAGGATCAGCACGGACACCACCGCGAGGAACATCTTGCGCACGAATCCGGTGCCATGCTTCAGCGCCATGCGCGAACCGAGGATCGAGCCGGTCAGGTTGCACACCGCCATCACCGCCGCGAGCTTCCACATCAGCTCCACATTGCCGACAAAGAAGCTGATCGCTGCAAGGTTGGTCGCCACGTTCAGGATCTTCGCCGACACCGACGCGCGCAGGAAATCCATTCCGAGCAGGCGGATGAACAGGAAGATCAGAAAGCTCCCGGTGCCCGGACCGAAGAAACCGTCATAGAAGCCGATGACAGCGCCCACGCCCAGCGCGATCGCCACCGAACGTCCACCATGCTCCGGCTCTTTCGAGACGGAGCCCAGGTCCTTGCGCAGGAAGGTGTACACGGCAACGAGGACGAGCAGCGCGAGGATCAGCGGACGCAGGATCGCGGGGTCGAGATAAGCGACCGCCTTGGCCCCGTACCAGGACCCGACGAGTGCGGCGACCGCCCCAGGCCCGGCCACTCGCCACGGAATCTCCACCCGACGGCTGTACTGGATCGCCGCGCTGGTGGTGCCGACGATGCTCGCCAGCTTGTTCGTGCCGAACAGCGTCGCGGGCGCCGTGTTCGGAAAGGCCGCAAAGAGCGCCGGCAACTGGATCAGGCCACCCCCACCCACGATGGAGTCCACGAAGCCGGCAAACAGGGCGGCAAGCCCGAGCGCGAGAAAGAGGAATTCGGTGTCCATGGGTGGAGTGTTTCACGTGAAACAAAAAAAGCGCGCCGCAGCACGCTCGAGGCATGGCGGCGAAGCGCGCGTTGGTTTGTGTAGGAGCGCCGGCAGGCGCGAACGCGGCCCCGCAGCCCCGCCGCAATCATCGTAGCCGCCCTCCCCCCAGCGCAGCATTCGCACCTGCCGGAGCTCCTGCAGGAAACCAATGCGCCGCAAGGATTCGCCGCGGCTACTTGCCGATGCAGAAGCGGGAGAAGATGACCCCGAGCAGATCGTCTGCGCTGAACTCGCCGGTGATCGTCGCGAGCTCCTCCTGCGCCAGGCGCAGCTCCTCGGCGAAGAGTTCGAGCGCGCCGAGCTGGGTGCCCGCAGCCTCCACATGAAGGAGCGCCTCGCGCAGCGCGAGCAGGTGCCGCTCGCGCGCGAGGATCACGTCCTCGCCGTGCGCATGCCAGCCCGCGATCCGCAGCAGCTCCTGGCGCACCAGCTCCACGCCCTCCCCGCTTCGCGCCGAGACCTGCAGGCGGACTCGCCCGCCCGCCTCGACGCGCCCGGGGGGCAAGCCGGCGAGGTCGATCTTGTTCGCCACCACGATGCGCTCGACCCCTTGCGGCAGGCGCACGTCGAGGTCGTCCTCGGCCACCACCCCCGCCTCGACCAGATGCAGGATCACGTCGGCGCGCGCGATCTCGCGCCAGGTGCGCTCGATGCCGATGCGCTCGACCCGGTCCTCGGTCTCTCGCAGCCCTGCGGTGTCGATGATGTGCAGCGGGATGCCTTCGATCTGGATCGTCTCGCGCAGCGCGTCGCGAGTGGTGCCCGCGACGTCGGTGACGATCGCCCGCTCCTCGCCGGCGAGCTGGTTGAGGAGGCTGGACTTGCCGACGTTGGGCGCCCCCACCAGCACCACGTTGAGCCCGCTGCGCAGCAGCGCACCCTGGCGCGCGCGGTCGAGCACGCCCTCGAGCGCCTCGTGGATGGATTCGAGGCGCGGCATCGCGCGCGCGCTCTCGAGAAAGTCGATCTCTTCCTCGGGAAAATCCAGCGTCGCCTCGACCAGCATGCGCAGGTCGATCAGCGCGTCGGTGATGCGATGGACTTCCTCGGAGAACTGCCCGGACAGTGAGCGCACCGCCGAGCGCGCAGCCGCCGCGGTGGAGGCCTCGATCAGGTCGGCCACCCCCTCGGCCTGGGCAAGGTCGAGCTTGCCGTTGAGGAAGGCACGTCGGGTGAATTCGCCCGGCTCGGCCAGGCGGGCGCCGAGCTGCACGCAGCGCTCGAGCAGCATCTGCATCACCACCGGGCCGCCATGGCCCTGCAGCTCGAGCACGTCCTCGCCGGTGAAGGAGGCCGGCGCGGCAAAGTAGAGGAGGACGCCCTCGTCGATCGCCTGCTCGTGTTCATCGAGGAAGCGGGTGAAGTGCGCGATGCGCGGCCGCGGCATGCGGCCGCACAGGGCGAGGGCGAAGGCGCCGAGGCCGGCGCCCGAGACGCGGACGACACCGATGCCGCCGCGGCCCGGTGCCGTCGCGATCGCGGCGATCGTGTCAGGCGGGCTTGCCGGCCGACTTTCCACTTTCGATCATCCGCGTGATCTGCCACTGCTGGGCGATCGACAGGCAGTTGTTCACCACCCAGTACAGCACCAGGCCGGACGGGAACCACAGGAACATGAAGGTGAAGATGATCGGCATCGCCATCATGACCTTGGCCTGGATCGGATCCGGCGGCGTCGGGTTCAGCTTCATCTGGATCAGCATGGACACGCCCATGATGATCGGCAGGATGAAGTACGGGTCCTTGGCCGAGAGGTCCTGGATCCAGCCCAGCCACGGCGCATGGCGCATCTCGACGCTGCCGAGCAGCACCCAGTACAGCGCGATGAACACCGGGATCTGCACCAGGATGGGCAGGCAGCCGCCGAGCGGGTTGATCTTCTCGGTGCGGTAGAGATTCATCATCTCCTGCTGCATCTTGGCCTTGTCGTTGCCGTACATCTCCTTCATGCGCTGCAGGCGCGGGCCCAGCACGCGCATCTTGGCCATCGACTTGTAGCTCGCCGCCGACAGCGGGAAGAAGATCGCCTTGATCGCCACCGTGACCAGGATGATCGCCCAGCCCCAGTTGCCGGTGAGGCTATGGAACCAGGACAGCACCCAGAACAGCGGCGCCGCGATCACGGTCAGCCAGCCGTAGTCGACCACCAGGTCGAGGCCCGGGGCGATGCCCTCGAGCTTGTCCTGCTCCTGCGGGCCGGCGTAAAGGCGGGTGGACACCGCGCCCTCGGCGCCCGGGGCGATCGAGGTCACCGGCAGGATCACGCCCGCGGAGAACAGGTTGTTGCCGAGCGCGCGCGCGAAGTATTCGCGCTGCTCGCCTTCCTTCGGCAGCCAGGCACCCACGAAGTAGTGCTGCACCATCGCCACCCAGCCGTCGGCCGCGGTCTTGGGGAACTTGGCGTCGCCGTCGGTGATGTCGGCGAACTGCACCTTCTGGAACTTGTTGGCGTCGGTGTAGAAGGCCGGGCCGGTGAAGGTGGTGACGCCGAAGGCCTCGACCTGCTCGGCCGGGTTGCCGTCGCGGGTGAGCTGGAAATAGGCGTGCGGCGCGAGCGCCTGGCCGGAGCCGTTGCGGATCTCGTAGGCCACGTCGATCAGGTAGCTGCCACGCGCGAAGCGCATCACCTTGGTGACCTGCACGCCGTTCTGCCCGGGCGCCTGCAGGCGCAGCTCCACGGCGTCCTCGCCGTCCTTCAGGCGCAGCTCGCCGGCGGGCAGCTCGAACTGCGTCTTGTGGTTCGGCAGGCCCTCGCCGATCAGGCCCGACTGCGCTGCGTACTGGTGCCGCGTGGTGCCGTCGTCGAGCAGGACGAAGTTGCCGCCCGCCTCGCCGCTCGCCTTGTGCTGCTTGAGCTCGAGGCGAACGATGTCACCACCCTGTGCCGAGACCTCGGCGCGCAGCAGATCGGTCTCGACCACGGTGCGCGGCGCGGCGGCAACTTGCGCCGCCTGCTCGCCCGGCACCACCGGCTGGCCGGGCGTCGCGCTCAGCGTGGGCGTGGGCACTGCACCGTCGACCGGCGCCGTGTTGCCCGCGGCGGCCTGCTGCTGGGCGGCGGGCGGCTGGTTCTGCTTGATCCAGCCATCCCACAGCATGACCAGCGAGAAGGAGAAAATCAGAAAGAGGATGAGGCGGCGTTGATCCATCGGAATCGTTCTGTCTCAGGTCAGGGAACGGGATCATACCCGCCCGAATTGAAGGGATGACAGCGCCCCACCCGTTTCGCGGCCATCCAGCCGCCACGCAGCGCGCCGTGGCGCTGTATCGCCTCGATCGCGTACTCGGAACAGGTGGGGTGGAAGCGGCAATTGCGGCCAAGCATCGGGCTGATCGCGTAGCGGTAGAAACGCAGCAGGGCGATCAACACGGTCTTCATTGCCGGGGCAGCCTTTGCAGAAGGGAGAGCAGGTCGAGGTTGAGCTCCGCGCGCGTGGCCTTGGCCACCGGCGCGTTCAGGCGCACGACGAGGTCCATCGCGGGAAGTTCGGCACGCTGACGGCGGAAGATCTCGCGCGCGATCCGCTTGACCAGGTTGCGCACGTTGGCGCGCTTGGCCAGCTTCTTCGCCACGACCACGCCGAGGCGGGCCGTGTCGAGACCGTTGGGCCGGTAATGCACGATGTAGAACCGCCCGCGCAGCGCCCGCCGAAAAGCAAAAACGGATGAATACTCATCCGTTTTGTGCAATCTGTGAGCGCTGCGGAAACCCTGATCAGCGCCCGTGGGCGAAACCACCTCAGACGGCGAGGCGGTGACGACCCTTGGCACGGCGTGCGCGGATGACCGCACGGCCGCCACGGGTCTTCATGCGGACCAGGAAACCATGGGTGCGCTTGCGGCGGACAACGGAGGGCTGATAAGTGCGTTTCATGTCGGACTGCCAGTGTTAGGTCAAACGCGAGAGTTAAATGGATAATCCTATGTTTGTCAATAGGAATTTTTGACCGAGCCTGTGGATAAGTCTCCCGTGGCGGTTTAGAATGCTGACTTTTCGTGCCACGCTCTCCAGGTGCCACTGCCCTGGACGAGACGCGCACAGTGCGCCGCTCGAGCGCACCGCCGGCACACTCCCCGACTCGCATCGCAACCCGGCGCCTGCCCATGGGCGCCGCGCATCCTGAATTCTGCCGCAGACCGAACCGCCGCACGCTTGCCCTCCATCCTGCCCCACGACACTCCACGCCCCCAAGCCCACGCCGTGACTCAAGATTTCTGGTCCTTCTGCCTGTCGCGCCTTGAACAGGAGCTGCCCCAGCAGCAGTTCAACACCTGGATCAAGACCCTGCGGGCCGAACCCGGCGAAGGCGGCTGGGCGCTCGTCGCGCCCAACCGCTTCGTGCTGCAGTGGGTGCGCGAGCGCTACCTGCGCCGCGTCGAGGAGCTCGGCGAGGAATTCACCGGCGCCCCGCTCGCCATCGAGCTGCAGCTGCCGCCCGCCGGCGCCGCGCGTCCGGCGCGCGCCGCAGCCCCGACGGATGCGGCG
>NZ_AMXF01000016.1 GCF_000310225.1 Thauera phenylacetica B4P
GCTATCCGCTCACCAGATCAAGGTCATGCTGTGCCGTGCCGGCGGTGGACGCCGGATTTGTGCGGGAATCGACCGCCGTTAACACTGGCAGATGGCAGAGTATTCTCCGCGTGCCGGCAGTATCGCTATCGCTTGAGCGAGGACAGTGTTGTCGTCGAGTTCGCAGACGGACCTCATATCGGGACGCAGTTCCTCAGCTTGAGTTTCTCGCGGACGGATACCGGGTTGGAAGCGAGTGGCGTCTATGCCTGCGGAGACGACACCTACCATGCAACCTACAGGATTCTGGGGCCGGCGGCCTTTGAAGTGGTCATCATGGTCCAAGGGCCTGCAAAGGCATACGAGCTAGTCAGCCGATATTCCCGGTCGGGATAAATGCTCATGTCAGGAGGGCAAGTCCTCTGTTGCCCTTATCATGGCCGTGAAAGGCAGCGCCGGAATAACTTACCACGCGCTGCAAATCCGAAGACGATTGTCGTCGTCATCAGAAGGTAGGCGACTATCCCACCAGGTGAAAGAGTCGGAACCGCTGCGAGGATCAACCCATCATTCCCGCCGGGTATGAGCGCGATGCCGATACCCATCAATGTGCCGCCGACGACAGATCGCAGAATGCCATTGGCTGTCGGCAGTTGGAGACGCAGATTGCCTTGGCGAAAGGAGGCGGTTAGGGCGCCTGCGATCGAAGAGATCACCGCAGTGAGCGCGACCTCGCCGGCCGGGGACATTCTGAGAGGAAGGGCGCGTTGAATCACGTCTGCGAAGGTCCAGGCCGGCGAGAGTGCATATAGAAGTCCGCCAGTGATACCGAGTCCAATCATCGAAGCGCCGAACGACCAACCCGGCTTTGTTCGCAGAACGCTCTTCGTGGAAACGAAAACGAGTGCCAGCACGAGCACAACTAGGAAGGCTAGGAGAGTAACGAGGCCTGTTGCGCTCGGTTTGGAGATTAAGCTTGGCCATGTTGAATCGTAGCCGAACCTGCCATGGTCGGCAGCCAAGATACCAATCGTTAATCCCAAGGGTAGAGCTAGAAGTCGCATCTCCCCATCCCCAAGCCGCGCCAGCGATCCGAGCAGGCATGTGTCATTAATGAGTGCGCCGAGGCCGAAGGCGATGGCGCCGATGAGCAGGAGGAAATTGATGCTGGTCGAGGGTGCGAGTGTTGCGCCCAGTGTTCCCGTCCAGACTATCGGGACCGCAACCAGGCCTGCCGCTGCCGACGCTGCGAGAAATCCGACGAACATTTTCGGCGGCTGTCTTCTGTGTAACTCATGAGCGGCCACCACTAAACAGGTTCCGCCTTGGTTCGCCGCATATCCGAACCCGAAGGCAAGTACGCATAGAAGAAGTTCGAGCGCAAACGATCCCATTATTTCAAGCCTGCCTGATCATATCGTCAGCCTTCTGATGCGACGTTCCAGCGTGGCGAGCGCCCCGGCTTAGCTTTACCACGGGAAGGCGCGATCCTGCTGTAGCCGCACAGATGGCAAAGGCTGACCGAGCCATCTTTGTCGAAGCCGTTTGCCACAAGGAGCCGCTCCGACAGCATGCCTAGAATGTCGAGGTCATTGGGCGACAGGGGCGAAATACATTCGGAGATCACCTGCTCCCGTGCCTTGAGCAAGGCGTCCGTTATCTTCTTCCCCGAATTGGTGAGGTGAATGAAGCGCGCCCGCCTGTCGGTGATTTGTCTTCGTCGTTCCACCAACTGTTCGCGCTCGAGCCTATCGATCAATCGCACCGTCCCGGCATGAGAAAGCCCGATCGAGGTAGCCAAAACGCTGATCGGCAGTCCGGGCTCCATGCTGAGTAACACCATCACGGCGGTCCCCGGGCCGCTTGGTGAAAACGAGGCCGAGACACTGGCGATGCTGTCTGCAACGGCCAACGCGAGTGCACCTAAATGGTACTTGGCGACCTCAGGCTCCATACCGCAAGAATATATGCTTCGCGCATAGACTTCAAGCGTGTGAAAATGTATGACCGCCGCATGCATCTATGACAGATTCGGACATGGTCATGCTCATTGAGGGGCTCAGCTCGGATTCCACATCTGAGATCAACGGACGTGCTCGTTCCCCAGGCGCTAGCGGGGGTGGGCTCGATGAAAGTGGACGTGCATGGGTGCCGCTCACCGGGCGCAGGCGGTTCGCCGATGAGACCGCCGGTATGATCGGACGGGTCTCATGCCCGACCTGACTCTTGATCTCCGATACCTGAAGTACGCCGTTCAGGTCGCCGAGGCCGGCAGCTTCCGCCGAGCGGCGGAGCGCCTATCGATATCGCAATCCACCGTCAGCCGACGTGTGCAGCTGTTTGAGCGCCAACTTGGCTTTTCTCTCTTCAAGCGTACGCGAGCGGGGGCAGGGCTGACTCCAGAAGGTGAGCGCTTCCTTCAACAAGCGGTGGTGGGAGCGCGCTACCTTCGTAACGCCGCAACGGAGATCCGCTCCGCGCGGAAACTCAAGACCGGGCTCGTGAGGTTTGTGTCGTTTTCAGAAGACGACCGCACCATCTGACTGGATGTAACGCCTGGTGTGCATACGGCTCCTGACAGCCCAATATCAGGAGTCGTCTGCACCAATCTCGACTATGCTCAATACTCGTGTGCACCAAAGCGAGGTTTGGGCATGACATCAGACACTCCACCGATTGCCGCGCAAGGCGTGGCCACCCTGCCCGACGAGGCATGGGCGCAAGCCCGGCACCGGACGGAAATCATCGGGCCACTGGCAGCGCTTGAGGTGGTCGGGCATGAAGCCGCCGATGAGGCAGCCCAAGCGCTGGGCCTGTCCCGGCGACAGGTATATGTCCTGATCCGTCGCGCCCGGCAGGGTACTGGCCTGGTAACAGACCTGACGCCCGGCCGATCCGGCGGCGGCAAAGGCAAGGGGCGCTTGCCGGAACCGGTCGAGCGCATCATCCGCGAGCTGCTGCAAAAGCGCTTCCTGACCAAGCAGAAACGCAGCCTGGCGGCGTTCCACCGCGAAGTCGCGCAGGCGTGCAAAACCCAGAAGCTGCCGGTGCCGGCGCGCAACACCGTGGCCCAGCGGATTGCCGGACTACACCCGGCGAAAATAGCCCGCAGCCGGGGCGGGCAGGACGCTGCCCGTCCCTTGCAAGGCGCGGGTGGCATTCCGCCAGAAGTCACCATGCCGCTGGAACAGGTGCAGATCGACCACACCGTCATCGACCTGATCGTGGTCGACGAGCGCGACCGGCAACCGATTGGCCGCCCATATTTGACCCTCGCCATCGACGTGTTCACGCGCTGCGTACTCGGCATGGTGGTCACGCTGGAAGCGCCGTCCGCCGTCTCGGTCGGCCTATGCCTCGCGCATGCCGCCTGCGACAAGCGGCCCTGGCTGGAAGGGCTGAATGTGGAAATGGACTGGCCGATGAGCGGCAAGCCCAGGCTGCTCTATCTGGACAACGCGGCCGAGTTCAAAAGCGAAGCGCTGCGCCGTGGCTGCGAACAGCATGGCATCCGGCTGGACTATCGCCCACCAGGCCAGCCGCACTACGGCGGCATCGTGGAACGGATCATCGGCACGGCGATGCAGATGATCCACGACGAATTACCGGGGACGACCTTCTCCAATCCCGGCCAGCGCGGCGAGTACGATTCCGAGAAGATGGCCACCCTGACGCTGCGCGAGCTGGAGCGCTGGCTCGCGTTGGCGGTAGGCACCTATCACGGCTCCGTGCACAACGGCCTGCTCCAGCCGCCGGCCGCGCGCTGGGCCGAGGCCGTGGAGCGCGTTGGCGTCCCGGCCGTCGTTACCCGCCCCACCGCGTTTTTGGTCGATTTCCTGCCGGTGATCCGCCGCACCCTGACCCGCACCGGCTTTGTCATCGACCACATCCACTACTACGCCGACGCCCTCAAGCCGTGGATTGCCCGGCGCGAGCGCTTGCCCGCCTTCCTGATCCGGCGCGATCCGCGCGACATCAGCCGCATCTGGGTACTGGAACCGGAAGGTCAGCACTATCTGGAGATCCACTACCGCACCTTGTCCCATCCGGCCGTCACCCTCTGGGAACAACGCCAGGCGCTGGCCAAATTGCGTCAGCTCGGGCGCGAGCAGGTGGACGAGTCGGCGCTGTTCCGCATGATCGGGCAGATGCGCGAGATCGTGACCACCGCCCAGAAGGCCACGCGCAAGGCGCGGCGCGACGCTGATCGCCGCCAGCACCTCAAGACGTCGGAGCCACCGGCCAAGCCCATACCGCCGGATGTGGACATGGCTGACCCGCAGGCAGACAACCTGCCGCCGGCCAAACCGTTCGATCAGATCGAGGAGTGGTAGCCGTGGACGAATATCCCGTCATTGACCTGTCCCACCTGCTGCCAGCGGCACAGGGTTTGGCCAGGCTGCCGGCAGACGAGCGCATCCAGCGCATTCGCGCCGACCGCTGGATCGGCTACCCGCGCGCGGTCGAGGCGCTGAACCGGCTGGAAACTCTGTATGCGTGGCCGAACAAGCAACGCATGCCAAACCTGCTGCTGGTCGGCCCCACCAACAACGGCAAGTCGATGATCGTCGAGAAATTCCGGCGGGCGCACCCGGTCGGCACCGACGCTGACCAAGAACATATCCCGGTGCTGGTCGTGCAGATGCCGTCAGAGCCATCGGTGATCCGCTTCTATGTCGCGCTGCTGGCTGCGATGGGCGCGCCGCTGCGCCCGCGCCCACGGCTGCCGGAAATGGAGCAACTGGCGCTGGCCCTGCTGCGCAAGGTCGGCGTGCGCATGCTGGTGATCGACGAACTGCACAATGTACTGGCTGGCAACAGCGTTAACCGGCGCGAGTTCCTCAACCTGCTGCGCTTCCTCGGCAACGAGCTGCGTATCCCCCTGGTCGGGGTCGGCACGCGCGAGGCGTACCTGGCCATCCGTTCGGACGATCAGTTGGAAAACCGCTTCGAGCCGATGCTGCTGCCGCCGTGGGAGGCCAATGAGGACTGCTGCTCGCTGCTGGCCAGCTTCGCGGCGTCACTCCCGCTACGGCGGCCATCCCCGATTGCCACGCTGGACATGGCCCGCTACCTGCTCACCCGGAGCGAAGGCACCATCGGCGAGCTTGCACATCTGCTGGTGGCGGCGGCCGTCGCCGCCGTGGAGAGTGGCGAGGAAGCGATCAACCACCGCACGCTCAGCATGGCCGACTACATCGGCCCCAGTGAGCGGCGGCGACAGTTCGAGCGGGAACTGATGTGAAGTCCGCGCCGCGCTGGCCGCTGCATCCGGCACCCAAGGAAGGCGAAGCCCTGTCCTCATGGCTCAACCGGGTCGCCGCCTGCTACCAGATGGACGTGCACGAGCTGCTGGCCCACGATCTTGGTCACAGCCAACTTGATGACCTGGATACCGCACCATCCTTGTCGTTGCTGACGGCGCTCTGCCAGCGCAGTGGCGTCGAGCTGGAGCGGTTGCGCAGCATGAGTCTTGCAGGCTGGGTGCCGTGGCTGCTCGACAGTCTCGACGATTCGGTACCAGCAGCCTTGGAAACCTATACATTCCAATGCGCGGTGCTCCTGCCCAAGCGCACCCGCAAGGTGCGGTCCATCACTCGCTGGCGTGCCTGGCTACCGAGCCAGACGATTCGCCGGGCGTGTCCGCAGTGTCTGAACGATCCAACGAATCAAGCTGTGCTACTCGTCTGGCAGCTCCCCTTGATGCTGAGCTGCCCGCAGCATGGCTGCTGGCTGGAGTCCTACTGGGGCATGCCCGGCCGGTATCTTCAGTGGGAAATCGCCGATGCTGCGCCGCGCCCTGCCGATGACGCAATCGCCTGCATGGACCGGCGCACCTGGCAGGCGCTGACGACGGGTTTTGTGGAGCTGCCGCGTCGGCGTGTCCACGCCGGCTTGTGGTTCCGGCTGCTGCGCACCCTGCTTGATGAGCTGAACACGCCGCTCTCGCACTGCGGCAGTTGCTCGGCGAGCATCCGCCATGTCTGGGAGCGCTGCGGCCATCCGCTGCGCGCCGGGCAGAGTCTGTGGCGTCCCTACGAGATTCTGGCCCCGGCGGTGCAGTGGCAGATGCTGGAGGCGGCGGCCACCGCCATCACGCTGATCGAGTCAAAGGCGCTGATCCCGCGCGGGGAACAGGCCGCGCTGTTTCAGACGGAGCCGCACACTGGTTTCACCAACGGCCTGCCGGCGAAGGTGCCGAAGCCGGAACCCATCAACCACTGGCAACGAGCAGCCCAGGCCATCGATGAGGCCATCATTGAAGCGCGACACAACCCGGAGACGGCCCGCTTGCTGTTCACACTGGCGTCCTACGGGCGACGCGACCCCGAATCCCTGGAACGTTTGCGCGCCACGTTCACCAAGGAGGGCATCCCGCCGGAGTTTTTGTCACATTACGAGCCTGAATGGCCGTTTGCAGGTCTTAGACTAAATGACGGGTTAAGTGACAGTTTTTGACGGCGAGAACTTTCTGGCTCACACTGTCACATAATCGAACGTATATGTGACAGGTACGACATGCTGATAGGCTACATGCGGGTATCGAAGGCGGACGGCTCCCAGGCTACCGATTTGCAGCGCGACGCGCTGATTGCCGCCGGGGTCGATCCAGTACATCTTTACGAGGACCAGGCATCCGGCATGCGCGAGGATCGGCCCGGCTTGACGAGCTGCCTGAAGGCGTTGCGAACTGGCGACACACTGGTCGTGTGGAAACTGGATCGGCTCGGACGCGACCTGCGACATCTCATCAACACCGTGCACGACCTGACTGGGCGCGGCATCGGCTTGAAGGTATTAACCGGGCACGGCGCGGCCATCGACACCACGACCGCCGCCGGCAAGCTGGTCTTTGGCATCTTCGCCGCCCTGGCCGAGTTCGAGCGCGAGTTGATCGCGGAGCGCACGATTGCCGGCCTAGCCTCGGCCCGCGCGCGCGGGCGGAAAGGCGGCCGGCCGTTCAAGATGACCGCCGCCAAGCTGCGGCTGGCGATGGCGGCAATGGGTCAGCCAGAGACCAAGGTCGGCGACCTGTGCCAGGAACTTGGCGTCACGCGGCAGACCCTGTATCGGCATGTTTCACCCAAGGGTGAGCTACGTCCAGATGGCGAGAAGCTACTCAGCCGAATTTGATGCCGGCATGAGGCAACGTAGCGACAGCGTGGTTTGTCTCAATGGGAAGCGCTCATGATCGATCTTTGAAGGCCCGCAGCAGTCGTGTCACAGACAGGACGAACAAACCGGTCAGCGTGAGGGCTGCGATACCCCAGTACTCTCCGATGAACGCGCCGGCCGTCGTGCCGGCCAGCACAATGGCGAGAATCGGCAAATGGCAGGGACAGGTGAGCACGGCCAGCGCGCCCCACAGGTAGCCGGTGATCGGTTTGTGCGTCTCGGACGGCAAGCGCTCGGGGCTGTTCATGGCAGACTCTCCGCGTGCTGTGCCGGCTCGGTCGGCATGGTGGCCAACTGCACCTCCAGATCGGCCAACGCTTCGCGCCGACGCTCGACGAACTGGCGCAGAACGGCAAGCTGCGCGGCCGCTTCATCGCCGTCCGCAGCATCCAGCGCCCGGCACAGCCGCGCCAGCGCGTCCAGGCCGATGCCCGCCTCGAAGGCCGCCCGCACGAAGCACAGCCGTTGCAAGGCGGCATCATCGAACAGGCCATAGCCGCCCGGGGTGCACGCCACCGGACGCAGCAATCCGCGCAGCAGGTAGTCGCGCACGATATGCACGCTCACCCCGGCATCAAGGGCCAGCCGGGACACGGTGTAGGCGCTCATTGAAAACCTCCTTTTTTTATCCAGCGCAGCAGGAAAGCTGCTTCACGTCCTTGTTGAAGGTCTGCGCCGCAAGCTTCAACCCCTCGACCATTGTCAGGTAGGGGAACAACTGGTCGGCCAGTTCCTGCACCGTCATGCGGTTGCGGATGGCGAGCACCGCCGTCTGGATCAGTTCGCCCGCTTCCGGGGCCACCGCCTGCACGCCGATGAGCCGTCCGCTACCTTCCTCGATGACCAGCTTGATGAAGCCGCGTGTGTCGAAGTTGGCAAGCGCTCGCGGAACGTTGTCGAGTGTCAGCGTGCGACTGTCGGTCTCGATGCCATCGTGGTGCGCTTCCGCCTCGCTGTAGCCCACGGTGGCGACTTGCGGGTCGGTGAACACCACTGCCGGCATCGCGGTCAGATTGAGGGCTGCGTCGCCGCCGGTCATGTTGATCGCGGCACGGGTGCCGGCGGCCGCTGCCACGTAGACGAACTGCGGCTGGTCGGTGCAGTCGCCGGCCGCGTAGATGTTCGGGTTGCTCGTGCGCATGCCTTGGTCGATAACGATGGCCCCTTGCGCATTGACAGTGACCCCCGCCGCGTCCAGCGCGAGGCTGCGCGTATTCGGTGCCCGACCGGTGGCAACCAGCAACTTGTCAGCGCGCAATTCACCGTGTCCGGTGGTCAGCACGAATTCGCCGTTCACATGGGCGACCTGGCTGGCTTGCGTGTGCTCCAGCACCTCGATGCCCTCGGCGCGGAAAGCGGCTGTCACGGCCTCGCCGATGGCCGGGTCTTCCCGGAAGAACAAGGTGCTGCGTGCCAGGATCGTGACCTGGCTGCCGAGCCGGGCAAAGGCTTGCGCCAGTTCCAACGCCACCACCGACGAACCGATCACGGCCAGGCGTGCGGGAATGGTGTCGCTGACAAGCGCTTCGGTGGAAGTCCAGTAGGGTGACTCTTTCAGGCCCGGAATCGGCGGCACGGCCGGACTGGCACCGGTGGCGACCAGGCAGCGGTCGAACGTTACCTCGCGCTCGCCACCCTCGTTCAAACGGACGACCAGGCTCTGGTCGTCCTTGAAACGCGCTTCACCGTGCAAAACGGTGATGGCTGGATTGCCGTCCAGGATGCCTTCGTATTTGGCGTGCCGCAGTTCATCGACACGGGCCTGCTGCTGGGCCAGCAGTTTGCTGCGGTCAATCGCAGGCACAGTTGCCGCAATACCGCCGTCGAACGGACTTTCCCGGCGCAGATGGGCAATATGGGCAGCGCGGATCATGATCTTGGACGGCACACAGCCGATATTGACGCAGGTGCCGCCGATGGTGCCGCGTTCGATCAGCGTGACCGTCGCGCCTTGCTCGACGGCCTTCAGCGCCGCCGCCATCGCGGCCCCGCCGCTGCCAATGATGGCGATATGCAAACCGGCGCCCTCAAGTGCATCACGGATTTTTGGTTCATCTTTGAAATCACCAACCCGGATCGAGCC
The DNA here is from genome assembly GCF_000310225.1 of Thauera phenylacetica B4P. GTDB lineage: Bacteria > Pseudomonadota > Gammaproteobacteria > Burkholderiales > Rhodocyclaceae > Thauera > Thauera phenylacetica. Next base: position 9,239 of record NZ_AMXF01000016.1, read on the forward strand.
TTGATAACCCAATGCGGCGATGGCGGCCAGCAGTTGGTTGTGGCTCACGGCGGTGTCTGCCATGACTTGCGCGCGGCTTTCTGGATAGGACACCACAGCGGCATTCACGCCGGGAATCTTTTCCAAAGCATCTTTGACATGGGTGGCGCAGGATGTGCAGGTCATGCCATTCACGGTGATTTCGGTCATTTTTTTACTCCATTGAATTTCGGTGTGCAGCAGGCATCGGCTTGGCGTTTTCGTTGGATGGCGTAGATGGTCAAGCCGATGAAAATCGCCAGCGCAGGCAGCAGCACATAGTCCAGATAGCCGGTCAGCGCGGACAAGCCGACCACACCGAGCAAAATGACCAGAACAGGGGTGAAGCAACACAGCGCCACGAGGGTTGTGCCAATGATGCTGACCCGCAGCAGTGTCTTCGGGTCTTTCATGATCAGTTCTTGACTGATGATGGGTAGCCCGCATCCTCGGTAGCCTTGGTCAGTTTCTGCACGCTGGTCTTGGCATCATCGAAGGTGACCACCGCTTCGCGCGTCTCGAAGGTCACGTCAACTTTACTGACGCCATCGACCTTGGAAATCGCCTTCTTGACAGTGATCGGACAGGCCGAGCAGGTCATGCCCGGTACGGACAGCGTAACGGTCTGGGTGGCGGCCCACACGGGGGCAACAACGGCAGCGAGGGCAAGGGCGGAAAGCAGCTTTTTCATGGTGAACTCCTGTGATCAATAGAAAAATGGCACGACGTAGGGAAATCCGAGCGCGACCAAAACCAGCACGGCCACGCCCCAGAAAATGAGCTTGTAAGTAGCTCGCACTTGGGGAATCGCGCAAACCTCACCCGGTTTGCAGGCGGCTGACGGCCGGTAGATGCGCCGCCAGGCGAAGAACAACGCCACCAGCGCCACGCCGATAAAGATGGGGCGATAGGGTTCCAACACCGTCAAGTTGCCGATCCAAGCGCCGCTGAACCCCAAGGCGATCAGAACCAGCGGCCCGAGGCAGCAAGCCGAGGCGAGGATGGCGGCCAGCCCGCCAGTGAAGAGCGCGCCGCGCCCGTTTTGAGGTTCAGACATACGTTTGTCCTTTCGAATCTGAATTGGATAGCTTAAGCTTACTTCCGTAGTTATGTACGGAGTCAAGCGATATGGAAAACAATTTGGAGAACCTGACCATTGGCGTTTTCGCCAGGACGGCCGGGGTCAATGTGGAGACCATCCGGTTCTATCAGCGCAAGGGCTTGCTCCCGGAACCGGACAAGCCTTACGGCAGCATTCGCCGCTATGGCGAGACGGATGTAACGCGGGTGCGCTTCGTGAAATCAGCCCAGCGGTTGGGCTTCAGCCTGGATGAGATCGCCGAGCTGCTGCGGCTGGAGGATGGCACCCATTGCGAGGAAGCCAGCAGCCTGGCCGAGCACAAGCTCAAGGACGTGCGCGAGAGGATGGCTGACCTGGCGCGCATGGAGGCCGTGCTGTCTGATTTGGTGTGCGCCTGCCATGCGCGGAAGGGGAACGTTTCCTGCCCGCTGATTGCGTCACTGCAAGGGAAGAAAGAACCGCGCAGTGCGGACGCGGTGTAGCCCGAGGGAACTACGCCTTAGCGTGCTTTATTTTCCGTTTTCTGAGGCGACTCCAACGTCAGAAAAGACCGTGCGGTCGACTTTTGATATTTCGTGCTGTCGCCTTCTGAAAGTGACAGCGCGGCACGGGAATCAAGGCATTGCGATTCTCGAAAATAGTTCTTGAAATTCTATTCTTGATTGCATATCATCTCAACGAGTTTCGATAAGAAAGGATGCGCATGCGACCGTCTGTTGTGCTTGACATGAAGCGAAGCGCAGTGCGTGAAGCGGTAGGCCGCTTTCGCGCCGCGAACCCGCGCGTCTTCGGCTCGGTGCTGCATGGCACCGACCGGGATGGCAGCGACCTCGACCTGTTGGTCGATGCGCTGCCCGGTGCCACGTTGTTGGACTTGGGCGATTTGGAAGAAGAACTGAAATCGCTGCTCGGCGTTGACGTCGATCTGCTGACTCCCGGCGACCTGCCGCCGAAGTTCCGGGCCAAGGTGCTCGCGGAGGCGCAACCGATATGAGCGAGAACCGCCTGCCCGATTACCTCGACCACATTCAGCAGGCCGCAACCGATGCGCGCAGCTTCGTGGAAGGGATGGCCAAGGACGACTTCTTGGCCGACAAGCGCACCCAGCAGGCCGTCATCATGAGCCTGATCGTCATCGGCGAGGCGGCCACAAAGGTGATGGATGGCTACGTCGAGTTCACCCAGGCGCATGCCGACGTGCCGTGGCGCAGCATGCGCAATATGCGTAATCGCATGGCTCACGGCTATTTCGACATCAACCTCGATGTGGTGTGGGAGACGGTACAGGAATGGCTGCCGGCGTTGCTCCAGCAATTGCCCGCCGTGCGTCAGGATGCCGACGATGAAGACCGTAACGACAAAGGCATGGAGCCATGACCAATCAAGCCGCCGATGTTCGGCCCCTCTGGCGTGTTCGATCCCGCGACCTATGAGCCGCGCTCGGGCAAGACCTTCTGGATGGCCGCAACGGACGTGAGTTCGCTGGTGGGCAAGGAGGCAGCAGCCGACACGCTCATCGGCAACTGCACGACCGCACGACCAGCCTCCCGTTCAAATTCGAGTTAGAACTCATATCCAGCCTGTCTGGGGGCACTGTGAAAGAGGGATCTCCGATGACTGTTGAATCGAGAATATTTTCTGTAGCCGAGTATGTTCAGCCGTCCGAAGGCGAGCCTATTCGTTCCGTTGTGCTTGAAACCCGAGACTCAATTATCGTGGTTTGGCATGTCCATCCCGGGCAGGAAATTGCGGCTCACATTCATCCTCACGGCCAAGACACGTGGACTGTTTTGTCGGGAATGGCTGATTACTTTCAGGGCAATGGGATTGTTCGTGCCCTCAGGGAAGGTGAGATAGCCGTGGCAAGACCGGGCCAAGTGCACGGGGCGCGAAATACAGGTACCGAGCCATTTGTGTTCGTCTCGGTTGTGGCATCAGCCAATGCCGGTTTCGTATTGGCTGAGCGATAGAGCCCAATCTCTGGAGTTGGTCCAATGAGCGGTCGGGGAGATAGGTAACAGACATGCAGCGGACACGGCTGCTAAACCAGGTCGCAAACCTCCTTGCGTCGCAGCGTGCCGCAAGCGACGCGATCAATCGAATGGGGTCGGCATGAGACTGAACACCATCCAGTTCCCGACCGCGTAGCCGCCTGTCCTGCCGATCAGGTCTTGACCATCGACGCCTGGGATCAGTCCTGAATGTTCTTGGAGACCACTACGTTATGAGCCGCAGCCGCCGCAAAACACCCATCGTCGGGCACACGACCTGCGGCAGCGAGCGCGAGGACAAGAAGCTCTGGCATCAGCGCTGGCGCACCCGTGAGCGCACGGCGCTGACCAGCGCGTCGCCCGAAGCCCTGAGCGCCCATCTGCCCCTGCTGGAAAACCAGGCCAGCAGCGTCTGGTCGATGGGCAAGGATGGCCGCTCCTACTGGCCCGTCAAGCGCCAGGCCGCCACGGCGGATCGCATCGCCAATCACAAGGGACGCAACCCGCAAGAACGCGCCTCCCTGAAAAAGCGCCTGCTGCGCAAGTGGATGAGCAAATGAAGCTCTCCTTCCATCAGCACATTGCGCTGTTCTGGATGATCGGTGCTCCGGGCGTCTTCGCGCCCGTGATCGAGAACGCCAAGCGGCCCGATGCCGGCGCCGTCATGGCGTGGGGTGTCGCGATCGTGGCGGTGATGATCCTCTTCACCCCTTTGCTGCTGCGCTGTCCACCATTCCGGCGCTGGTATGGCCGGACGGATGCGCTGTCGGAGCGGCAGCGCCAGGCGCTTGCCGAGCGCGGCCTGCGCCGCTACTACCAGACCGCTTTCGATGACGGCTACGTGCCCCGCGTGATGCCCTACGTGTGGCGCATCATCTGGACGGTCGGCGGGTTGATGGCTGTGACCGCCGTACTGCCTACCAACACCGGACGGCCAGCCTTCGATGCCTTGGTGGTCTTCTCGACCTGGTATCCGATAGGCGTGATGCTGCTGGTTTTCGCGTCGAGGCCCCTTGGCCGGTTGATTCGCCAAAGAGCACAGGAGCGGCGGAAATGAGCACGTCAACCATCGAGGCGCTGGCCAGCGCCTGGGCAAGGATTGCCGAGGAAGCGGAATTCCCCGCTGACTACGAGGGGACTGCCACACCACAAGCGCATCGGGCTAGCGAAGCTATTCAGGAGCAGATTCGGGAGCGCATCGTCGCCACCAACGACATGCGGCTGTTCAGCCTGCTGCACCTGCTGGGTCAGGCGTCGCTGCGCATGGAGCAAGCGCTGTGGCCGGAGGATTACGAGCGGATGACGCGCGAGGTTGAGGAAGCCCTGCGGCAAGCCACCGACGCCAACGCCAGATCGTACACCCACGAAGAAGTGATGCAGGCGATGCAGGAACGCATCGACCGGGCGCGAGACAAGCCATGTTGATTGGCTATGCGCGCGTCTCGACGCAGGATCAGAACCTGGAGCTGCAACGCGAAGCCTTGAGCAAGGCCGGATGTAAAAAGGTCTTCGAGGACAAGGTGAGTGGCACGCGGGCAGACCGGCCTGGCTTGGCCAAGACGCTCGAAATGCTGCGCGAAGGCGATACTTTGGTCGTCTGGAAGCTCGACCGGCTGGGCCGGTCGGTCAAGCAACTGGTCGATCTGGTCGGCGATCTGCACAAGCACGGTGTCCAGTTCAGGAGCCTCACCGACTCCATCGACACCGGCACACCATCCGGGCGGTTCTTCTTCCACGTCATGGCGAGCCTTGCCGAAATGGAGCGCGAGCTGACCGTCGAGCGCACCCGCGCCGGGCTGGAAGTCGCCAAGCAGCTCGGCCGCAAAGGCGGCCGCAAGCCGAAGATGACCGACAGCAAGATCGAGTCGGCCAAGAAGCTGCTGGCCAGCGGGGTGCCGCCCAAGGACGTGGCCAAGAACCTCGGCGTGTCCATTCCGACGCTGTACCGCTGGGTGCCAGCCTCCACGCACGCTTAGCGTGCTTTATTTTCCGTTTTCTGAGACGACCCCTGCATACGCCATGTGCCGGGTACGGGGCGTACTGTAGAAAACCGTTCACGTCGAATCGCGAACAGCCCGATTACGAATTCGTAATGTCGACGCGCCACCGCCTCCGCGATAATTCGTGCATGAAGATCCTGGTCGTCGAAGACGAGCCGAAGCTCGCCGAATACTTGCGCAAGGCGCTGACCGAAAACAGCTACGTCGTCGATGTCGCGCACAGCGGCACCGAGGGGCGCTATCTCGCGATCGAAGGGCATTACGACCTCGTCCTGCTCGATGTCATGCTGCCGGGCCTGGACGGCTTCGCCGTCTTGCGCGAACTGCGGCGCGGCAAGCACGTACCGGTGCTGATGCTCACCGCGCGGGACAAGGTGGAGGATCGCGTGAAGGGGCTGCAGGCGGGTGCCGACGACTATCTTGTGAAACCCTTTGCCCTGTCCGAACTGCTCGCACGCGTCCAGGCGCTGTTACGGCGTGGCGCCATTCCGACGGCCGGTCAAGATCTCACGGTCCTCAGGCTGGCCGACCTCGAACTCGATCTCGTGCGGCGCAAGGCGTCGCGCGCCGGACAACGGCTCGATCTGACGGCCAAGGAATTCACACTGCTGACCTTGTTGTTGCGCCGGCACGGTCAGGTGCTGTCGCGCACCGCGCTGGCCGAGCAGGTGTGGGACATGAACTTCGAGAGCAATACGAATGTCGTGGAGGTTGCGGTACGGCGCTTGCGCAGCAAGCTCGATGACCCCTTCGCGAAGAAGCTGCTGCACACCGTGCGCGGCATGGGCTACGTGCTGGAAGACCGGGAACCCTGAGGATGCGCAATCCGCGTTCGCTGGGCCGCTGGCTGTCATGGTGGCTCGCGGTACAGACCTTCATCGGACTCGGATTCGTCTGCGTCGTCGTGTATGTGGCCACCAGCCTCAACTTTTCTGCGAAGCAGACCGAGGAGCTTCGGCACAAGCAGGACGTGATCCGCCACCTTGTTCGTGAGATCGCGACACCGGAGGAACTGCCGAGCCTACGTCACAAGCTCGACGATTTCTTCATCGGCCATGCCGACCTCAAACTGCGGCTGACCGAGGGCGCCGAGACGCTCCTGTACATGACGCCGCCGGCCCCCGAGCCCCCCGCGCACCTGCGTCGGGTTGAATTCGAGATCCCTTCACCGTGGTCGGGCACGGCCGTGCTGCGTGCCGAATTGGCGCTCGACAGCAGTTCCGATGCCCAATTGCTGAGGCAACTGGCGTGGACGTTACTGGCGAGTGCGCTGGCCGGCGCCGTGGTCGTCTCCGCCGGGGGGGCGTGGCTCGTGCAACGCGCGCTGCTGCCCGTTCGCGACCTGGCTCGGCAAGCCGCCGCGCTCAGTCCGGAAAACGTCGGACAGCCGCTGGATGGTTCCGCGCAGGCGCAGGAACTGCAGCCGCTGGTCGCGCAGTTCAACGCGCTGCTCGTGCGGCTGGACAACGCATACTGGCAACTGGAAGGCTTCAATGCGGACGTCGCCCATGAACTGCGTACGCCGCTGGCGACACTGATCGGCGAGACCGAACTCGCCCTGAGCCGCGAACGCGGCATTCCCGAGTTGCGGGACGTGCTGGGATCGAACCTCGAGGACCTGCACCGCCTGGCGAGTCTCGTCAATGACATGCTGTTCCTGTCGAAGGCCGATCGCGGCGAGCGGGCGCGCCGAAGCCCTGTCGGCAGCCTCGCCGCTCTTGCGACCGAGGTGGTCGAATTCCACGATGCAGCACTCCAGGAGGCGGGCGTCAGCGTTCGGGTTTGCGGGGACGGCGGCGGCGGCTTTGATGCGGGTTTGTTGCGGCGGGCGATATCGAACCTCCTCGCCAACGCGACCCGTTTTGCGGAGCGCGGGTCGATGGTTGACGTCGACATCGAGCCGGACGCTGCCGGCGGCGTTCGCCTGTCCGTCAGCAACGTCGGGCCGGTGATTCCTGCGGAACATCTTCCACGCCTGTTCGACCGCTTCTACCGGGCGGACGCGGCGCGCGAACACGGAAGCACCAATCACGGACTCGGATTGTCGATCGTCGCAGCGATCGCGCGCATGCATGGCGGCAAGCCGTTCGCCCGATCGGCCGCCGGCAGGACGACGATCGGTTTCAGTATTCTTGCATTTGCCTCAAGCCGGTAAGCCGTCCAAGTGTGCCGGTTATCTCCGCAACAAGCGGAGTCCATTTGCCACGACCAGCAAACTCGCCCCCATGTCCGCGAATACCGCCATCCACATCGTGGCCTGCCCGCTCACGGTGAGCAGCAGAAACCCCGCCTTGATGCCGAGCGCCACTACGATGTTCTGGATCAGCACGTCGGATGTGGCCTGTGACAGGCGCACGAAGGCGGGGATCTTGCGCAGGTCGTCGTCCATCAACGCCACGTCCGCGGTCTCGATCGCGGTGTCCGTGCCCGCCGCCCCCATCGCGAAACCGATGTCCGCGCGGGCCAGCGAGGGTGCGTCGTTGATGCCGTCTCCCACCATGCCGACCTTGCCCCCCTTCCGGTGCGTCAGCAGTGATTCGATGGTGCTGAGTTTGTCTTCCGGCAGCAGATTGCCCCTTGCCTCGTCGATACCCACCGCGCGGGCAATCGCTTCGGCCGTGTGAGTGTTATCGCCGGTGAGCATCAGCGTCTTCACCCCCAGGGAATGCAGATCGGCAATCGCCTGACGGCTCGTCTCGCGCAGCGTGTCGGCGACGGCGAAGATGGCCAGCACCTCTGCATGGTTCGCCAAGAGTACGGCCGTCTTGCCTTGGCGCTCGAGCGTGTCGAGCGCTTTTTCGATGTCGGGTGAGCACAGGCCGATTTCCTCGATCAGTCGATGGTTGCCGAGCTGATAGACGTGACCATCAATGCCGCCACGCACGCCGCGGCCCGGAATGGCGGCGAAATCGGCGACCTCGCGCAACACCCATCCCATTTCAACCGCGGCACGGGCGATCGCCAGCGAGACCGGATGATCCGAGCGCGCCGCGAGACTGCCTGCCAGGATATGCGCCTGGTTCGCGTCGCCGCTCAGCACCATGAAGTCCGTCTGGGCGGGCCTGCCGTGCGTAATCGTGCCGGTCTTGTCGAGCGCCAGCGTGGCGAGCTTGCGCCCCTCTTCGAGATAGACGCCACCTTTCACCAGAATGCCCTTGCGGGCGGCCGCGGCGAGACCGCTGACTATCGTGACCGGCGTCGAGATCACCAAGGCACACGGACAGGCAATCACCAGCAGCACCAGCGCCTTGTAGATCCAGTCCATCCACGCGCCGTCGAAAGCTAGCGGTGGCACGATGGCCACCAGCAGCGCGCCGGCGAACACGACGGGCGTGTAGATCCGGGCGAACCGGTCGACGAAGCGCTGGGTGGGCGCGCGGCTGCCCTGGGCCGATTCGACCGCGTGGATGATGCGGGCCAGGGTGGAATGGCTCGCCTCCGCTGTCACGCGATATTCCAGCGATCCCGCTTCATTGATCGTTCCGGCGAACACGTTGTCGCCTTCGGCCTTATCGACCGGCAGGCTCTCGCCGGTGATGGGCGCCTGATTGACCGTCGAACGTCCGCTGATCACCACGCCGTCGAGCGCAATCCGCTCACCGGGGCGCACGCGCACCACGGCCTCCAGCGGCACCGTCTTGGCCGGCATGGTTACCCACCTTCCATCGCCCTGGCATACGGTCGCAGTGTCGGGCGCGAGTTCCAGCAAGCCGCGAATCGCATTGCGCGCCCGATCGAGCGATTTCGCTTCGATCACCTCGGCCAGCGTGAACAGGAACATCACCATGGCCGCTTCCGGCCAGTGTCCGATGAGCATCGCGCCGGTCACGGCAATCGACATGAGTGCGTTGATGTTGAGATTGCGATGCCTGAGCGCGATCCAGCCTTTCTTGTAGGTCGCCAGACCGCCACTGAGGATCGACACCAGCGCGAGAGCCAGGACGGTCCAGTGGTCACCGCCGTTGAGCCAATACACCCCCTCGGCCAACGTCGCGGTGACTCCGGCCAGCGCCATCGGCCACCAGTGGGTCTTGGGCGCGGGTTTGATCGGCGGCGCTGCGCTCTCCGTGCCTGCCGATTCGACCTTCGCTTCGAGACCAATGGCTTTCAGGGCGCCGAGGACCGCTTCCAATGCTCCCGGACGATGCGTCACGCTCAGCCGACGCTGGACGAGGTTGAAATCGAGCGCCGCCACTCCAGCCATGCCAGCGAGCTTGCTCCGGATCAACGCCTCCTCGGTCGGACAGTCCATCCCGGCGATCGCGAGCGTCGTGCGCACGGCAGCAGTGGTCTTATCGATGCGCTGTGCCGGCGCACCGATGGCTGGCACGGCGGCGTCGGCCGCGACCGGCGGGTCGGGGCGATCGCTCACGTCCGACCTTTGCCGGGTCACGGTGAGGTCGAGTCCCGTCACGCCGTCGAGGGGTTCAAGATTGTTGCGGACCAGCGCCGCATCGGTGGGGCAGTCCGTGCTGTCGACGCCGTATAGCTTCCCGTTGGGGCCGTCGGGGGACGAATCACCCGGCGACTGCGACACGATGGAACATCCGCAACTACCAACACTGCATTTGCTCATGCTTGGTTCCCCTGTCTGGACTTGCAGTCATTTAACAATCCGTAGTCACTACAGAGTCAAGGACCTAGAATGCCGGTAGGATCTTCCTTCCCGCCTGGAGGACAAGCACGATGAAAATCGGTGAGCTGGCCAGAGTGACCGGCACCCCGGTAGAGACCATCCGCTACTACGAGCGCGAAGGGTTGCTGGCCGCCCCGGCACGTACGGACGGCAATTTCCGCATCTACGAGGACACCCACGCCGAGCGTTTGTCGTTCATCCGCCATTGCCGATCGCTGGACATGTCGTTGGACGAGATTCGCATCCTGCTGCGCTTCAAGGATGCGCCGGGCGCGAACTGCGGCGATGTGAACACGTTGCTCGATGCGCACATCGTTCACGTCGCGGCACGTATCCGCGAACTGCGTGTGCTGGAGCGGCAACTCAAGAGCCTGCGCGAACAATGTCCCCAGGCACGGGATGCTGCCCACTGTGGCATCCTGCACGAGTTGTCACAGCCCGCGTGTCCGGGAGCACCTATCAGTGGCGGGCACGTGCATGGCGCGCACGGCGGCGTCCGAAAATGAACGACATTCAGCCCCGCGCCGCACGCTATGCTTGAGTCGGTCATCAGGACGCTCCCATGAATGAGGTCGATGTCTACGTACACGCGGCAACACGCGCCAATACGCGTCGCAGCTACACCTCCGCCGTGCGCCACTTCGAGGTGGAATGGGGTGGCTTCCTGCCGGCGAGCGCGGACAGCATCGCGCGCTATCTGGCGCGGCATGCCGAACTGCTGTCCATCGCTACCCTGCGACAGCGCCTCGCAGCCTTGTCGCGCTGGCACCAGGATCACGGCTTTGCCGATCCTACCAAGGCCCCTCTGGTACGACAGACCATGAAGGGCATTCAAACCGTGCATCCGCCGCAAACCCGTCAGGCGGTGCCGCTACAGATTGGCCAACTGTCCCACGCCGTGACATGGCTGGACCACGCGATCGGGACCCAGGGCGCGGTCGCGCGACTGCGCCACACCCGTGACAAGGCGCTACTCCTCCTGGGTTTCTGGCGCGGATTCCGAAGTGACGAGTTGATCCGCCTGGAAACGCAAGATGTCGAACTCGTGCCCGCCCAAGGCATGACCTGCTTCCTGCCTCGAACCAAGGGCGACCGGCAGGCGGCCGGACGGTGCTTCAAGGTGCCGGCCTTGTCGCGTCTGTGCCCCGTGGCGGCCTATACGGCCTGGAAGGATCTGTCGGGGATTGAGGAAGGGCCGGTCTTCCGCGGGATCGATCAATGGGGACGAATCCGTGTCCACGGCCTGCACGTCAACAGCGTCACGCCGCTGCTGCGCAGCATTTTCGAGCGCGCGGGACTCCTGTCGGCCGACAGCTTCAGCAGCCATTCCTTGCGTCGTGGTTTCGCCAACTGGGCCAACGACAACGGCTGGGATGTCAAGAGCCTGATGGAATACGTCGGCTGGCGTGATGTGAAGTCTGCCCTGCGCTATATCGACGGGGCCGATGCCTTCGGTCAGCAGCGCATCGAACGCGCCTTGTCGGACGACGCTCAGACGTCGTGATCCGGCTGCAGGTCGGCCAACGGCTGCAGAGCTGCGGCGATCTCGAGACAGTGATCGGACATCTGCCGGAACTCGTCGATGAGGGCGGCGGCAACTTCCCACAGGTCATCGGCGCTCGATTCGCTCGGATTCGCGCCATTGATGACAGTGTGCGCCATGCGATGAAGACGCAGCAGTTCATCCCGCACACCCCCTGTTCTGTCGAAACGCTGCGCCATCGGAGCCAGCCCGTCGACCAGTTCGAGTAGCGCTGTGGTATCAAAGCTTTGCCGCAGGTTGTCCAGTGCTGCGGAGTCAACATCGCCGTAGGGGGTAACCGCGAAACGGGGTTCAGGGATGTCCATGCTCAGGCTCTGCGCGTCGCGCGCCGCATGTCCTGCACCGACGCGGCCGCTTGTTGAAAGGTGTCGTCCGCGATCCAGGCTTCGGGTTTGCGCTTGAGTTTCAGGCTGTACTCGCCGAAGCGCTTGACGTGCGCGACCTGGTAGGGACTCAGAAAGCTGACATCGTTTTCCGTGATCTGCCAGCCTTCATGCCGGAGGTCGCCCAACGTGCGCATCATGTCGACGGTGTTCTGCAGGATCAGGGCGGAGGCCACCAGATCGTTGTAGCGCAGGCGCTTCTGCTGTTCGTCCGGCTCGTTCACCGCGATCACGTCGCCACCGAAGGACAGCCATTTGGCAAAGCCGTTGTAGGACTCGATCTTGTTGGTGTTGGCGGTGATCTCCTGGCGCAGCTCACGACTGCCGATCCACTCCAGCAGGAAGCCCGTGCGGATCACGTTGCCCAGTTCCTGCGCCGCGAAATACAGACGGTTCTTGCGGCTGTAGCTGCCCAGCTTGCGCAGCAGGGTGGCCGAAGAAATCTTGCCGGCGTAGATCGACAAGGCCACCTGCATCAGATCCTGCCAGTGCCGCTCGATGAGGTTCCAGTCCACGCTGTCGCCGAACAGGCGGTTGATGTACTTGTACTTCACCGCCTTGTCCGGCCGGAACAGCGTCAGATTTTTCCAGTTCCGGATGCGCGGCATCAGCTTGATGCCCAGCAGATGGGTGAAGGCAAACACTGTGGCCGACTGGCCCTGGGTGTCGGCATGCACGGTATCCGCTTCGACCGACAGGCCGGCCTTGAGCAGTCCCTCGATCACGTAGATCGCTTCCCACACACCGGGCGGAATGAAGTGGCGGAACACCGCGATGTAATTGTTGGCCACGTGCCGGTAGGCGACGGCGCCCATCTTGCGGTAACGGAAGTGGTAACCCGCGAGCAGGTTTTCGTCGTAGAAATCGTACTGCGTACCGTCGGCGGCGACCGTCTTGCCATCACCCCATATCTTGGGGAGATCCAGGCGCAGATATACCTCGTTGAGCTCGCGTTGGGCCGCTTCCAGGCTCTCCAGTGAGAGGTGGCGCCGATTGACGAAGGACAGCATGTGCGGCGTGACGCCGCTGTTGCCCAGATGGCGCGCCGCCTGTGTGGGCCCGAGGTTGCAGCCCATGGCGAAGATCGTCAGCAGGTAGCGCTCGGCCGGCTGCTTGAGCTTGGCCATGTTGCCCGATAGTGGCCCGAAGTGCCGCGTGAAGCCCATCCAGTGTTCGATGTTGGCGAGCACGTCCAGAATGTGCCGCGCCGGCATGCGCTGGGTCAGCGCGTTCTGCAGCGACATAACCGAAGGCGGGATTTCGCGCGCAATCGGCTTGCGCAACACGGGTTCTCCGCTGGCAGTCAGGGCCACATCGCCGCGGCATTCAGGAAACGTGTCATCCAGGTGCTGCGCGGTGTCGGTGAGCCAGTCGCGCAAACTGCTGGCAAAGGTCGTTGCGTCCTGCGGCAGGCCAATCTTGTCGCAGTAGGCGGGTAACAACTCCTGGCATTCCTCCCACGAAAGCAACTGATCGCGGTAATCGGCGAACTCCTCCGAGCCGACGATACTGAGATCGCCAGAGCGCAACTCCTCGGCGAGGTAGGAGAAGACACAGATTTCGAGGTTGCGCCGGCTTAAGCCCAGACCGAAACCATCGCCGCTGTCGCCCTCGCGCAGGAGCTTGCGCCAGCGGTCCGAGGCGAAGGAAAGGTCAATGCTCTCCGTAATCCACTCGATGCGATGCTTGTCCTGGTAGGTCTTGATGAGGTTCAAAGCGTCGATCAGCGTCCGATCCTGGGTGGTGGCGCGGATGTCGAGCAAATGCACGAGCCGGAACAGGATGGAGCGATGGCTCTTGAAGTGTTTCCACACGAGCGGCAGGTAGTTGTTGCCGCTGGTCGCCTGCACCTGGGCACAGGTCTCGCGGACCCCGTGGACTCCACCTGCGGGTGCAAGGTATTCGCGTATCTGAGCGCCGGCCGCCGCATTGTCCGGTTCGCCGTCGAGGATGGCGAGCACGCCATCCAGCGTGCCGATCAGGCGCTCGATCTGGCCGCGCTGCCCGAACTGGATCTGGTCGAGCTCTTCCTTGGCGCGTTTGTGAATCGTGGCCACGCGGCGCAGGAACATCTCGGCCAACTGATCCCGCGCGCGCACCTGCATGCGCCGGATCAGGGCCACCAGCAGGGTGTAACGCTTGGTCTCGGCGCATTCGCGCAACTCGGACACGTCATAGGCCATGGCCTGGGCGGCGAAGTGGCGAATCTTGGTGTCGGGAAGGCCTGCAAGGACGTCATCCCCCGCCGTGATCGAATCCAGCCATTCCAGATGCTCCACCAGCATATCGAGATGCTTGCGGGTCGGGCGTTTCGCGGATTTCTTGAGCTCGTTGTATTCGCTTTGGCGGCGTTCCAGTTTGTCCGTGACCAGCAGCGCCTGTAGGGCTTCGAGTTGTTGGGGGGTGATACGGTGAAATACCTTACCGAACACCCGGTTCTGCACGGCAGCGTGGGCCTTCTCTGCCAAATCGTCGAGCGTCGAGAAGGCGGGGAGTTCGTAGCGCGCCTGGAGCACCCCCTCGATTATCCCATTGATGATGTCGGCACGCTGATCCATGAGCTCAGCCGCATCGCAGGCAAAGCGTTCTGCTTGGCGCATCGCATCGTGCCCATGGAAGGGTTTGACGTTAAGCAAGCCCAGCACCATGGCTTTGTGCCGAAAGAGGGTGCGTTCGACGGGGTATTCGATCCGTATCGCGTCACCGAAACCGAGGCCATTCCGGACGTGGGTGATCACCTCGGAAGGTATCTTGTCGAGGCTAGGAAAGTAGCGCAAGTGCTGGAAAACTTTGAGCAGGACGGCCAGTCCGAGTCGGGTCCCGGCAGAACGGCCGGCCGACTTCAGCCAGTTGATTTCTTCATCCTGCAGAGTAAAGAACTGTCGCAGGTCACTCGGTGAGTAGTAGCTCAGAAACTGCGGGTATGCAGTGCGCTCCAGTGACGCCATCCTGATCCTCCGGTATCCGTGCCAGCATGCAAGGGTAACGGAGAATTGCAGCGGTTGGCACGTCATCAGGATTAGTTGTAGATCAACCGGTTACAGGTGATATGTACAGTTTTTCCCCTTATCCCGGTCATACGCCTACAAGGTTCCGGGACCCATCGCCGAGGACGCCTCTCTGGTCGACATTGATCTGCCTCGGCCTGTCGCTGAAGGAGGCGATATCCTGGTTGAGGTGAAGGCTGTCTCGGTCAACCCGGTCGACTACAAAATCCGCAGCAGCACGCCGCCCGCTGATGGCGATTGGAAAGTGCTGGGATGGGATGCGGCCGGGATCGTGCAAGAGGTCGGCCCCGACGTGACGCAGTTCGCGGTAGGCGACGAGGTCTATTATGCCGGATCGCTCATAAGGCCTGGCACCAATGCGGAGTTCCATCTCGTCGACGCCCGGATCGTCGGTCGTAAACCCGCGTCGCTCGACTGGGCGGAAGCGGCGGCGCTGCCACTCACGACGTTGACGGCCTGGGAAGCCATGTTCGATCGCCTGGACGTGACGAAGCCCGTTCCCGGGGCGGCGGCGATCCTCATCATCGGTGGTGCGGGTGGGGTCGGGTCGATCGCCATCCAGATCGCTCGACAGCGCACGGATCTCATCGTCATCTCCACCGCCTCTCGGCCGGAAACCCAGGAGTGGGTTAAAGGGCTTGGGGCTCATCATGTCATCGACCACTCTCGGCCGCTCGCGCCACAGATTGCCGAGCTCAACATCGGCGCTCCCGCTTTCGTGTTCTCGACCACGCATACCGAGCAGCATGCATCCGACATCGCCGAACTGATCGCCCCGCAAGGACGGTTCGGATTCATCGACGATCCCAAGGCGCTCGACGTCATGCTGTTCAAGCGCAAGGCAGTGTCGATCCACCACGAGCTGATGTTCACACGGTCGCTCTACGGCACGCCCGACATGGATGAGCAGGGCAAGATCCTCAATTCGCTGGCGGTGCTGGTGGACGACGGCAAAATTCGCACGACGCTAACCGAAAAATTGTCGCCAATTAATGCCGCCAATCTGAAGACGGTGCACGCACTGATCGAAAGTGGCGCGGCAAGAGGCAAGATTGTCCTCGAAGGCTTCTGATGACTGCCACCGCCGAACGTCTTTTCTAACCTCAAGAACGCCGGACGGATTACGCCACGGCGAAGGAAATTTCATGACGAAATCCATTGCCACCGCCTCGATCAACCGCGAAACCGCCGTCGCCCTCATCGACGCGGCGATCGCCGCGGCACGTACAATCGGCATCCCGGCTGCGGTCGCCGTCGTCGACGCCACCGGTAACCTGCGCGCGTTCGAGCGCACTGATGACGCGCCGTTTCTCACCGTCGATGTTGCCATCGACAAGGCTTGGAGTTCCGCCTCGTTTGGGTACCCCACCCATGTCTGGAACGACTATGTTTCGAACGATCCAAAAGTGGCGCCGCTGGCCTATCGCCCCCGGATGGTCGCTGTCGGCGGAGGCTATCCGATCCTGGAAGACGGGAAGTTGATCGGCGGGATCGGCATCTCCGGAGGCAACTATCAGCAGGATCAGGATGCGTGCGTCGAGGCACTCACGAAAATCGGGTTCGAGCTGCCAGCCTGACGACTTTAAGGCCATCGCCAGCGGCGGTGGCCTGCAGATGCGACCTTATGAAAGACTTTAAGATGGAAGCGTTCGTCGTCTTCACCCGCGAAGAAACCACCGATCCGGAAGAACTCGCAACCTATTCTGCAGGCGTCGGCCCATCGTTCGATGGCCACGACGTAACCTTTCTCGCCGCTTATGGCGCGATGGAGCATTTGGAGGGGCCGCCCGTCGAAGGGGCCGTAATTTTGCGGTTCCCGACGATGCAGGCCGCCCGTGATTGGTATCATAGCCCCGCCTACCAAACCATCGCTGCGCACCGTTTTGCCGGTTCCCGCTATCGCGCCTTTGTCATTGAGGGGCGGCGGTGACACACCGACGGAAGAACGGCGGGGCTGGCCACGAGGTATCGGTCGGCGAACTCGCATCCTACAACCTGTAGGGGATCAAGGCGGTGAGGTTCGCGTGCCATCGCCACACGCGACCACTCATCGGACTTCTGCATCGGAATTGGAGGATCAGATGAGCGTCGACGAACGACAAGCCCCCGAGCTGCGGGTGCAGAGATGGATTGGCGCGGATGGAGAAAGCATCGCGCCGCTCAAGCTGTCGGATCTCGGCACCGGCCCGAAAGTCCTCTTCGCCTTCCAGCACTGGTGCCGTGGCTGCCATTTGCATGGATTTCCGACGCTACAAAGGTTGCATGGTGCATTGAGCGCCAAGGGCGTGGGCTTCGCGGTGATCCAGACCGTCTTCGAAGGAGCGGATGAGAACACCTTCGAGAAGCTGCGCGTGAACCAGCTCAAGTATGCGCTTCCTGTCGCGTTCGGTCAGGACGAGCCACCTGCCGGCGCGACGCTTCCCACCTTCATGGAGGACTACCGCACGCGGGGAACGCCCTGGTTCTCCGTGATGGACGCTGGCGGCCGCATCGTATTCTCGGACTTCCATCTCGACGCCGATCAGCTCGTGAAGGGACTGGAGCTGGTGTAACCGATGCGGCGCTGGGTCATCCTGATTGCCACCCATCTCGCGATGCTCGCCATGGGCTTCGCGGGCGGTGTCTACACGCTGCCGATCCTGACCGCCCCCCAGGCCCCGGACGCGGCGGCCTTGCGGACCATCTCAGCCGAGACGCTCTACGCAGGGCGTCTGGCCCGCGATCTCAAAGGCAGCGACCTGCTTCACTGGGGGGAAGGCGAGATCCGGGTCTCGCGCGACCGTATCGCCCATATCGGGCGCCTCGCCCCTGGTCCCGACTACAAGCTCTACCTCGCACCACGTTTCGTCGACACGAAGGAGGCCTTTCTCCTAATCAAGGACAGATCAGTCCGCGTGGGCGATGTGAAGACGTTCAACGGCTTCATCGTCGAGGTGCCTGCCGGCATCGATGTCCGTGACTACAACACGGTCGTCATCTGGTGCGAAGCATTCGACCAGTTCATCAGTGCGGCAGAGTATCAACCCTCAAGTCAGGCCCGAGAACGAGCCCGGCGATGGATACCATGAGGTCGGCGGGCAAGCGCGGCCTCGTTCTCGCGCCGGTGGCGGCGCTGCTGCTGAGCGTCGCCGCTCTGCTGCTGGGCAATGGCCTGCTGAGCACGCTCCTGATCGTGAGAGCCGGCCATAAGGGGTTCTCGACCGGCGCGATCAGCGCGATGATGTCCTTCTATTTCGCGGGTTTCACGATCGGCGCGCTCGTGTTGCCACCGATCATCGTCTCCGTGGGACATGTCAGAACCTTCGCCGGCTTCGCGGCCATTGCCTCGATGACCGCCCTTCTCCATGTGGCGTTCGTGGAGCCGATCGCCTGGATGCCGCTTCGCCTGATTACCGGCTTCGCCTACGCGGGCATGATCCTCGCAACGGAGAGTTGGCTCAACGCCCACGCATTGCCATCCACACGCGGGCAGCTCCTGTCGATATTCGGAGTTGTCTCTATGGGCTCATGGGCAATCGGGCAGGCGTTACTCAACATCGCACCGCCCGCCGACGTGACATTGTTCCTCATCGTGTCGCTGCTGATATCAGCGGCGGTGGTTCCGATCACCTTGCTGCCCAGTCATCCGCCGGCCCAGGTGGAACAGGAATGGGTCGCGTTCAGGGACCTCGTCCTCGTATCACCTCTCGCTGCGGCTGGCGCTTTCCTGGCCGGCCTGGCTATCGGTGGTTTCTGGGGCATGGGCGCGAACTTCGCCCAGAGCATCGGCCTCGATGTGGGCGGTATCTCCGCCTTCATGGCTGCGGTTCTTGGTGGAACGCTCGCCTTCCATTGGCCACTCGGTTGGCTTTCGGATCGAGTGCCCCGGAATCTTGTCATCGCCGGTGCGGCGCTGGCGTCCGCAGCGTCTGCCATCGGCGTAGCGTTGGCGGTGGAAGCGCCTCTGCCGCTGCTCCTTGCGGCAGGTGCGCTGTTCGGCGGCTTTGGCATCCCGATTTATTCGTTGTGTCTCGCCGTCGCAAACGACGATCTTCCGGCCGGTCGGCTACTCGGCACCGCGCGCGGGCTTCTGTTGCTCAACGGGATCGGGACAGCCGCTGGCCCCCTAATAGGAGCAGCTGCAATGAATATCGTCGGCCCTGGCGGCCTGTTCCTTTATGCGGCGGCGTTGCTCACGCTCCTGGCAGTGCTGGCCATCGCCCGCAGGCAGCCGAGGCGCGCCAACCAGGCCAAGGCGGCCCCCCGTTCTCCGAGCACGCCGATGATAACCGGATCTCTCGATACGATGATATGCATGGAGAAGCGGGCGCAGGGCGTGCGGGATTAGCGCGGCACGGCGCCTGCACGAACCGCGGGGTCAGGCGATGATAGCTGTTACGCGAATTTCGATACGCATGGTTGGAAGCCCCAGCGCTTCGATTCCCAACTGCGTCCAGATTGGAGCGCGGTCGGGCATGTAGTGGCGATACAGCTTGGCCATTGTTTCGTTGATCACGGGAGGGAATCCACCGACGTGATAGGAATTGACGTGGACCACATGCGGCCAGCGTGCTCCGGCGGTCGCGAGCGTCCGTTCCACGTTCTTGAACGCCTGCTCGATCTCTTCCTCAATCGACTCCGGAATGACGAGATCGTCGTTCCATCCGCCCTGTCCGGAGATCTCCACGCGGTCACCAATGCGCATTGCCTGAGAATAATGAAGCGCGTCATGCAGGCGCGTCCCGTATCCGGGGGTGATGAAGAATGAAGGTGTTGTCATGAGTTTGCCTTTGATGAGCCAGGTCAACGCGGCTGCAAGTGACCGTATGCATGCAGAAAGAGATGCAGGGCGTTCGGCACTAGCGCGCCGGCTGCGGTGGAGGGCTTTATTCCACGTCTTCTACGGTGAGGTCCCGGCCGTTGAACTGCACGGTCTCCCCGGCTCGGGCACCCTCGATCGCTTCGAAGATCGGCGCCATCGTGGAAATGCCCATGAGCTCACGCCCCTGACAGGTAAACTTGCTCGTTGACACCGCGATCACAAAGTGGCGGCCGGACAGCTTGACGACAGCGCCTTCGTTGACGGCCAACTTGGGGCCGAAATCGATCGTCCTGAGCTTTTCGAGTTTATTGGCGTAGTCATGGAGCGTGTCATCGAGCGCTTCAGCGAAGTCGCTCGCGACCTCGGCCTGAGCTAGTTCGTCGTTTTCGATCGGTTCGCTCCGATCGAGCCGAGCGGTAGAGACATAGTCCAGGTAGTTTTCGCGAGCGCTGTGCAACGCTGCTGTCTCCAGCAAGAGCATAGTTTCTCGTATGTGGTCCTTGTTCCAGTCCATAATCACCTCCTAATTTTCGATGTTCTTAAAGTTCAGCCTGCAGATGTGTGGGCCAGGAAGGCCAGCCTTTCCGGCTAAGCGACACCGCTATTCGTCGCTGATGACGTCTTCGCCCTGGTATGGAACCCTGATCAGCCGAGGATCTCGAATGATGCTCGTGACGAGCCAGACATATTCCTGCTCGGCGGTATCGAAGCCGAGGATGCTGAAGGATTGGCCGAAAGGGCATGGCGGGAAGTCTGGAAAGCCCTCGCGCAGAACGTAACGCTCGGGATCGCTGTGAAACTCGCTCTTGTAGACTTTCCGTAGTCCGTGCTTGCTCGGCGCGTCCTGGTCACCTGCCGGTGCTGTTTCCCGATGCGCCACAAGGCGCTCGGACAAGTCGCGGGGGCAGATTTCGTGGAACACGTCGAAGGCGTCGATCAACAGGCCTTTATGCTCTGTCGCCGGATCGGTGATCGCGTAGATGTTGGAGGCATCTTCGCCGTCGTCCCCGCTCTCGAGGCGCAACGCCGCATCGACGCGAATGCTGCATGCATCGAGGGTTGACCCTAGTTCGAGATCGACGAGATTGCCGTCCTTGACGCGGTATTCGCGGTCATAGCCTTTGGCGATGAATGACTGGACTGCTTCTAGAACGTCGGTCACCTGGGAGGTCATGGAAGCACCTTCATCTTGAACTGGATTGGACACGCTCGCGCACAAAGCGCGCTGTGACTCGGCGGACGGAGAAGCTCGCGAAGTGCGTTACTCATAGCCACTTGGCCTTCTTGAAGCGCATGAATAGGAGAAGGCAGAACACCGCTATCACTCCGAGCACGACGAAGTAGCCATATGGCGTGTCCAGTTCCGGCATGTGCTTGAAGTTCATGCCATATATTCCGGCGATCGCCGTCGGGACCGCCAAGAGCGCCGCCCAGGCCGCGAGCTGGCGAGTGACCACACCGATCCTTTGCGCTTCCAGAAGGCTGCTGGCCTCGAAGACCGTGGACAGGACAAGCAGGAGGCCGTCGACCATGGACTGCACGCGGTGGACATGGTCCGCGACGTCGTGGAAATATGGTGTCATTTCGGCGCTGATGCAGGGAAAGTGGCCGCGAACGAGCTTTCGCACCAGCTCGGCCATAGCCCCGAGCGTGCGCTGGAACCGCGTGAGTTCGGACCTTAGTTCGAAGATTCGCGCCACCTCTTCTGGCCCGAGGAAATCGTGCAGCGACCGTCGCTCCATCGCCAGGACGTCGTCCTCGATCATTTCGAAGATGGGCAGATACTGGTCGACCACTCGGTGCAAGATCGCGTGCAGCACATAGTCGACACCCTTGCCGAACTGCGTCGGCGATGCCTCGAGTTGCTCCCGAAGTTTGCCCAGCGCTCCGGCATTGCCGTGCCGCACGGTGATAAGGTGATTGTGACCGGTGAAGATCGCCATCTTGCCGTAGCTGATCCGGTCGCCGACCAGCTCGGCGGTCTGGGCGACGACGTACAACTCATCGTTGTAGACCTCGAGCTTGGGCGGGCACAGCGGGTGCATGGCGTTGTCGATCGCCAAAGGATGGAGGTTATACGTCGTCTGGATCGCGCTGAGTTCGTCTGCGGTGGGCTCGCTAAGCGCGATCCAGCAGAAGCCCGAGCGATTCTCGTTTAGTTCGACGTGCTCATCGAGCCTGATTTCACGGACTCGCTTACCTTCGTTGTAATAATATGCGGCGATAATGGTCATGCAGGCCTCGCAGGAATTCGCAGGCCACGCTGTACAGCCGGTCGCGCCAGCCCGCGTTCGAGCCATGCCTGCACGTTCGAATAGCTGCTTAGGCCGAGGATGTCGCCCGCTGCGTAGAATTCGACCAGCGCATTCACCCAGCCAAACGTCGCAATGTCCGCGATCGAGTAATCATCGACAATCCATTCGCGGCCCTCCAGCCGGTGATCCAGGACCCCGAGAAGACGCCTGGATTCATCAACAAAGCGCTGCCGAGGTCGCTTGTCCTCATAGTCCTTGCCGGCAAATCGCAGGAAAAAGCCTAGCTGTCCGAAGGTCGGCCCAACGCCCGACACCTGAAAGAACACCCAGGCCAGAGTCTCGTACCGCTGGGCGGGTGTTGTTGAGATGAGCTGCCCCGTCTTGTCGGCCAGATAGATGAGGATCGCACCGGTTTCCCATATGCCAATGGGCTGGCCGTCAGGGCCAGCCGGATCGATGATCGCGGGTATGCGGCCGTTGGGATTCAACGACACGAACGCTGGATCCTTCGACTCGTTGTTCGAGATGTCGACGAAGTGGGGCTCATACGGCAGGCCAGTCTCCTCCAGCATCATCGAGACCTTGACGCCGTTGGGCGTGGGGGCCGCGTATAGTTGCAAGCGATCCGGATAAGATGCTGGCCAGCGCTGCGTGATGGGAAAGGAGGAGAGGTCTGTCATATCTGGATCCTGGCACTGCGACGGCGGCTGAATGGAATGATCTGCTTCAAGGCCGGGTTCGACGACCGCGTCGATTGACGCGGTCGTCGGAGGTTGCGAACCGGATCGGCGCGGCACTAACGGCAGCGAAGCCTATTCCGCTGCAGCCCCGGCCGCAGGGCTCACATCGCCGGCCTCATGCCGCTTTGGAAGAACCCAGTCGGGACGGACGAAGTGGCAGGTGTAGCCGCCCGGCCGCTTCTCCAGATAATCCTGGTGATCGGGCTCGGCCTCCCAGAACTCGCCGACCGGCTGGACCTCGGTCACCACTTTGCCATCCCACAGCCCCGAGGCATCCACATCGGCGATCGTATCCTCGGCGACGCGCTTCTGCTCCTCGTCGACATAATAGATGCCCGACCGGTAGGAGAGCCCACGATCATTGCCCTGGCGGTTCAGCGTCGTCGGATCGTGGATCTGGAAGAAGAATTCCAGGATGTGCCGGTAGCTCGTCACTGTCGGGTCGAAGACAATCTCGATCCCCTCGGCATGCGTGCCGTGATTACGATACGTGGCGTTCGGAATATCGCCGCCCGTGTAACCCACACGGGTCGAGATGATGCCGGGCCGCTTGCGGATCAGATCCTGCATGCCCCAGAAACATCCTCCTGCGAGAACAGCGCGCTGATGCATGTTAAGCCTCCTCTACTTGATCGAGATATTCACCGTATCCCTCGGACTCCATCTCGTCGCGCGGGATGAAGCGAAGGGACGCAGAGTTGATGCAGTAGCGCAGACCGCCGCGGTCGGAAGGACCGTCCGGGAAAACGTGGCCCAGATGGCTGTCGGCGTGTACCGACCTGACCTCCGTCCGGACCATGCCGTGTGCACTGTCCCGCACCTCGTTCACGTTTGCCGGAACGATCGGCTTGGTGAAGCTGGGCCAGCCAGTACCCGAATCGAACTTGTCCGTTGAAGCGAACAGCGGCTCTCCCGACACTATGTCGACGTAGATGCCAGGCTCCTTGTTGTCGTTGTGCTCACCCGTGAAGGGCCTTTCGGTCCCCGAATCCTGGGTAATCCGGCGTTGCTCGGGGGTCAGGCGGTCAACTGCTGCCTGTGACTTCTCAAACTTCATGATAGTCTCCAATAATTAATCTAGAGAGCTCGACACACTGTCATTTATCTTTGCAGTCATTGCGCCGACTATCGCAGTGCGCCCCAGATTTATCCAATACGCTGCGCGTATAGTTTCCATAGCGCCGAAGCTCTTCACGTCGTGATTCAGTTCCACTCATACCGGGCTGCCAGCTGCGCGATGTTCCGTATCTCGACCGTTGCCGTGGAGCCGGATACTGTCGCGATCACGACTTCGCGCTCCAAGACAAATCCGTCGATCGGCCGAGTGACGAGGCCTTGCACGGTCGGCGATCGTTCCGGAAGAATGCATATGGCGTGGCCGTCAGCGACGACCCGTTGCACCCAGTCCTCGCGATCTTATCGAAAGCGAGGTCGCATGAGCAAGTCCCGTCGCGCGAAGTGATCGAGGATCCGATCGCGAAACTCGCATTTCAGGCGATCGACGAAAGGAAACTCGAGCAGGTCTTCGCCGCGCACGATCTCGTTGGCAGCCAAGGGATGGTTTGCAGAACAGCCGAGCACGAAGCGCTCCCGAAATAGAGGATGCACATCCAGCTTGCGTTCCGGTCTTGTTTCACGCGGCATGATGCACGCGTGGTATTTTCCTGAAAGCACCTCCGATGTGTCCTCGTTCGACTGGAGCGAGTGCAGCTTGATTTCGATGGATGGCATCTCCGCCAATGCGCTCTCGAAGAATGCCGTAAATTCCTTTGGTCCGACGGTGGGCGCGACGGCGACATCCAGCACGCGGTGCCCCCCCATCGCCCAGTGCTCCGAGTGATTGCGAACGCTCTTCATCGCGACCACCATGCGCCGGAATTCTGCCTCGACGTCATGGCCAAGGCCAGTCAGGCGGCTGTTCTTCCCGTCGCGATAGATCAGCGGCCCGCCAAGCTCATCTTCCAAGCGGCGGATCGCGCGGGTCAGACTTGGCTGTGACACACCGCTCAAGCGAGCGGCCGCTGTGAAATTCAGCGTCTCGGCCAAGTTGATGAAATAGCTGACTTGATTGAGTTCCATAGTCCTTTGGCCCACGCGCCTGACTGATACCTCTTCCGTGAGACCGCCTTTGGAAAGCAGGTCGCAGAAGTATGCTTGGCGCATATAATCATGGTATAGGGGCTTGTCTATATGCGCCAGACATATAAATGATAGCCTGAGATGACGATTACCGGTTGGCGGTGCGCTCCGCTCAGCTCCGTCGAAGGTTCTGAGAGCGCAACCGCCAAGCCGCGTGCTGGAGGTTTGATGGACATGGCAGGAAGATCATTTACGTTTGTCAGTGGGGCTGGCTCTCCGCTGTCCGGGCACCTCGAACCGCCGGAAGGGACGCCGCGGGGCTGGGCGATCTTCGCCCACTGCTTCACGTGCGGGAAAGACAGTCGCGCCGCTGTTCACATCTCGCGCGCGCTGTCGCGTGCGGGCATCGGGGTCTTGAGGTTCGATTTCGCCGGGACCGGGATCGGCGGTGGGACGGGAGAACCTGTGAACTTCGCGTCGGACGTCGAGGACCTTCGGGCCGCCGCAAATGCGATGGCGGCGGCGGGCATGTCACCGTCCCTCCTCGTCGGGCACAGCCTGGGTGGCACCGCTGCGATCGTAGCCGCCGCCGACATGCCTGATATTGCGGCGGTAGCGACGATTGGTGCGCCGGCCGACCTTCAGCATATCTTGCGCCTCTTCGGACCGAATGATCTGGACACCATCGCGAGCGAGGGCGAGGCCTCGGTGGAGATTGCCGGTAGGCCCTTCCTCATTCGCCGAGGGTTCCTTGAGGCGGTTGAGGGGATCGACGTCGAGAAGGCCATTGCCTCCCTGCGACGGCCGGTGCTGGTCATGCACTCTCCGCTGGATCAGGTGGTCGGCATCGACCACGCGTCGCGCATCTTCGTCGCGTCCAGGCACCCTAAAAGCTTCATCTCGCTCGACAACGCGGATCACCTTCTCACCGACGTCGCGGACGCGAACTACGCCGCGGCCATGGTGGCGGTTTGGGCGAGCCGCTTTCTCCCACCACTCAGCGCGGATCTTCCGCAGGTCGAGGTTGCGGAGGGCGTCGTCTCCACCGAAACTCTTGCAGGGACGTTCCAGCTCAAGGTCCGCAGCGGCGAGCACACTCTGTTCGCCGACGAGCCAGCATCGGTCGGTGGCCTCGGGACCGGACTATCTCCCTACGAACTCGTATCTGCCGGCCTCGCAGCCTGCACGGTGATGACGATGCGTCTCTATGCGAACCGCAAGGGCTTTCCGCTCGAACGGGCGAGCACGACCGTGCAGCACGAGAAGGTGCCGGACATGATGCCACCCGACCGGTTCACCCGCACCATTGTCCTCGATGGGCCGCTGAGTGATGATCAGCGCGCTCGGATCCTCGCGATCGCTGATCGGTGTCCCGTCGATCTGAGTCTCATCCGGGGTTCGGACGTGCAGACCGAGCTCTTGAGCGCCAGTCAGGCTGCGGATCCCGCGAGGCTGGCTTGACCGTGGCGCACACGGAGGAGGGCGAACGGACTGTGAGCCAATCGCCTACCGGCAATAGGGCGGCCGCGACAGAGCGAGCAATTCTCGCAGGCGGCTGCTTCTGGGGCATGGAGGATTTGCTGCGCCGAGCCAGGGGAGTCATTTCGACGCGTGTCGGTTACACAGGCGGAGAAATGCCTGATCCGACCTACGCGAGACATTACGGCCATGCGGAAGCAGTGGAAGTGACCTTCGACCCTTCCGTTCTCGCCTATCGCTCGCTCTTGGAACTCTTCTTCCAGATACATGACCCCACGACCTACGAGCAACAAGGCAGCGATGTCGGTCCGAGCTATCGATCGGCGATTTTCTACACCACCGAAGTGCAGAAGGAAGTCGCCCTCACAACCATCGCGGAAATCGAGGCATCAGGAAGCTGGCCAGGCCCGGTCGTGTCGGAGATCAACCCAGAAGAACCCTTTTGGGAGGCGGAGCCAGAGCACCAAGAATACCTGGTGCGCTATCCTGGGGGCTATAGCTGCCACTTCGTGCGCCCGACCTGGCGGTTGGACCGCTCAGACGAACGCCCAGCTGTAATACTTGACAGAAAGAGTTGATGATGACCGAAACCGTGACTAATCAGGCCGCCTGGCAGAAAGCGCCGGGGCAGCCACTGAGGATCGGTGTCACCGCTCTGCCGCATCTGGCGGCGAACGAGATATTGATCCGCAACGCGGCCATCGCGATCAACCCACTCGACTGGATTCTGCAGGACGTCGCGCTTTTGCCATGGCTCGACTATCCCGCGATTCTCGGCAGCGACGTCTCCGGTGAGGTCGCGGCGGTCGGTGGCGCGGTCGAGCGGTTCAAGGTCGGCGATCGAGTCATCGGACAGGCGGTCGGGACAACCGTAAATCAACCTGCGCAGGGTGCGTTCCAGCACCACACGATCGTGCTGGACCACATGGCGGCGCCGATCCCCAACAACATTGCCTTCGCTGATGCGGCAGTCCTCCCGCTTGGCCTTGGCACCGCCGCAAGCGGGCTCTACGGACGGACACAGTTGGCTCTCGCGCCACCGTTACACTCGCCGACCGCGCGTCCAGAGGTCGTTCTGGTCTGGGGTGGATCGTCGAGCGTTGGCTGCAACGCCATCCAGCTCGCGGTGGCGTCGGGCTACAGGTGCGTCGCCACCGCTTCGGCGCGCAACGTCGGCCTGTTGAAGGAGCTGGGTGCAAGCGAGGTTCTTGACCACTCGAGTCCAGCCATCGTGGAAGACGTGATTGAGGCAATGCGCGGGCGCAGTCTCGCTGGAACGCTTCACGCGACCGGTCACATGAAAGACTGTTTTGCCGTAGTTGCGAGATGCGAGGGCTCGCGCCGGGTGGCAGCGACGCTGGCCCCGCCCGACGAGCGTTCATTTGGAGTCGAGGCGACGCACATCTCCGGGACGAGCCTCAAGGATGACGAGGTTGGTCCAATGATCTACCGCGAATTCCTGCCGCAGGCTCTCGCGGCGCGCACGTTCGTCCCCGCCCCTCCGGCGAAGATCGTGGGCCAGGGCCTTGAAATGCTCCAGGCTGCCTTGGAAGCCCTGAAGGCGGGTGTATCCGCAGCGAAAATCGTCGTTACCCTGCCTTGAGTGACCAGCCAGGCGGTTTTTCGCGTTCGCAGTCTGAGGTGGCCCGCACTTTGCCGATTGGGAAGCTCTACCGGGAAAACGCGTTTGGGACGCGCGCTGCGCTCCTGCCGGAGCATGCGTTCCCGAAACCTGTTCCCGACTGCTTTTCCCCGAAACTACCTATCGGACATAGAGAAATGGGAATGCAGCGAGTGGTTTGAACGGCCGCTTCCGAAACCGCGTTCCGATCAATTGAGCGGCTAAAAGTGGGGCGATCACCGACATATTAGAATGAGACCGCCATGCCCGATCGGCCGGCTTGACGCGTAGCCAAAAGAATGCGGCTGATGGTAGGCTCGCTGACATTATGAAGCCCCGCCATCTGAGCAGCGTTGAGCTGCCGCAATTGCGAGTCTCCTACGCGTCGTCGTTCTTCTCGCGGTCCACACCTCGCTCATGCAATTCGGCATCGACGGGGCAGTTCGTGCAGCCCTCGTAGCAGCACAAGCGGCAGATGCGGTATGACTGCTCGAGGTTTTCCAAGCGATTTCGGAGAACGCGTTCAGCGATGTCCGATAAGGTTTTCAGTTCGTCTGGATTAAGGATCGATAGCCCTTCGGCAATCACTTGATCGCGCGAGGCCAGGACCTCGTCGCTCGCGACCTTGCCAGTTGGAGTAAGATAGAGGGATCGCGCGCGCCCGTCTGTCGAATGCTCCCTACGCTCGATCAATCCCTCGCTTACCAATCTATCCACCAGGCGAACAGTTCCAGCATGTGAAAGGCCCACCCCGATCGCAAGCATACGGATCGAGAGCCCGGGCTTGTGCGCGAGCAACGCCAGCGCTGAGGCGGCGGGTCCAGCTTCCGGCGCCCGCGATGAACTAGCGCGAACGATGTCGTCGCTGATCATGAGTGCGAACGCCCCGAAAATGTTTCGATCTCGAGGTCCATCCATTGCCACATCTATATGTGCGCGGAGCATAGACAGCAAGCCATACCGTGGTCCTCTTCCTCCGCGCGGCTTGTGGAAAATGTCCTGTTTTAGAAGGGTTTCGGAGGATTTCGACTGATCGAGCGCGCCGAAAAAAACGGGTCCGGCTCGTTAAGGCCGCGGAACCGTTGATACCTGGCGGCTATAGGGCAAGCCTTTTCGCTCGGAATCGCCGTAGGTCGCGCCCGAGAATCACTCCGCGTCAGCGCTGTCATCCAGGCCGCGCAGGTGCAGATCAGCGAGACCTAGCTTGCCCCCGGCGTCGCACTTCCATCGTGTCACCGCGCGCGATCACGATTGTATCAATCCCATTGAGGAACAGTCCGTGCTCCACGACGTCGGGGATTGCGGCGAAACGGGCGAAGACCGCGTCGCCATGCAGCTGAGCGCCTCCGGGCTCGATATCGCGACGGAGCATCCATGCCCCGCGGAGGTTCTGCAGGATTTGCACGCCCGCCGTCACGAGAGGACCACAGTCACGAGAGCACAAGCGCCCCTCTGTGGCGGACCGAAGCACGCAGCAGCACGAGGGACGCCGCTAGCAGAACTGCGTCCTTCAGTAGAAACTGCCCTGGTGCAGCCGAAATCGCAGGAAAGCCGCCGGCAGTCTGCTCCGCGACACCTGGAGTGGTGATGAAAAAGGTCAGCGTGATCAGATAGGTCGCTGCTGACATTAGTGCGCCTAGCGCAGAGAAGAGTGGACGAAATGCACCAAGGATCAGAACGAGACCGGTCGATAACTCGATAACGCCGATGAAATAGCTTTGCCCCTGCGTCCCGAACATGCCGAGCCAATTCATGATCGGGCTGTGTTCGATAAACGGGGCGATACCATAGGCCTCGTACGCTGTGAACTTCATCGCGCCGAACCACAGAAATACGATCACGAGAGCCCATCTAAGCAGGCCAAGATCCCTCCGACCGTGCTCGGGGACAAGAAATTCATAACGGTCGAAAATGCTCATCTAAAATTCCTCAACAGTGGTCCCGTGGGAACGTCACGAACGTCGTCTACGTGCTTCGGGCAGGCGTTGCAGTATATGCGCGACGCATATACTAATAAGCGAGATATGTCGAGCGGCTGGCTCGCGCTTCGCTGCCTCACGAAGCCATCCTCATCGGCGATGCCTTTACCCAGCAAACGCGCGACCTTTGCGGGATTTTGACTTGATGGGGCTGGCGCTCCGGGTGGGCCTATAGCCCGTTGGCAAACGTCCAGCCTGTACGGATGGACGCGGCCCTGGACGAGATAACCATGCCCACCGAAATCGTAGCAGCGATCGGCGAAGGCGCGCTCGCTTATCGAGAGAGCGGCATTCTCTCACTGGGTGTTGCCGGCTCCCTGATTCCGCACAAATCTGGCGTCGTTAAACGGCGTCGTCGAGTGGGCGCCGGCGGCGCCGTAAACGGC
>NZ_AMXF01000017.1 GCF_000310225.1 Thauera phenylacetica B4P
CCTCGCGCTCGCCGACGAGACCGAGCGCCGCCTCGGCGAGATCGCCGCCGGCAACGAGGCGGCGCTGACTGCGCTCGACCACGTCGCGGTCGCGGTGGCGCGCATCGACACCGGCCGCGGCCAGCCCGCCGGCGCCACCGAACAGGCCCTGCAGGAGCTGCGCCGCTTCGCCGAGCGCGCCGGCCTCTACGGCCGCCAGCAATGAACCGAGGATGCCCCCGATGAGCCTGCCGCTGCGATCCCTTCTCCGTATCCTTCCCCACGCCCCCGAGGGTGACCTGGGCGGAGGCGGGCGCCCGCGCTCGGGCCTGTCGCTGCCGCCGATCGAGGACATCGCGCGCGAGACCCTGCCGCCGCAGGACGCCGAGCCGGCCGAGGACGCCGAGCTCGCCCCGCTCGCCGACGCCTTCGTGCGCGACGCGCTCGCCGCCGGCGAGGAGGCGCTGCAGCGCCAGCGCGAGGCGGTCGACACCATGGGCATCGAGCTGCAGCGCCAGGCCGCGTGGCGCAGCGAGATGCTGCAGGCGCCGATCCGCAAGCTCGCCCACCAGGGCGACGAAGGCGGCCCGGTGGCGCAGGCGCTCATCGCACTGCGCGACAAGATGCAGGACCTCGACCCCGCCCGCCAGAAGCTGAGCGGCGAAGGTCTGTCGCGCGCGCTGTCCTTCATCCCCGGCGTCGGCAAGCCGATGCAGCGCTACTTCCAGAAGTACGAGAAGGCGCAGGACGCGCTCGACGCCATCATCGGCGACCTGCAGGGTGGCGCCGACATGCTGCGCCGCGACAACCTCACCCTCGCCGACGACCAGCAATCCCTGCGCGCCATCCTCGCCCAACTCGAACGCCAGGTCGAACTCGGTCGCATGATCGACCGCCGCCTCGCCCGAGAGGCCGCCTCTGCCAGCCTGCCCGCGCCGCGCCGCGCCTTCGTCGAGGAGGAACTCCTCTTCCCGCTGCGCCAGCGCATCGTCGACCTGCAGCAGCAGGTGGCGGTGAGCCAGCAGGGCGTGCTCGCGCTCGAGGTCGTCATCCGCAACAACCGCGAGCTGGTGCGCGGCGTGGACCGCGCGATCAACGTCACGGTGTCGGCGCTCAACGTCGCCGTCACCGTGGCGCTCGGCCTGGCCAACCAGCGCCTGGTGCTCGACCGCGTCGCCGCGCTCAACCAGACCACCTCCGCGCTCATCGCCGGCACCGCGCAGGCGCTGCGCACCCAGGGCGTGGACATCCAGACCCGCGCGTCCTCGTCCATGCTCGACATGGGCCAGCTCGAACAGGCCTTCGGCGATGTGCTCGGCGCCATCGACGACCTCTCGCGCTACCGCCGCGAGGCCCTGCCCAAGCTCGACGCCCAGATCGACCGCCTCGCCGGCCTCGCCCACCAGGGCCAGGAGGCGATCCGGCGCATGGACGAGGGCCGACGGGCGGATGGCGAAACGCCGCTCGGCGAGGCGCAAGGCCGGCGCTGAGACCGCTGCGGCGGCGGCGTGCCTGCGCCGCAGCGGCCGGAAACCCTGATGGCGAGGACGGCCGGGCGGTATTACGATCGGCTGGTCTGGACTTCCTCTTTTCATGGAGAGGGCTCCCGTTCGACATGAACGGGGCCGGTCCCGACCTATACAACATCGAAGCCCGCCCCCGGTCGCCGCGACCCCCGTCCGGCCGTAACCGGCGCGGCGGGCGCAATCCAGCCGCTCAAGGAGTCCTTTTTGAACAACCCCACCCTCACCGCCCTGGCCGCGGCGCTCGTCGCGTGTCTCTCCGTCCCCGCCCAGGCCGCACCGCCGCTGCCCGTCACCGGGCTGGACACCGCCAGCACCGCCTACCAGACCGCCAACGCCTGGATCGAGATCGACCAGGCCGCCTTCGATCACAACATCCGCACCCTGCAGGCGCTGCTCGACGGCAAGTCGCAGATCTGCGCGATCATGAAGGCCGACGCCTACGGCCACGGCATCGCCAACCTCATGCCCTCGGTGATCGCCGCGGGCATCCCCTGCGTCGGCATCACCAGCAACGAGGAAGCCCGCGTGGTGCGCGCGAGCGGCTACAAGGGCCGCATCATGCGCGTGCGCAGCGCCACCCTCGTCGAGGTGCGCGACGGCTTCCAGCACGACATGGAGGAGCTCTTCGGCGACGTCGAGGCCGCCCGCCTCGCCGCGGAGGCCGCCCGCGCCGAGGGTCGCACCCTGCGCTACCACCTCGGCCTCAACGCCGGCGGCATGAGCCGCAACGGCCTTGAGGTGGCGACCGACGAGGGCCGTGTCGAGGCGCGCGCGCTGCTGACCCTGCAGGGCCTGCAGCTCGTCGGCATCATGACCCACTTCGCGCACGAAGACGCCGACGAGATGCGCAAGGACCTCGCCGAGTTCAACAAGCAGGCGGCGTGGCTGATCGACGAAGGCAAGCTCGATCGCAGCAAGCTGATCCTGCACGCGGCCAACTCCTTCGCCACGCTCGAAGTGCCGGAGAGCCGGCTCGACATGGTGCGACCGGGCGGGATCATTTACGGGGACACCATCCCCAGCTACACCGAGTACAAGAAGGTGATGTCCTTCCGCACGCGTGTCGCCTCGGTCAACAACTACCCGGCCGGCAACCAGGTGGGCTACGACGCCACCTACACCCTGGAGCGCGACTCCCTGCTCGCCAACCTGCCGATGGGCTATTCCGACGGCTACCGCCGCGTGTTCACCAACAAGGCGCACGTGGTGGTCAATGGCCGGCGCGCGCCGGTGGTGGGCAAGGTGTCGATGAACACCACGATGATCGACGTCACCGACATCCCCGGCGTCAAGCCGGGTGACGAGGTGGTGCTGTTCGGCCGCCAGGGCGAGGCGGAGGTCACGCAGGGCGAGCTGGAAGACGCCAACGGCGCGCTGCTGGCCGACCTCTACACCGTGTGGGGCAACTCCAACCCCAAGATCGTCAAGCGCGCGCGCTGAGCACGGACAAGCGGCGGACCGATGCGGTCCGCCGTGACCTGCGCGCCGCCGTTTCGGTCGTGCAGGAACCCCTGCAGCAGCTCGTTCAGGAAGCGCCGCCCCTGCAGGAAATCGGGGTCTGTCCTTTATTTCCTTGCGAGTAAGTTCGTCCCACACAATAGGAGGAGTGTCATGCTCTCGAATGTCTCGCCCATCTCCGCGGCCCTGATCGTCTCTGCCCTGCCGTTGATTGCCGGATGCGTATCGGGTGGCGGCTACAAGCCGATATCGGAGCGCCTGCCCGCACTGGAAGTGAGCTTTGCCGACCCTGCGTGGACCGGAAACACCATCCCGGCCGGACAGCATTGCCAGATGTTCGGCGGTAAAGGGCAAACGCCCGCGCTGAAAGTCGGGAAGATCCCTGGGGGCGCAAACGCGATCATCGTGGAATTCAACGACCTCAGTTTCGGTCCGCTGTCCTCGGGAGGTGGCCACGGCAAGATCGGCTACTGGATCAAGGGAGCAGGTAGCGCAGTCCTGCCTTCCGTACCGGGCGAAACGGCCGATCTGGGCGTCCAGGGCAGCTTCATCGAAGCGAAAGCACGTTCAACCGGGCAATATGCCTCACCGGGCTACCTTCCCCCGTGTTCTGGCGGGCGCGGCAACACTTACGTGGCGGATGTGAAGGCTGTGTACAAGGCGACCAAGGAAGGCGAGGAGAGCCTGCTGCTTGCCGAGCAGAGGATCAAGCTGGGCACGTATTGATAACGACTCCAGCCACCCGGCCATCAGGCTGACAGAAAATCGCGGTCTGTCCCCTATTTCCCAGGCCGCCGTGCTACACCGCGGCGCCGCCGGGCGGCCAGTCGGGCAGGGCGGCGGGCAGCAGCCCGCGCAGGCGGTGGGTGAGCGTGCCCGCACGCTCGAGTTCGCCCGCTACACGCTCGACCGCGGCCCATACATCCGGCCGCTGCAAGGTGCGCACCGTCAGCGCCGCTGCGTGTTGAAACGCGTCGCGCGCCGGCAGCAGCCAGGACAGATCCTCCGCCTGCCGCACTTCATCGAACTCGCCCGCCGGGTACAGGTGCACCGCCTCGCCCGTGAAGATTTGCTCGGCCGCCGGCCCGGCCATCAGGCCCACCATCTGCGCGCGGATCTCGCGCTGCAGCCGCGCGCTGAAGCCTTCCACCTGCGCCCGCCCCTCGGGGCGCTGCAGTAACTGAGGGTGGCCCCGGCCGTCCGGGTGCAGGCAGCCCTCGTTCATCAGCCAGCGCAGGAATTGCCGCGGCAGCACCAGGTCCGCCTTCTCGCACAGTCCCCACAGGCCGGTGCACATGCGTCCGTTGCGGATGTCGGTGCGCCAGGCCTCGGCGCCTTCGTCGGCGACCGCCAGCCGATGGACCGATACGCCGCCGAGCGCGAACGCCACCGCATGGCCGGCTTCGTGGATGCAGGTGGTGCGGCGCTGGGCGTGGGTCAGTGTGGTCATGCTTGCGGTCCATGCGGGATTCCGGGGCGCCGCCAGAGAATCGCGGCGGTAGGGCGAAGCTTTGCACATCGAGGGGGTGCCCGGAAGCAGGCGTGCGCCGTCTATACTCGGCGCATAGTCGAATTCGATAGGTGATCCATGCAGCCGAAAACAGTCGTCCGGGTCGAGGCCGAAGAACCCGCCAAACGTCTCGCCGTCCTCATCGACGCGGATAACGCGCAGGCCGGGGTCATCGAGGGCCTGCTCGAGGAGGTCGCGCGTTTCGGCGAAGCCACGGTCCGGCGGATCTACGGCGACTTCACCTCGCCCACCAGCGCATCGTGGAAGAAGGTCCTGAATCGCTACTCGATCAAGCCCGTCCAGCAGTTCGCCTACACGACGGGCAAGAACGCGACCGACAGCACCATGATCATCGACGCGATGGATCTGCTGTACACACGCCGCTTCGATGGCTACTGCCTGGTGACCAGCGACAGCGACTTCACCGGCCTGGCCGTGCGTCTGCGGGAAGAAGGCCTGCTGGTCTATGGATTCGGCGAGCAGAAAACGCCCGAGGCATTCCGCAACGCCTGCCACAAGTTCATCTTCACCGAAGTGCTGCGCAAGCCGGCTGCTGCGGCTGAAGCCACTGCGTCGGCGAACGGATCATCGCCCGCGGTCGAGGCCCCCGAGGCGACCCCGGCGTCGGCTAGCGCGCTCGCGCGCCCGGCTTTTCCGACCGACTTTCTGATGGAAGCGCTCGAGAAATCGGCAGACGATTCCGGATGGGCTCACCTCGGGACATTCGGCAGCTATCTGCAGAAAATCCAGCCGGATTTCGATTCGCGGCTTCACGGGTACAAGAAGCTGTCTGATCTGGTACGAGGGCGGGAGGATCTGTTCGTGACCGAAGAGCGGGGCGCGCCGGGTGGGACGAGCAAGGTGCTTTATATTCGGGCGAAGAACAAACGGTAGAGGGTGGAGGTGTTCAACGCGGACTCACACATTCGGCCATTTGCTGCCACACATGGTAGTAGCAGAGTCGTCATTCGAGCGACCGGTGAGATCCGAAACCAGCCCTAGAGCGAGCTGAGGCCAGCGTGGTTCGTAAATCGGCCGGCACTGCGCTCATAAAGTCGATACTCACCAGCTCTGCCGTCAGTGTCGGGCAAAAACCCTCGCGCTTCCGTCAAGCCCGACCAGAAGCGTCTCATAGGGTTGCGGGGTCGAGGTCTCCATGCCGGGCGACCCCTGCGGCATGCCTGGCGTAGCCAGTCCGATTGCCTTTGGGGACTCGGCGAGAAGCCGGCGGATGTCGTCCGCAGGGACGTGCCCCTCGACGGAGTAGGAACCTACCTTGGCCGTGTGACACGAGCCGTATTGGTCCGGCATGCCCAGTGCCTTGCGGGCTGCGGGGACATCATCGACGTCTTTCGTCACGACATCGAAGCCGTTCTTTCTCAGGTGCTCGACCCATTTCCCGCAGCACCCGCAATAAGCGCTCTTGTAGACCTCTACGCGTACGGGCCCCTGCGCAAACGCTGCGCCGCTCACGATCATCAGGCTTGCCACGAGCCCGCCGAGCAAAGTTTTCGTCTTCATGTTCGTCTTCCGGTTGATGGCGTCGAGGCATAGTTTGGCACTTTGAGCCCAACGGGAAGCTGACCTCAAAATTACATTTCCGTCAGACAGCCGGGACCCCGGTCGACTTTGCAGGATCAGGAAGGCGATGAGGCTTCATTGCGAGGCAAGGTTATCGTGAAGCAGGTGACACCTTCAGCGGAGCGCGCAGTGATGTGACCCCCGTGGGCCTGGACGATGGAACGCGTGATCGCGAGTCCGAGCCCTGCGCCTTCACCGCGAGATTCGCGCTGGGCGCTACCGCGATGGAAGCGTTCGAAGATCCGTTCGATCTGATCGGCGGGTATCGGGTCGCCGACATTAGAGACGGCGAGACGGACGCCGGCTGCGTCCGCGTCAATCCTGATCGTGATCTGCCCCTCTTTCGGTGTGTGACGAAGCGCATTCGAGATCAGGTTCGACAGCGCGCGCCGCAGCATCAGGCGATCACCCTGAACGCTCGCTTGGCCCTGGCGCACGATGCGGACCTGGCGCTCGTCGGCCAGCGCCTCGTAGAAGTCGATCAGTGCGTCTGCCTCGCGGGCCAGGTCGATCGCCTCGCCCGCGTGCGCGAGGGTGTTCTCGTCGGCCTTGGCGAGGAACAGCATGTCGCTGACCATGCGCGCGATGCGCTCGTATTCCTCGAGGTTCGAGGCCAGGATGTCCTGGTATTCGTCGAGCGTGCGCGGCCGCGACAGCGCGACCTGGGTCTGGGTCATCAGGTTCGAGATCGGCGTACGCAGTTCGTGGGCTATATCCGCCGAATAATCGCCGAGCCGCTGGAAAGCGGCTTCGAGCCGAGCGAGCATGCCATTGAAGGCTTCGACGTGGTCGCGCACTTCCAGCGGCGCATCATCGATGGCGAGACGCTGGCCGAGTTGCCTTGCCGACAGCCGACGGGCAGTTTCGGTGACCCGACGCAGGGGGGCGAGGCCCCGGTGCGCAGCAAACCAGCCGAATAGCGCCGCCGCCAAGGCAGCGACGAAGACGCCCGCCCAAGTTGCATGACGTACCGACGCGAGGAAGTGGACGTGATGCGACAGATCCACTGCGACCAGCGCCTCGATCGTCTGCTCCTTCGCCCCAAGGCTCGGTAGCGCGATGCTGACCTCGAGCCCTCGATGGGGGCGCTCATCCACGGTCCAGTCGGTTAACGCGCGTGAAAGGGGTTCGCCTGCCCGCTGGGAGGCGGTGAAATGCTCGGGATGGATGATGTACAGGACGCGTCCCTCGACGTCGCGAACCAGGACACCGACACTTTCATGTCCAACGAAGGAGCGTTCGAGCGCCTCAATGCGTTCCGATCGCCCCCCAGTCGCATCAACACTTTGCAGCGCGTTGCGGATGAGCGTGACCTTGCCCTGCAACTCGTGCATGTCCAGCTCCTGGAAATGCATGTCCAACATGCGCCCAAAGAGCATCGCTGCCAGCACAAGCAGGCTCGCAGCGAGGACGGCAAATAGTGTTGCCAGTCTCGCCGTCAGCGAGTGAATGCGGATCATCGTCAGATCGGCTCCATCGCCTCAAGCACGTAGCCCATACCCCGCACGGTGTGGATCAGCTTCGGCTCAAAGGGGTCGTCGACCTTTACGCGCAACCTGCGTACGGCAACTTCGATCACGTTCGTGTCGCTGTCGAAGTTCATGTCCCACACCTGCGAAGCGATGAGTGAGCGGGGCAATACTTCACCCTTGCGTCGCAGGAGCAGTTCAAGCAAGGCAAACTCCTTGGCGGTCAGATCGATGCGCTGCCCGCATCGGTTCACCCGGCGGCGAAGCAAATCGAGCTCCAGGTTCGCTGAGCGCAGGGTCTCCGGTTCGTGGTTTCTTCCCCTGCGCAGCAGCGTGCGAACGCGCGCGAGAAACTCGGAAAACGCGAAGGGCTTGACCAGGTAATCGTCGGCGCCGAGCTCAAGACCACGGACCCGATCCTCAACTTGGTCACGGGCAGTCAGGAACAACACGGGGGTCTCACGACTGCTGCGACGCAGTGTTTGCAGGATGCCCCAGCCGTCCAGCCTTGGCAGCATCACGTCGAGCACGACCAGGTCGTAGTCACCGTTAAGGGCGAGGTGGAGCCCATCGAGGCCATCTCTTGCAAGGTCGACGACGAACCCGGCTTCGGTGAGCCCCTGGCGGAGGTAGTCGCCGGTCTTCACTTCGTCTTCGACGATCAGAATTTTCATTGTTTTGCTCCTACGCGCTTCGTGCGGCCTGTGACCGATTTTGCTCCCGGGGTGCTGGATAACGCCCGGGCTTACAGAAATGTAATTTCCGGGTCAGGCCGACGACAGGCAAGCGGGCGCAAGATGCTCTGCGTGGCACAGCGTTCCGTACCGCGACGGAACCCCGCAAACAATGGGAGATCGATCATGAAACTGCGTTTGTACCGTCTCGCCGGGCTCATGCCCGTCGTCGCTCTGGCTGCAGCCCTGCATGGCAGCCCGGTCGTCGCTCAGACGACCGATCCGGCGCAGGCCTGGCCGCCCGCAGCGAGTGTCCCCGCGCTTCAGGAACGTATGAAGTCGATCCGTGCCGAGACCAACCCGGAACGTCGCATGGCCCTGATGGAAGAGCAGGTCAAGGCCCTGGAGGC
This sequence comes from Thauera phenylacetica B4P, assembly GCF_000310225.1. Taxonomy (GTDB): domain Bacteria; phylum Pseudomonadota; class Gammaproteobacteria; order Burkholderiales; family Rhodocyclaceae; genus Thauera; species Thauera phenylacetica. The sequence goes on from NZ_AMXF01000017.1 coordinate 8,608, forward strand.
TGCATCGCAGGGCACCCCCGCTGGTTGCCCGATGATGGGGGGGCAGGTGGGGGCTGGTCCGATGATGAAGGGTAGTGGCCCTGGACCCGGGGCTGGACCCATGGGCGGCATGATGATGGATCCCAAGCTCATGCAGGAGCACATGAAGATGATGCAAGAGCACATGGGCATGATGCAGAACATGATGAAGATGCACCCGGCCGCCAAGCCGGCGATGCCCAACTGAGCATTGAGACGCGGAGCGGCGAGTTCGTCGGTCGCTCTGCGTCCGGTTCAACACAAGACCAACAAAGAGACATTCCCCATGCAGAGACGAATCATCCACCTCGGTGGAGGATTGGCCGTCGCCGTGGCGCTCGTGTCGGGCGCGCAGGCCGAGTCCTCCTCGCCATCAAGCCCCGCTGACCCCGCGCTCGGCGCGACCCAGACTGCCCCAGCGAGTGAGCAACCCAAGCCTCAGCCCCTTCCGGTCTATCGCTCGCCCCTGAACGAATATCGGCCCTACCGTGTCGATGAGCCCCTGCGGTCGTGGAAGGATGCCAACGACGAGGCCAGACGCCTGGGCGGGCACATGGGCCACCTCGCGCCGTCGTCGAAAGGGGGCGAGCGATGAGAGGCAGTCTCCCCATATCCTTGCTGGCTGCTACCGTGCTGACCGGGTGTGCCAGCGTTGCGATCGATGAGAACTTCGCCGAGGTTGAGCGCTTTGCGCGCGAGCAGACGGGCAGCGAGGTGCGCTGGCTGCGCTCGGACCCCGAGCGCGAGGCGATGCGCACCGAGGTCGATCGGCTGCTGGCCCAGCCGCTCGCAATTGACGACGCGGTGCGCATCGCGCTCGGCTACAGCCCGGCCTTCCAGTCCCTGCTGGCGGAAGCCGCCGTGGCCTCGGCGGATGCGACCGGTTCCGCTCGCATCGGCAATCCGGTGTTCACCTTCGAGCGGTTGTTTCGCTCGGGCGCCGAGGGGCGCGAACTCGACATCGGCCGTTCGCTCGGCATCTCGCTGTTCGACCTGCTGTTCCTGCCTGCACGGCTGGAGCAGGCCGAGTTCCGCCAGCAGCAGACCCGGCTGCAGTCTTCGATTGCGCTGTTGAGCACCGTCACGGAGGTGCGCCAGGCCTGGGTCGATGCGGTCGCGGCGCGACAGGTCGCGCACTACCGGGAGGAAGTGGCCACGGCCGCTGGTACCGCTGCCGAACTCGCGCGTCGGATGCAGGCCACGGGCAACTTCAGCCGCCTGCAGCGCGCCCGCGAGCAGGCGCTGGCCGCCGAGGAGACGGCCAACCTGATCCGCGCCCGTCAGAACGCCACCGCCGCGCGCGAGGCGCTGATCCAGCGCTTGGGGCTGACCCCGAGCCAGGCGCAGGCGCTACGCCTACCGGATCAGTTGCCGGCCTTGCCCGAGGCGCCGATCGATGAAGCGACCGCCGGCGCGGCGCTGCTCGACAACCGGCTCGATGTGCGCATCGCCCGTACCGACCTCGAGCGTACGGCGAAGAGCCTGGGCCTCACGCAGGTGACCAGCGTGGTCAACGGCCTGCATGTGGCCGGCGTGCGCAACAGCGAGACCGGCGAGTCGTCGCAGCGCGGCTTCGAAGTCGAACTGCCGCTGCCCCTGTTCGACTTCGGCGATGCGGCCCGCGCCGGCAGTGAGGCCCGCTATCTCTCGGCCTTCAACCGCACCCTCGAGGTTGCCAATAACGCCAGCTCCCAGGTCCGCGTGGCCTACGAGGGCTACCGCAGTGCATACGACCTCGCGCGCCACTACCGCAGCGAGGTGGTTCCACTGCGTCAGAACATTACCGAAGAGTCGGTGCTCCAGTACAACGGGATGCTGATCGGTGTGTTCGAGCTGCTTGCCGCTGCCCGCGCTCAGTCGGCCAGCGTGGTGCAGGCGATCGAAGCCGAACGCGACTTCTGGCGCGCCGAGGCCGCGCTCAAGGCCAGCCTGCTCGGCCAGCCGATCGCACCGATCAGCCTTCAATCAAGCGCATCGCCGGCAGAAGCCGGCGCTGGCCACTGACCTGTCCGGAGACGATCATGACCACCCGACGCAGCTTTCTCGCCGGGGCAGGCCTGCTGGCCGCTGCCGGAACCGTCAACCGCGCCGCGCTCGCTGCGCTGCCCGAGCCCGTAATTCAGACCAGCGCAGCCACGGCGGCCCCGCTGACCCCGCCCACAGGCCGCCCGTACGACCCGGTCGTCACGCTCAACGGCTGGACGGCGCCCTGGCGCATGAACGCTGGGGTGAAGGAGTTCCACCTCGTCGCCGAACCCGTCGAGCGCGAGATCGCCCCCGGCATGGTGGCGCGGCTCTGGGGCTATAACGGCCAGTCGCCCGGGCCGACGATCGAGGTCGTCGAGGGCGACCGCGTGCGCATCTTCGTCACCAACCGTCTGCCCGAGCACACCACCATCCACTGGCATGGCCAGCGCCTGCCCAACGGCATGGACGGGGTGGGCGGCCTCAACCAGCCGCAGATCCCGCCGGGCAAGACCTTCGTCTACGAATTCATCGCCCGCCGCCCCGGCACCTTCATGTACCACCCGCACGCCGACGAGATGGTGCAGATGGCGATGGGCATGATGGGCTTCTGGGTCACGCACCCGCGCGAACCACATCCGCACATCGCGCGCGTGGATCGCGACTTTTGCTTCCTGCTCAACGCCTACGACATCGAGCCGGGCAGCTACGTGCCCAAGATCAACACCATGCTCGAGTTCAACCTGTGGACCTGGAACAGCCGCGCCTTCCCCGGCATCGATTCGCTCAACGTCAGGAAGGGCGACCGCGTGCGGGTGCGCATCGGCAACCTGACCATGACCAACCACCCGATCCACATCCACGGCCACGAATTCCAGGTGACCGGCACCGACGGCGGCCCGACGCGCCCCGAGTCGCGCTGGCCCGAGGTCACCACCGACGTGGCCGTCGGTCAGATGCGCCAGATCGAGTTCATCGCCGACGAGGAGGGCGACTGGGCGATGCACTGCCACAAGTCGCACCACACGATGAACGCGATGGGGCACGACGTGCCGACCATGATCGGCGTCGATCATCGCGGCCTGGTCGAGGACATCCAGAAGCTGGTGCCCGACTACATGCTGATGGGCGAGCGCGGCATGGCCGACATGGGCGAGATGGAGATGCCGCTGCCCGACAACACGCTGCCGATGATGACCGGCCAGGGCCCGTTCGGCGCGGTGGAGATGGGCGGCATGTTCACCGTGCTCAAGGTGCGCCGCGAGCAGAAGCCGGGCGACTACCGCGACCCGGGCTGGTTCAGGCATCCCAAGGGGACGGTGGCCTACGAGTGGGCGGGCGCAGCGCTGCCTGAACCCGCTCGCGGCGACGCGGCGGGCGCCTCGAGCATGCCGCGTACAGCGGGCGGACCGCCTGTCGAGATGGCCGTACGCAAACCCACTCGCCATCAAGGTCATTGAGGTCGAACGCCGTGCAATCGGCGCAAACCCCGGCACAAATGAAGCCTCACCCAACAGAGAGATGGAGATCCCCATGAAAAGTCGTCGTCGATTTCTGGCCACCAGCCTTGCCGCCGGTGTGCTTGCCGTTCACCGCAGCACGTTCGCCCATGGCAATGCCGAACATGCCGACAAAGCAGCGTCCGATACCCCCAAGGAGCAGCAGCAATGGGGGATTGCGGGGGACGCGAAAGCCGTCTCGCGCGCGATCGCCATCGTGATGACCGATGAGATGCGCTTCGTTCCGGACCGCATCGAGGTGCGTCTGGGCGAGACGATCCGATTCACCCACGAAAATCGAGGCGCGGTGATGCACGAGATGGTGGTCGGTACGCCCAAGACGCTTGCCGAGCACGCGGAGATGATGCAGCGCTTCCCGGAGATGGAACATGACGAACCGTGGATGTCGCATGTCGCGCCAGGTGGGCGCGGAGAAATGATCTGGCACTTCAACCGTGCGGGGGACTTCCAGTTCGCCTGCCTGATTCCCGGCCACTTCCAGGCCGGCATGATCGGCACGATCAAGGTCGGCTGACAGAAATGTAATCCGTGCGTCAGCGTCCCGTTGGTGAGCGCTTCGCATAATCGTGCTCACTCTCGAACTCACACAGAATTTGAACCCTTGGAGAAGCCCATCATGAAAAAGACCCTCATCACCACTGCGCTCCTGGCCTTGCTCGGCGGCGGCGCCCCGCTTGCGTTCGCACAGGCCGATCACGATGCACATCACGGCGGGGCGAGTGCCCCGGCCGAAGCCAACGCCAAGCTGGCCGAGGGCACGGTCAAGAAGATCGACAAGTCGGCTGGCAAGCTGACCATTGCCCATGGCCCCCTGGAGTCGCTCGGCATGCCGGCGATGACCATGGTGTTCCGCGCGGCCGAGCCGGGCATGCTTGATCAGGTCAAGGCGGGCGACAAGATCCGGTTCGCGGTCGAGAAGGTCGGCGGTGCGCTGACCGTGACGTCTCTCGAGCCCGCCCAGTGACGCCTATCCCGCAGGTGCGTCGCGTTCCACTCTGACCGGCCAGCCGTGGGGATGCCCCACTGAGTGGCTGAACGACGAGGCGGGTGGCGAAGGGCCTGCGCATGCACTTCACCGCCTGCCGGAATCGTTTCTCGATGAAATCCCCGTTCGCAGTACCCTCATCTCACCTGCTACGTCCTGCAGCGCTTGCACTGGTGGTCGCGCTCACGCTGGGAAGTGGCAGTGCCTGGACACAGGGTTCGCCCGACACTCCAACGCTCGGCTCGAGCCCCCAGGCGCTGATTGAATATGCGCGCCACAGCAACCCCGGCTTTGCCGCTGCCCGCGCGGAAGCGTCCGCAGCGCAGGAGCGCGTGACGCCCGCCGGTGCGCTGCCCGACCCGACGTTCGAGGTCGAGCTGATGGACGCCACCAACACCATGAGCGGGCGCTCGGCGTCGTTGCTGCCCGGCCAGGTGGGCGAGACCCGCTACCGCATCACCCAGCCGCTACCCGGGTGGGGCAAGCGCGAGCTGGCGGTGAAGGCCGCCGAAGCCCAGGCGACCCAGGCTGATGCGATGCGCGATACCTCCTGGGCTGAGCTCGCGGCAAAGATCGAGACGCTGTGGTTGCGCTACTACGCCGCCGACCGCGAACTCGTCCTCAACCGCGAGGGCTTGACCTTGCTGAAAAGCCTGGAGGAACTCAGCCTGGCCCGTTACGAGTTGGGTCTGCTGCCGCAGCAGGCGGTGCTGCGCATGCAGCGCGAAATCACTGCCCAGCGCCTCGCGCTCGTGGAGGTCGAACAGCGGCGCAAGGGCCTGGCAGCGGGGCTCAACGGCCTGCTCGGCCGGGCGCATGATGCGCCGCTCGCCGCACCCGCAGATCCAGCCCCCTTGCCCGAGCAGCTGGAGGCGGGCGCCCTTTTTGAGGCGGCGGCCAGTGCCAACCCGGACGTGAATGCCGCCGCCTACGGCATCGACGTGGCACGTGCCGAGCGCGAACGAACGTATCAGGACCGCTTGCCGGACTTCGCCGTTGGCGTGCGCAACAACCGCCCGGATGAAGGCAAGGCGTCCTGGGACGTGATGTTCGAGGTGATGATCCCGCTGCAGCAGTCCAGCCGTCGCGCCAGGGAGCGCGAAGCCGAGTACATGCTGATGGCGGCCGAGGCGCGGCGGGAGGACGCCCGCGCGCGCGCGACCGGCGAGCTCGGTATTGCCTGGTCGATGTATGCGCAAGGCCGCGAGACCTTGCGCCTGCTCGAACATGCGTTGCTGCCGCAGGCCCAGGCCACCCGGGATGCAAGTCAGGCCGCGCTCAGCAGCGGCACGGTCGACTTCGACAGCGTGATCGAAGCCGAGCGCCAGCTCATCGACATCCGGACTCAACGCTTGAAGACCGAGCTCGACACGCGCCTGGCGCTGACAGAAATCAAGAAACTGACAGGGGATCTGAAGTGAGCTCAGCCGTTCGAATGACGGCGATCGCTGTGGGCGTGGCGATTGCCATAGGTGCGGGGTACTGGATTGCGCACCTGCAAAATGCTGGAAATCCAGTTCCGCTGATCACCGAAAGCCAGGCGCAAAGCGATAGCGCAGCCCCGGCCGACGGCGAACGCAAGATCCTCTACTACCGCAACCCGATGGGCCTGCCCGACACCTCGCCCGTGCCGAAGAAGGATTCGATGGGCATGGACTACATCCCCGTCTATGCCGACGACAAGCCGGACGACAGTGGCGCAGTGGTGGTCAGCCCCGCGCGCATCCAGACCCTGGGGGTGAAGACTGCCGAGGTTGAAGTGCGCGCCGTGGATTCGGCGGTGCGCGCGAGCGGCCGGATTGAGCTCGACGAGCGCAGGCAGGTGGTGGTGGCACCGCGCTTCGAGGGCTGGATCGAGCGCCTGCATGTGAATGCCGTGGGCGACGTGGTGAAGAAGGGCCAGCCGCTGTTCACCGCCTACAGCCCCGAGTTGCAATCGACCGGCGAGGAGCTGCGCATCGCCGAGCGCCTGGCCAGCCAGAGCGCGGCCCATGATGCGCTGGCGAGCGAATCCGCCCGCCGCCTGGCCGAGGCGACGCGCGCGCGCCTGCGCAACCTGCAGGTCGCCGGCCAGGCCGGTGCGCGCCAGGTCTTCCACGCCCCGGCGAGCGGCGTCGTGTTGGAGAAGATGGCGGTCGAAGGCGGGCGCTTCATGCCGGGCGAGGCGCTGTTCCGCATCGCGGACCTGTCCCGGGTGTGGATCATCGCCGACGTCTATGAGCAGGACCTCGCCCGCGTGCAGGTTGGCCAGGGTGCGCAGATCACGCTCGACGCCTGGCCCGGGCGCAGCTTCGCGGCGCGCGTCGACTACCTGTATCCCACGCTCGACCCGGCCACGCGCAGCACCCGGGTGCGCCTGGAACTGGACAACGCGCAAGGCCTGCTGCGCCCCGGGATGTTTGCTCAGGTCTCGCTCGCGGCGGGCGACGCCAGCCCGAGGACGGTGGTGCCGAGCTCGGCGATCATCGACGATGGCGAACGGCGGGTCGTGCTGATTGCGCTCGGCGAAGGGCGCTTCAAGCCGCAGCCGGTGAAGCTGGGCGAGCGCGGCCGCGAGGTGGTCGAGGTGCTCGAAGGCGTGGCGACGGGCGATCGCGTCGTGGTGTCAGCCAACTTCCTGATCGACTCGGAAAGCCAGCTCAAGGCGGCACTCTCCAACTTGGTCGAGCCCGATGCCGGCGATCAGTCCCAAGCGAGCCCGACCCGTTACGAAGCGCAAGGGACGTTCGATGCACTCGACGCCGAAGGCGGCAGCGTGACGATGACGCATGGCGAGATCCCGGCCCTCCAGTGGCCGGCGATGACCATGGACTTCATGATTGCCGATCCGGCGCTGGTGAAGAGCATCGCCCCAGGCTCGCCGGTGCGGTTCGTCTTCGAGGCGGGTGAGCCAGGCGAGTACATCATCACCGGGATCGAGCCGGTTGCAGGCACTGCGCCTGCACCGAGCGCCGGCGGTCACGGGGGGCACTGAGATGCATGCCCCTGTGACAGACTCTTCGAACGTCGTGCCAACCGACGCGGCAGCCAGACCGGCAGCACCCGGCCTGCTCGACCGCGTCATCGACTGGTCGGCGCGCAACGTCTTCCTGGTACTGCTGGCCACGCTGTTCCTGATCGGGGGTGGCGTGTATGCGGTCAAGCACACGCCGCTCGACGCGCTGCCCGACCTGTCCGACGTGCAGGTGATCGTCTACACCGACTACCCCGGGCAGGCGCCGCAGGTGGTCGAGGACCAGGTCACCTATCCGCTCACCACCTCGATGCTGGCGGTGCCGCGCGCGAAGGTGGTGCGCGGCTTCTCGATGTTCGGCGCGTCCTATGTGTACGTGATCTTCGAGGACGGCACCGACATCTACTGGGCACGTTCGCGCGTGCTCGAGTACCTGAGCACCGCCGCCAGCCGCCTGCCGCAGGGCGTGGCGCCGCAGATCGGGCCGGACGCGACCGGCGTGGGCTGGGTCTATCAATACGCGGTGCTGGGCAAGGACATGAGCCTCGCCGACACCCGCAGCCTGCAGGACTGGTACGTGCGCTACCAGCTCACCAAGGCGCAGGGCGTGTCCGAGGTGGCGAGCCTGGGCGGCTTCGTGCGCGAGTACCAGGTCACCGTCGATCCGCTGCGCCTCGCCGGCTACGGCATCACGCTCGACCAGGTCACGCAGGCGATCCGCGCCTCCAACCGCGACGTCGGCGGCCGGGTGGTGGAGCTCGCCGAGAAGGAATACATGGTGCGCGGCCGGGGTTACCTGCAAAGCGTGCAGGACATCGCCGACATCGTGCTCAAGGCCGAGCGCGGCACGCCGGTGCGCGTAGGCGACGTGGCCCGCGTCGAGCTGGTGCCGGCCGAGCGGCGCGGCATTGCCGAGCTGAACGGCGAGGGCGAGGTGGCCTCGGGCATCGTGATGGCGCGCTTCGGCCAGAACGCACTCGACGTGATCGCCAACGTCAAGGCCAAGATCGCCGAGATCACGCCCGGCCTGCCGGCAGGCGCCGAGATCGTGCCGGTGTACGACCGCTCCGAACTGATCGAGCGCGCGATCGGCAACCTGAAATGGACGCTGCTCGAGGAGAGCCTGATCGTCGCCGCGGTGTGCGTGATCTTCCTGCTCCATGTGAGGAGCGCGCTGGTGGCCATCATCACGCTGCCGCTCGGCATCCTGTTCGCCTTCATCGCCATGGGCTCGCTCGGCCTGGGCTCGAACATCATGAGCCTGGGCGGCATCGCGATCGCGATCGGGGCGATGGTCGATGCCGCGATCGTGATGATCGAGAACGCGCACAAGCACATCGAGCGGCTGCCCGCAGGGGCGGACCAGAAGGCGCGCGGCGCCGCGATCGTGCTCGCGTGCAAGGAGGTCGGGCCGGCGCTGTTCTTCTCGCTGCTGATCATCACCGTGTCCTTCCTGCCGGTGTTCGCACTCGAAGGCCAGGAGGGCCGGCTGTTCTCGCCGCTCGCCTTCACCAAGACCTTCGCCATGGCCGGCGCCGCGCTGCTGTCGGTGACCCTGGTGCCGGTGCTGATGCTGTTCTTCGTGCGCGGGCGCATCCTGCCCGAGGCGAAGAACCCGGTGAACCGGCTGCTGATCTGGCTCTACCGGCCGATCATCCAGGGCGTGCTGCGCTTCAAGCTGGTGACGCTGCTGCTCGCGGTGCTGGCGATGGCCGCCACCATCGTACCGGCGCGCCAGATCGGCTCGGAGTTCATGCCGACGCTCAACGAAGGCACGCTGTTCTACATGCCGGCGGCGCTGCCGGGCATGTCGGTGACCGAGGCCGGGCGCCTGCTCGCGACCACCAACCGCATCATCAAGACCTTCCCCGAGGTGGCGTCGGTCTATGGCAAGGCCGGCCGCGCCAACACCGCGACCGACCCGGCGCCGCTCGAGATGTTCGAGACCGTCATCAACCTCAAGCCCCAGGACCAGTGGCGCCCGGGCATGACCACCGACAAGCTCATTGCCGAGATGGACGCCGCGCTCAAGTTCCCCGGCCTCGCCAACTCGTGGACGATGCCGATCAAGGCGCGCATCGACATGCTCAGCACCGGCATTCGCACCCCGGTGGGGGTCAAGGTGTTCGGCAAGGACCTGGAGACGCTGGAGAAGGTGGCGCAGGCGGTGGAAGCTGCCGTGCGCAAGGTACCCGGCGCGAGCAGCGCCTACGCCGAGCGCGTGGCGGGCGGCTACTACGTGGACATCGTGCCGCGCCGCGACCAGCTCGCGCGCTACGGACTCACCATCGACATGCTGCAGGACGTGATCGCCACCGCGCTCGGCGGCGAGATGGTGACGACCACGGTCGAGGGCCTGGAGCGCTACGGCGTGTCGGTGCGCTACGCGCGCGGCCTGCGCGACGACCCGGTGCGGCTCGCCTCCGACGTCTTCGTGCCGACCATGAACGGCCCGATCCCGCTCGGCCAGGTGGCCGAGGTGAAGCTGACGCGCGGCGCGCCCGCCATCCGCACCGAGAACGCGCTGCTGGCGGCCTATGTGTATGTCGACACGCGCGAAGCCGACCTCGGCGCCTTCGTCAAACGCGCGCAGCAGGCGGTGGCCGAGGAAGTCGAGTTCCCGCAGGGCTACTACGCCACTTGGAGCGGCCAGTTCGAGAACATGGAGCGCGCCAAGGAGAAGATGAAGATCGTGGTGCCGGTGACGCTGGCGCTCATCTTCGTGCTGCTCTACCTGAACTTCCGGCGCCTGACCGAGACCCTGATCGTGATGCTGTCGGTGCCCTTCGCGCTGGTCGGCGGGGTGTGGCTGATGTGGTGGCTGGGCTACCAGATGAGCGTGGCGGTGGCGGTGGGCTTCATCGCCTTGGCAGGGGTGGCGGCGGAGACGGGCGTGATCATGCTGATCTACCTCGACCACGCCTGGCGCGAGGTGCAGGTGCGCTGCCAGGGTGAAGGCCGCGAGGCCGGCGTCGCCGATCTGTACGAGGCGATCATGGAAGGCGCAGTCGAGCGTGTGCGCCCGAAGATGATGACCGTGGTCGCGATCATGGCCGGCCTGTTGCCGATCATGTGGAGCACCGGTACCGGCGCCGAGGTCATGAGCCGCATCGCCGCGCCGATGGTCGGCGGCATGGTGTCCTCGACGGTGCTGACGTTGGCGGTGATTCCAGCGCTGTATGCGCTGGTCAAGCAGTGGGAGTTGCGCCGCAGCGCCAAGACAGCACCCGCGCAGGCGCTGGTCACGGTGTCGAATTTGTAATGCACCGGTCAGCGGCGCGACAGCATCGGGGGCGTAGCCTGTTTCCAAGGCCCCGTTCCCGAGGCTGCCGCTGAACGTGACGAGGAGCAGTGCGATGCTTGCGTGGCTGAAATCCCTCTGGCAATCCTTCAGGAATTGGTGTCGCGAGAACGAGCGAGCCCACCGGGATGCCCCGCTCTCGCCGTGCTGCTCGAAGCCGCCCGCAGCCGTTCGCCATTCGCCGACCCGCAAGGTATGAAGCCATGAACACAAAGCCTGCTCATGATCCTGGACTCCCTCGATCTGTCGCCTGGTATCGCTCCCCCGGCGTCATCGCCGGCCTGATGCTGGCGGCGATCGCACTGTTCTTCCTGTTGCGCGAACACTGGGCGCATGTGTCGGGCAACTGGGTGTATCTGATCCTGTTGCTGTGTCCCCTGATGCACCTGTTTGGCCATGGAGGACATCACGGCGGGCACCGCAGCAACGACACCGATTCGGAGAAGCGCTGAGATGTCGATGACAGGGGCGTGCCTTGGCCGTGGCGTCGTCATCGCGGCGCTTTCGGGCGTCTTGATTTCGAGCGCAGCGGCGCAAGGCTGGAAGATCCCGCAGCCCTCTCCGGGGCTGATGCCCAATCCGGCGCAAGGAAAGGGACTCTACGCACAGCACTGTGCCGCTTGCCATGGGACCGACCTCAAGGGCTCGGACAAGGGGCCGCCCATGCTCCATAAGGTCTACGAACCCAGTCATCACGCCGATATCGCCTTTCAGTTGGCGGTAGCGAACGGTGTGCGCGCCCACCACTGGCAGTTCGGCGACATGGCACCTGTTCCCGGCCTGACGTCGGACGAGGTCGCTCATGTCACGGCATTCATCCGTGGTGAACAGCGCAAGGTCGGCATTCGATAACAACAAACGCCGGGGAGAAGCATCATGACCCACGAACATTCGCAGGGTGGCCATTCCGGCCACACTCATCGCCACGATCATGCATCGACAGGCAATGACACCGATCCGGTCTGCGGCATGACGGTAAAGCCCGACTCTCCGTATCGGGTCATTCACGCCGGACACGAATACCGGTTCTGCAGTGCGAAGTGCCAAGGCAAGTTCGAGACTGATCCGGCGCGGTATCTGGCACCGGAGACAAGTCAGCCTTCAACGGAACCCGCACCGGTGCCCGGCACGGAGTACACCTGCCCGATGCATCCGGAGATCCGCCAGATTGGACCGGGCACCTGCCCGAAATGCGGTATGACACTCGAGCCGGTGATGCCGGGTCTTGAGGATGAGGACAATCCCGAGCTCGTCGATTTCCGCCGCCGCTTCTGGTGGACGCTGCCGCTGACGGTGATCGTCACCGCGATCGCCATGTCCGGTGGCGTCTTCGATCCGATGCTGGGTGCGGCGCGCCCCTGGGTCGAGCTGGCCCTGGCGACACCGGTCGTGCTCTGGTCCGGTTGGCCGTTCTTCGTGCGCTGCGCGCAGTCGATCGGCAACCGCAGCCCGAACATGTGGACGCTGATTGGACTGGGAGTTGGGGCGGCCTATCTATATAGCGTCGTCGCTACGGTTGCGCCCGAAGTGTTTCCGGCCTCTTTCCGCATGGGCGAACACGTGGCGGTGTATTTCGAGGCAGCAGCGGTGATCATCTCGCTGACGCTGCTCGGCCAGGTGCTGGAGCTGAAGGCGCGCTCGGAGACCGGCGCCGCGATCAAGGCGCTGCTCGGCCTCGCGCCCAAGACCGCGCGGCGCATTCGCGCGGATGGCACCGAAGAGGATATCCCGCTGACCCACGTCCATCCTGGCGACCGGTTGCGCATTCGTCCGGGCGAAAAGGTGCCCGTCGATGGTTCCGTTGACGAAGGCGAAAGCGCGGTCGATGAATCGATGCTGACCGGCGAGCCGATCCCGGTGACCAAGCGCCCCGGGGACAAGGTGATCGGCGCCACGCTCAACACCAGTGGAGCGCTGGTCATGGTCGCCGAGAAGATCGGCGCACAGACCATGCTGTCGCAGATCGTGCAGATGGTCGCGCAGGCTCAGCGTTCGCGCGCGCCGATGCAACGCCTGGCGGATGTCGTCGCGGGCTGGTTCGTCATCGTCGTCGTGCTCATCGCCCTCACCACGTTCGTGGTGTGGGGACTCTTCGGACCCCAGCCGAGCTGGGCCTACGGCCTCATCAACGCGGTGGCGGTGCTGATCATCGCCTGCCCCTGCGCATTGGGCCTGGCCACGCCGATGTCGGTGATGGTCGCGACCGGCAAGGCAGCCACCCAGGGCGTGCTGTTTCGCGATGCGGCGGCGATCGAGTCGCTGCGCAAGGTCGACACCCTGATCGTGGACAAGACCGGCACCCTGACCGAAGGGCGCCCCGCCTTCCATAGTGTGGTGGCGGCGCCGGGCGGGACGGAGGCCGACGTGCTTCGCATCGCAGCCAGCCTCGATCAGGGCAGCGAGCACCCACTCGCCCAGGCCATCGTGACCGAGGCCCGCGCGCGCGGTCTGGCGCTCAGCACACCGGACACCTTCGAATCCTCTTCCGGCATCGGCGTGCGCGGTACAGTCGATGGCCAACGTGTGGTTCTGGGGAACACCGCCCTGATGGACGATGAGCGCATCGATTGGCGCGGGCTCGCGGAACGCGCCGAGGCTCTGCGCCTTGAGGGCGCAAGCGTGATGTACCTCGCCGCAGAGGGCGTGCTCGTCGGCCTCATCGCCGTTGCCGACCCGATCAAGGCTTCGACCCCGGAAGCGCTCGATGCGCTGCGGGCGAGCGGGCTCAGGATCATCATGGCCACGGGCGATGGCCTCACCACGGCGCGCGCGGTCGGTGCCCGCCTGGGCATCGACGAGGTGTATGGCGAAGTGAAGCCCGCCGACAAGAACGATCTGGTCGGAAGACTGCAGGCCGAGGGGCACATCGTCGCCATGGCCGGCGACGGCATCAACGACGCGCCGGCGCTCGCGCGCGCGAATGTGGGTATCGCGATGGGCACGGGGACCGACGTCGCGATGAACAGTGCCCATCTGACTTTGGTCAAGGGTGATCTCCGGGGCATCGCCACCGCACGCAGCATCTCCGTCGCCACCGTGCGCAACATGCACCAGAACCTCGTGTTCGCCTTCCTGTACAACGCAGCGGGTGTGCCGATCGCAGCCGGGGTGCTCTATCCAGCGTTCGGGCTGCTTCTTTCACCGCTGATTGCCGCCCTGGCGATGAGCTTCAGTTCGGCGTCCGTGGTCGGCAACGCGTTGCGCCTCGGACGGAAAAGGATCTGATCGACCTCAATCCGCCCGCACGGAAAGCTGGGCAGACGAACTGCGTGACGGGTACTTCGTTCGTTGGGAGGCATGCCGGCGTCAGCGTGTCGATGTTTGCGCACAAGGAGCTGTCTCATGAAAGCCGAGACTGAAGCCGAGCCCCGTCCATCCGGTCGGGCTGAATCGAACTTAAGGGTTCGCCGCGTATTTCTGGTCTTCGTCGTACTGGCGGCCGTTCTCCTTATCGCCGAGCACCGGCTCCATGTGCTCGGCTACCTACCGTGGCTCATCTTGCTTGCGTGCCCCCTGATGCACGTCTTCATGCATCGCGGTCACGGCCACAAGAGAAAACGAACGCCGGCTGAAGACCAAGGTAACCATGATGCGTGATGCCACGGGAGATCGAGATGAGTGAGACGTCGAGTTACGGCTTGTGGTCACTGGTTATCATCAACTCGCTGTTCTTCATCGCCTTCGCATTCAGCTTCACGCGTCCCCGCACAAGCCAGGACTGGCGATCCTTGGGCGCTTACTCGGCCTTCATCCTCGCGCTCTTCACCGAGATGTACGGCTTTCCGTTGACGATCTACCTGCTCTCGGGGTGGCTGTCTTCGAAATTTCCGGGAATCGATTTTTTTGCCCACGACTCGGGGCACCTCTTGGAGGTGATGTTCGGATGGAGCAGTAACCCGCACTTCGGCCCGTTTCACCTCTTGAGCACGGTGTTCATCGTCGGTGGCTTCTGGCTCTTGGCAAAGGCCTGGCCCGTACTCCTCGAGGCTCAGCGCACCCGCCGCGTCGCCGACAGTGGCCCGTACGCACGCATTCGACACCCGCAATACGTCGCTTTCGTTCTGGTCATGTTCGGCTTTTTGCTGCAATGGCCGACCTTGATCACGCTGATCATGTTCCCGGTTCTGTTGATCGTGTACGCCAGGCTCGCCCGCCGGGAAGAACTCGATGCGATCGAGGCATTCGGTGATGCCTATCGCTCATACCGCGACCGCACGCCGGCGTTCATTCCTCGCCTGCGGTAGTTCGACGGATCGTTTGGTCCAGAGCGCCGCTTGCGAAGTAGAGGGAGATGCCGACGCGCAGATTCCTCATTGCCTGCAAGCAAGGCGCCTTTGAGTTTGGGGCACCATGCATGCGCGCGGGGCAGAGTGAGTTTGATCAATCAAACCCGCCGATCCTGAAAAAGGTCGACAGAAAAGCCCCCGGGATCGACACCGAGGGCAAGTTCATCCTGAAACGTGCGAATCAGTTACGGGTGTCGTGGCGAAGGATGCTGTCGAGACGCATGACCTCGTCGCCGTGCATCATGATCTTCTGTCCATCCTTGGTCTCCATCACTTCGCCGTGTTTCATCCTCACCGCACGGCCCATCTTGTCCTCCATGCCCATTTTCCCATCCTTGAAGATGTAGACCGTCGAGCCATCCTTCATGGGGATGGACTTTTCGACCCGCTCGACATCGACCGCGAAGGCCGATGTGGTGGCAATCCCAAGTGCCGCGACCATCAGTGCTTTCTTCAACATGCTCGTCTCCTTGAATCAACTACAAATAGTTGCTGAACATTGCATCAGGCCTCTTCCATAGAAGATTGCCCGATGCCTTACCCGCCTTGGTTCCTGGGGAAGCTTGGTGCTATCAGGAGCCGCTGCGGTAAAGGGGGCTTTCTTCGAGATAGACAGTCACCTTGTCGCCCCCTTGGACCACCTTCGAAAGCGGAAAGCTGTTTGTGCCGAGGGTGTCGAAGGTCCAGTTGACCGTCTTGTCACCGACCTTCAGGGCAACCGTCTCGAGCCGCGTGACGTTGATGTAGCGCGTGTCCGCATTGACGATCACGGTGCGGGAGGGCGTGGCGTTGCTCGCGTAGCCATATGTGGCCAGCTCTCGCTCAGTCGGGCTCGAAGCGCGTGCCTGGACATGCTCGAGCCAGTGCAGCGCACCGCCCTCGGAATAGTCTTCGTGTGCGAACGCAGCGGAAGATCCAAGGGTGCTGATGGCCGAGACGGCGAGAACGGCGATGATCGACTTTTTCATGATGGGCTCCTTGTCCAGATTGGCTGCTCATGCTTGAGCAACCATGGACTCGATCATAGGAGCCAGCGACTGACAGGGCAGTGACCCTGCAATTACGTTTAAGTCATAAGAATGAAAGGGTACGGTCAGGGTTGGCGGGCCGGGTTTCGTCAGTCCAAGGCCTTGACCGAACGGCAGACGCGTGAACGAAGCACCAATTTCACGTCCCCCAACATGTCATGCGAGGTGACGGCTTCACTCGGTTACTTGCCGTTCGCACCACGAAGAGCCCGACGGCTGGATTGGGTCGTCAGCCGCCAGAACAGATCCCGAAGCACCTTGCCGCTGTCGACATCCATGCCGCACTCGTCTGCCCAGTGGCCGACCCGGTTCCCTACCAACCGTTCCCCTCACTGCCCCATAAGGAAGCGCATCAGCATGAAGACCCTGAATATCCTGTGGCAGCGACTCGTCACGCCCGAGGGGGCGACCTGCGAGCGGTGTGGCGGCACACAAGCGGCCATCGCCCGGGTGATCCCGAAGCTTCAGGAAGCGCTGCGCCCGCTTGGCATCGAGCCGGTTCTGGAAGCGCGGGAGATCGCACTCGACGCCTTCAAGGGCATGCCCTCGGAGTCGAATCGCATCTGGATCGGCGGCCGCTCGATCGAGGACTGGCTCAGCGCGAGCGTTGGCACAAGCACCTGCTGCTCGGCCTGCGGCGGCGCGGCGTGCCGGACACTGGAAGTGGGAGCGGAAACCTTCGAGGCGATTCCGGAAGCGCTGATCCTCAAGGCCGCGCTGCTTGCCGCGTCCGCGTCCCTGAGCCCTCTCACTGACGCAGCGCCCGCGCCGCGTGTGCGGAAACCGGGGTGCTGTGGCGATGCCTGATCGGCAGACGCCCGGCAAGCAACGGCCGGATCCGGTCGCCCGCTTTCTCTTTGCCCTCATCAGCCTGACGGTCGTGGCCCTGGGAGTGCTGGCGGTCGTCACGGAGTTTGCGCCGGCGCGTTCGACGCGCTTCGGCATGGCCGGGCCGCTGTTCGACGGCGATGCGGTGCACTTTGGCGTGACGATGATCTTCGTCGGGCTCGCGCCGCTCGGGTTCTTCGCCAGGACGGCGCGGGGCGCGGGCTGGTGGGCGGGGGGCTGCATGGCGCTGGCCCTGCTCACCCTGTTCGTCGGCCTGAGGCTCGTGCCCTGAGCCTGCGGCGCCGGACCGTCTTGATCAGCGTCAACGAGAATTGCTTTCGTTTCAAACACGCTTCCACGACCCCGGGCTCGGGATCATTTCAGGAGCGAGACATGGCACGAAAGCTTGAAGGCAAGGTCGCAGTCGTTACCGGCGCCAGCAGCGGGATCGGAAAATCGATCGTCGACAAGTACGTGGAAGAAGGCGCTCGGGTCGTCGCGTTTGCGCGCAATCTCGACGCCCTGAAGGCGCTGGAGGCGAGCTTTCCCGGGCAGGTCAAGGCCGTGGCGGGCGATGTCACCAAACCCGAAGACCTGAAGCGCCTGGTCGATGAAGCAGTCCGCGCCCATGGCGGCGTGGATATCGTCGTTCCGAACGCCGGCATTGCGCGCGTCGTGTCGTTCGAGGACAGCACCGCCGAAGCCTTCAACACCCAGTTCTCGGTCAATTTCTTTGGCGCGGCGGAAACCGCGCGCCTGTTCGTTCCCCACATCCGCAAGGGTGGATCGATCCAGTTCATCACCACCTTCCTCACCCAGGTCGGCTTCCCCGGCCTGGCCATCTACAGTGCCAGCAAGGCGGCGCTGAAATCCCTTTCCCAGACCCTGGCCGCAGAGCTCGCGCCCCAGGGCATCCGGGTCAATTCCATCGCACCGGGCCCGATCGGCACGCCGCTGTGGGGAACAGTCGGATTGCCGCCCGAGGTCCTGGGTGCGGTCGCGGAGAAGATCAATTCCCGGCTCATGCCCGGCGCGTTCGGCCAGCCCGAGGATATCGCGGAGCTCTCGGTATTCCTGGCCTCCGATGCTGCCAAGAACATCTTCGGGCAGGAGATCGTCGTGGATGGTGGCTATACCGTCGGCTGAGTTTTGTTGTGAATGACGAGGCGGGCGACGCCGTTGGGAAGCAGTCGGGGTGCGGTTCCAGGGGTTGAACGATCGAGACGCTGCCCGGCAGCAAGGTCGCGGCAGCGTCTGTTGGGCACAAAAAAGGCCGGGCATGCCCGGCCTTCGATTCAATTCGCCCTGTTGCGGCGAACTTATTGCACGCGCACCTCGACCCGACGCGCCTCGGCGGCATCCGTACCGCCCAGGGTGACGGCGGGACGCCGCATCAGCACGCGCTCGGACGGGACGCCAGCGGCGATCAGCGCCTGGCGCACCGACAGCGCACGGTTCTTCGCCACTTCGGCATTGACCGCGGCACCGCCGGTCTCGTCGTGGAAGCCGGACAGCAGCGCGCTGGCCTGCGGCGCGGCGGCGAGCGCGGTGACGACGGTGGCGATCTGCGCGGGCGCGGCCGCCGACAGCGCGGTCTGGCCGACGTCGAAATGGATCTTCACCAGCGGTTCGCCCACTTCGGCGACGTCAACGAACGCGACCTCGCCTGCACCGGTCGCTGCCACCGCCGGCGCGGCCTGCTTTCCGCCCAGTTGGTTGGCGGCCAGGCCGATGACGAAGGCGATGACCAGCGCGATGATGCCGAACACCACGCCCATCACGACGTTGAGTTCGCTGTCTTCCTGATCGAACATGTGCTGAATTCTCCTGTGGATGCACGACCCGACGGTTCGGGCGACGTGGGCAGGATTCTAACGGAATGAGATTGCTGCGGCGCCAGCTCGGCACTTTCCGGCGTATGACGAAGTCCAGGTGCGGTTTACAACATGGTCAACGCGAGCCAGAATCACGCTGTAGTTGACCATGTAAGGATGGTGCGAACATGAAAACCGCTTCTGTCGCCGAGACCAAGTCCCACCTGTCCAGCCTCATCGCCGACGTCGAAGCCGGCAATGACGTGCTGATCACCCGCCGCGGCCAGGCGGTTGCGCGCCTGGTGGCCGAACCCGGCGCGGGTGGCTACGGCTGGGCCGCGCTGCGCGCCTGGATCGAAGCGGAGCCAACCAACGGCCCCACCGTTGCCCAGATGCGCGAGGACGACCTGCTGTGATCTACCTCGACACCTCGGTCGTCGGCGCGCTGTTCTTTCGCGAACCGGGCGCGGCGCGCGTCTTCGATCGTCTGGAGCCCCTGCGTCGCGAGGGCCTGGTGATCTCGGCGTGGACGCTCACCGAAATGGCCAGCGTCGGCGGCATCAAGCAACGTACCGGCGCCATCGACGCAGCTACGCGGCAGCAGGCGCTGGCGCACTTCCAGCGTTTCGTCTCGGCCGAATTGCGCACCGTCGAGGTCGAGCCGGCCGATTTCCGCACCGCGGCCGTGTTCATCGACGCGCCGCTGGCGCTGCGCGCGGGGGATGCGCTGCACCTGGCGATCGCACACCGGCTCGGCGCCCGGCTGGCCAGTCTCGACCGCCGGCTGAACGAGGCTGCCGTCTTTCACCATATCGCTTGCGAGGACGTGCTCGGCTGAGCCTGCAGTGCACCGCCGCCGTCCCGCCCGCACCAACCTGTTGGTGAGTCGCCGGCGCGGCTGCGCGGCTACAAGATCCTTGCGCTGTACTTCACCTAAGGCATGCTGCGCGACGTTGGCGTGACCCGCCATGCCTCAGTCAATCTCGAACGTCGTGCCCATCGCGCTCACAAACTGACTCGCCTGCTCAACAGCCCATTCTGCAAAGCTGTGATCGAGCGGCTCTCCCTTGTAATCGGAGATCAGGCGCAAGTCTTCGACCTTGTTGAGCGACTTGCCCAACTCGACGGGCACACGCCCGGTCTTTACCAGATGAAGGCTGAACGCAGAAATGAGTCCGTTGTGAGTCCTTGCAAGCTCGGCCACCACCGGCGCTCCCGATGCAATGAGGGCCGCGCGGGCGGCGTCGAACATTGCGTAGTAGGCGCGATTGCAGGCGCCGTCCGCATCGCCTGCATCCAGCAGCACCTTGGCCGACAAGACCGCACGGCGTGCTTTGGCCATCAGTTCGGCTTGATTCACAGGCGCACCCCTTCACGTGCGATGTTCTGCAATAGCCGGGGGTTCGAGTAGCGCTCGGGGTGCGCCCACTCTTCTTCCCAGACCGGCAGGGGCTGGACACGGATGCCAGTCTCGAGCAGGACATCGTAGGCAATGTCGTCCATCGCGAGCTTCGTGCCGACAAACTGCGCCGGCATGCCACGCAGCAGGACGGCGACATCGGCGTCGCTGTCTGTACGGTGGGTCTTCCGCGCGCGGCTGCCGAACAGGAATGCGCCGGCGTAGTCGTAACTGCGCGAGATCCGCTCGAGGAAGAGGCGGCTCGCGGCAAGGGTCGCGCTGTCGATGTCTGCGGGCGTGGTCATGCAAGGATCTTAGGCAGAGGCCGCACTCGGGTCAAACTCGACGGTGAGGGCCAGGGGCTGTGCCTGGGCCTGGATGTGGGATGGCGGTGGCGCTGCCACCCAGACCCAGCCTGCAGGACCTCAGTCCCGCAAGAACACCTGCAGCAACTCGTTCAGGAACCGCCTTCCCTGCAGCGTCGGCCGCAATTGCCCCTCCGCCATCTCCAGCAGCCCGCGTTCGCGCGCCCGCGCCAGCTCGTCGGTGATGGCCTCGAGCGGTACCCCGGTGCGCGCCGCGAACAGCTTGGCCGGCACGCCGTCGGTGAGGCGCAGGGCATTCATCATGAACTCGAAGGGCAACTCGGCTACCGACACCTCGCGCGCTTCCTGGATGAAATCCCCGCGCGCCGCGCCTTCGAGGTAGCGCCCGGGGTGCTTGTGGCGCATCTCGCGGCGGATGCCTTCATGGCTGGAGAGCTTGCCGTGGGCGCCGGGGCCGAGGCCGAGGTAGTCGCCGAAGGTCCAGTAGTTGAGGTTGTGGCGGCTCTGCTCGTGCGGGCGGGCGAAGGCGGAGGTCTCGTAGTGGGCGAAGCCGGCTGCGGCCAGGCGGGCCTCGATGGCCTCCTGCATGTCGGCGGCGGTGTCGTCGTCGGGCAGCGCTGGCGGGTTGTGCGCGAAGGGGGTGTTGGGCTCGAGCGTGAGGTGGTAGCACGACAGGTGCTGCACGCCGAAGCCGATCGCGGTGTCCAGGTCGGCGAGCGCCATGTCCAGGGTCTGGCCGGGCAGGGCGTACATCAGGTCGAGGTTCACGCGCTCGAAGTGGGTGCGCGCGGCGTCGATCGCGCGCCGGGCCTCGTCGCCGCCGTGGATGCGGCCGATCTTCGCCAGCATGGCGTCGTCGAAGCTCTGGATGCCGAGCGAGAGGCGATTGACGCCGGCAGCGCGGTAGTCGCGGAAGCGTTCGGCCTCGACCGTGCCCGGGTTGGCTTCGAGCGTGACCTCGGCGAGCGGGTCGAGCGGCAGCAGCATGCGGAGGCCGGTGAGCAGGCCGTCGAGCGTGGCTGCCGACATCAGGCTGGGCGTGCCGCCGCCGATGAACACGCTATGCACCCGCCGGCCCCAGACCTGGGGCAGGGCGTGCTGCAGGTCGGCGAGCACGGCGTCCAGCCAGGCCTGCTCGGGGATGCCGCCCTCGCGCGGGGCGTGGGAGTTGAAGTCGCAGTAGGGGCACTTCTTCACGCACCACGGGAAGTGCACGTACACCGACAGCGGCGGCGGGGCCTCGAGCTGCGGGCGCTCGGGCAGCGGCAGGGCGCGCGCCGGCGTGGCGGCGGGGGCGAGGGGGATGATGCGGCGGGTGGTCACGAGGGGCGGTGGTCCGGTGCGGGCTATCCGTGCTGGCTCGGTCGCGGTGAGCGCGGGGTCAGAGCGGATGTTCGGCGAGGCGGTCGAGCAGGTGGCGCATCGCCGCGCCGCGGTGGCTGAGGGTGTTCTTGAGCGCGGGTTCGAGCTCGGCGGCGGTCTGCTCCAGCTCGGGCAGCCAGAACAGCGGGTCGTAGCCGAAGCCGCCCTCGCCGCGCGCGGCGGGCAGGATCTCGCCGTGCCATTCGCCGTCGGCGATCAGCGGGCGCGGGTCTTCGGCGTGGCGCACCAGCACCACGGCGGAATAGAAATAGGCGCGACGCTGGGCGGGCTCGGTCAGATGCGCGAGCTTTTCCAGCAGCAGGGCGTTGTTGCGCGCATCCGACCTGGGCTCGCCGGCGAAGCGGGCGGAGAGGACGCCCGGCGCGCCGCCGAGCGCCTCGACGCACAGGCCCGAGTCGTCGGCCACCGTGGGCAGCCCGGTGGCGGCCGCGGCGTGGCGGGCCTTGGCGAGCGCGTTCTCGACGAAGCTCGGGTGTGGCTCTTCGGCCTCGCCGACGCCGAACACCGATTGCGGGATGACCTCGATGCCGAGCGGGGCGAGCAGGGCCTGCATCTCGGCGGCCTTCTTGGCGTTGTTGCTGGCGAGGACGAGTCGTTTGCTCATGGTGCGGGGGCTCCTGGCGGACGGGCTTCAGGCCGTGAGGATGGCCGTGCGCACCGCGGTGCGCTGCAGTTCGAACAGCTGGCGGCCGCCGAGTTCGGCGAGGTCGAGCAGGGCGTTCAGCTCGGCGCGCGAGAACGGCGTGCCCTCGGCCGTGCCCTGGACCTCGATCAGGCCGCCGCCCTCGGTCATCACCACGTTCATGTCGGTGTCGCAGCCGGAGTCTTCGGCGTAGTCGAGGTCGAGCACCGGCAGGCCCTGGTGGATGCCCACCGAGATCGCGGCGACGAACTCGCGCATCGGGTTGCGCGCGAGCTTGCCGGCGGCCACCAGGCCGACCAGGGCGTCATGCACCGCGACGCAGGCGCCGGTGATGGCGGCGGTGCGGGTGCCGCCGTCGGCCTGCAGCACGTCGCAGTCGACCACGATCTGGCGCTCACCGAGCGCCGCCAGGTCGACCACCGCGCGCAGGCTGCGCCCGATCAGGCGCTGGATCTCCTGGGTGCGTCCGCTCTGCTTGCCCTTGGCGGCCTCGCGCGCGCTGCGCGTGTGGGTGGCGCGCGGCAGCATGCCGTATTCGGCGGTGACCCAGCCCTGGCCCTTGCCGCGCAGGAAGCCGGGCACGCTCTCCTCGACGCTGGCGGTGCACAGCACGCGGGTGGCGCCGAATTCGACCAGCACCGAGCCTTCGGCGTGGCAGGTGAAGCCGCGCGTGAGGCGGACGGGGCGGAGCTGGTCGGGCAGGCGTTGGCTGGGTCGCATCGTGAGGTCCTAGGAGCGGGAGTCGAATTTCTGGATGGCGGCGTTGATCTCGCGGATGGCGCGCTCGATCTCGTCCTCGTCGAGCTCGGCGGTAGCGCCCGGGGCGGTGCCGGAGAGGTCGAGGCGGGACTCGAAGCCGTCGAGCTCCATGGTGCGGGTGGAGATCGACTCGACGGTCGCGGCGCCGACGGCGTTCTCGTCGTGCCAGCACATCGCCACCATCGACAGGTTGTCGGCGGTGGAGCCGGCCTTGCGCTCCGAGACGTCCAGCAGCCGCGGCACCGCCTGGCTGAGCACCCCTGCGGTGAGATTCACCACCAGGCCGTCGTCGTCGATCGGGCCCCACACGCCGTCGGTGCATAGCGCGAGGAGGTCGCCGTCGCGCAGCGGGGTGCGCGGAGAATACTCCACCTGCGGGTTGTAGTTGCCGCCGAGGCAGGAATAGATGCGGTTGCGCCCGGGGTGGAGGTGGGCCTCCTCCGCCTTGATCAGGCCCTGGTCGATCATCAGCTGCGTGCGCGAATGGTCGCGGGTGCGCGTCACCAGGTGGCCGCGGCGCAGCAGGTAGAGGCGCGAGTCGCCGGCGTGCGCCCAGAAGGCGGCGCCGCGCTGGATCACGCAGGCGACCAGGGTGGTGCGTGGCGCGTCGGGCAGCTGGCGGTCGAGCGCGTGGTCGAGGATGGACTGGTGGGCGTGCTCGATCGCGCGCGCCAGGAAGAGCTGCGGGTCGGGCAGCAGCGGCCGCGCCTCGGCCTGGAAGCGTTCCGCGATGCGCTGCACCGCGATCTGCGCCGCCACCTCGCCGTGCAGGTGGCCGCCCATGCCGTCGGCGACCAGCATCAGCAGCGCGTCACGCGAATAGCAGTGGGCGATGCGGTCCTGGTTGTCGCGTCGCTTGCCGGGGCGGCTTTCCTGGTAGATGGTGAAGCGCATGGCGGGTCCTCAGCTGCGGCCGATGAAGGAGCGCAGCCGGCTGCCCAGGTCCGAGAACCAGTGTTCCGGACGCTCGGGGGCGTTGTCTTGGTGGATCAGCGCCTTCTGCAGCGCATACACGCTGGGCGGGCGTTGCTGGGGGTCGAGGTGCAGGCACCAGTCGGTGAGCTCGAGCAGCTGCCGGCTGTAGCGCCCCGCCTGCGTCTTCACCACGGGCTGCAGGGTGTCCTGCTGCGTGCGTTCGTCGGCGCGTGGGGGCGGGCTGCCGACGATGCAGGCGTGCAGGCCGGCGCCCACGCTGTAGATGTCGGTCCACGGGCCGAGCTGGGCGCCCTTCTCGTACTGCTCGGGCGCGGCGTAGCCGGGCGTGTACATCGGCTTGAGCACCGGCTGGTCGCTCATCAGCGTCTGGCGCGCGGCGCCGAAGTCGAGCAGCACCGGGGTGCCGTCGTTGCGCAGGTAGATGTTGGAGGGCTTGATGTCGAGGTGCATGAGCTTGTGCGCATGCACCTCGCGCAGGCCGTTGAGCATGCGCGCGAACACCGCGCGGATCAGCATCTCCTTGACCTCGCCGCGGTGCTTGCGGATGTAGTCGTGCAGGGTGCGGCCGCGCTCGAACTGCATGACCATGTAGACCGTGCCGTTGGCGCGGAAGAAGTTGAGCACGCGCACCACGTTCGGGTGCATCAGCTTGGCGAGCGAGCGGCCTTCCTCGAAGAAGCACTTCATGCCGTAGCGGAAGGCGAGGCGGTGCTCCTCGCTGACCTGCGGCTCGGTCTCGCCTTCCTTGCGCAGGGCGAGCGAGTTGGGCAGGTATTCCTTGATCGCGACGGCCATGCCATGCGCGTCGCGGGCGAGGTAGACGATCGAGAAGCCGCCGAGCGACAGTTGCCGCTCGATGCGGTACTGGTCGAGCTGAAACCCCGGTGGCAGCGCGCAGTTGGCTTGAGACGGCATCTTCGTGAGCGCTAGAATCGCTGTTTTCGCGGTTTCATTCCTGATCCAGGCGCCCAGTTTATCCGATCGGGCGCGGCCCCCGGAGCGCCCCATGGTCCAAAGCATGACAGGTTTCGCGGTTCAGACGCGAGACCTGGGTAGTGTCAGCCTTCATCTCGAGCTGCGCAGCGTCAATTCGCGCTACCTCGATCTCGGCTTCCGCATCGTCGACGACCTGCGCGCGGCCGAGCCCGCGATCCGCGAGCGTCTCTCCGCGCGCCTCGGCCGCGGCAAGGTCGAATGCCGCCTCAACCTGCAGGCCGGCCACGCCGCGCCGCGCAGCATGGCCCTCAACGGCGCGCTGCTCGACCAGCTCGGCGATGCGCAGGATGCCTTGCGTGGGCGTTTCCCCGATGCCGCGCCGCTGTCGGTCAACGAGCTGCTGCGCTGGCCTGGCATGCTGGCCGACGACAGCCTCGGCTTCGACGAGATGCTGCCGGCGATCGTCGCGCTCGTGGACACCGCGCTCGAAGAGCTCGTGGCCACCCGTCAGCGCGAGGGCGACAAGCTCGCCGACATGATCCGCGAGCGCGTCGCGCGCATGCGCGAGCTCGTCGCCCAGGCCGCCCCGCGCATGCCGGCGGTGGTGCTCGAGTACCAGGAGCGCCTCACCGCCAAGCTGCGCGACGCGGTCGCCAGCCTGGACGAGGACCGCATCCGCCAGGAGGTCGCGCTCTACGCCCAGCGCATCGACGTGGACGAGGAGCTCACCCGCCTGTCCACCCACCTCGACGAGGTCGAGCGCATCCTCAAGAGCGCCGGCGCCGCCGGCAAGCGGCTGGACTTCCTGATGCAGGAGCTCAACCGCGAGGCCAACACCCTGGCCTCCAAGTCGCCCGCCACCGACATCACCGCGATCGCGATGGAGATGAAGGTGCTGATCGAGCAGATGCGAGAGCAGGTGCAGAACCTGGAGTGAGCCGCGCGGCGCCGCGCGCGCCCGCGATTCCCCGAACACGAGGACGCCCCATGGCCGGAACCCTATTCATCGTCACCGCGCCCTCGGGCGCCGGCAAGACCACCCTGGTGCGCGGCCTGTTGCAGCGCGACCCGCGCGTGCAGCTGTCGATCTCCTACACCACGCGCGCGCCGCGCCCCGGCGAGCAGGACGGGCGCGAGTACAACTTCGTCGACGTGCCCACCTTCCGCGCGCTGCGCGACCGTGGCGAGTTCCTAGAGTGGGCCGAGGTGCACGGCAACTACTACGCCACCTCGCGCGTTTGGCTCAAGCAGCAGGTCGAGGCCGGGCGCGACACCCTGCTCGAGATCGACTGGCAGGGCGCGCAGCAGGTGCGCAAGCACTTCCCGGACGCGGTCGGCGTCTTCATCCTGCCGCCCTCGATGGACGAACTCGAGGCCCGCCTGCGTGGTCGCAATACCGACAGCGACGAGGTCATCAGCCGCCGCCTGCTCGGCGCACGCGGGGAAATGCGCCATGTCGCGGAATTCGACTACGTTATAATCAACGACGAGATCGATGCCGCGCTCGACGACCTGGTCGCCGTAGTGCGTGCTGCGCGTTTGCGCTGCACCAAGCAGCACCAGCGGCATCCCGAATACTTCGCCTTCCTCGAACAGGATTGAACATGGCCCGCATCACCGTAGAAGACTGCCTGAAAAGGATCCCGAACCGCTTCCAGCTCACCCTGGCGGCGACCTATCGCGCCCGCCAGCTCACCGCCGGCGGCACGCCGCAGATCGACGTCGACCCGCTCGACCGCGACAAGCCGACCGTGATCGCGCTGCGCGAGATCGAGGCGGGCAAGGTCGGCCTCGAGATGCTCAACCGCGGCCAGGCCTGAAAACGCCCGGGGGTTGCATGAAAGCCGCAGAAGCAGGCCCAGCCCCCCAAATCTTCCGCCCGCCGGTGTCGAGCGTGCTCGCGCTCGACTTCCAGCAGCTCAAGGCGAAGCTGCAGACCTACCTCAAGCCCGAGGACGTGGGCCGCGTCGAGGCGGCCTACCACTTCTCGGCGGATGCCCACGCCGGGCAGTTCCGCGTCAGCGGCGAGCCCTACGTCAGCCACCCGGTGGCGGTGTGCTCGCTGGTCGCCGACTGGCACCTCGACCCGCAGGCGCTGATCGCCGCGCTCCTCCACGACGTGATGGAGGACACCCACATCACCAAGGCGGAGATCGCCGAACGCTTCGGCAAGGTCTCCGCCGAGCTGGTCGATGGCCTGTCCAAGCTCGACAAGATCGAGTTCCGCTCGCAGGAAGAGGCCCAGGCCGAGAACTTCCGCAAGATGCTGCTGGCGATGGCGAGCGACCTGCGCGTCATCCTCATCAAGCTCGCCGACCGCCTGCACAACATGCGCACGCTGGACCACATGCGTCCGGCCAAGCGCCGCCGCATCGCCAACGAGACGCTCGAGATCTACGCGCCGATCGCGAACCGGCTCGGCCTCAACGACCTCTTCCGCGAGCTGCAGGAGCTGTCCTTCCGCAACAAGTACCCGCTGCGCTTCGAGGTGCTCGCCAAGGCGATCCGCAGCGCGCGCGGCAATCGCCGCGAGGTCGTCGGCAAGATCCTCGCCAGCATCGAGGAGCGCCTGCCGCAGTGGGGCATCGCCGCCGAGGTGCAGGGGCGCGAGAAGCACCTCTACGGCATCTACCGCAAGATGGCGGAGAAGCGCCTGTCCTTCTCGCAGGTGCTCGACATCTACGGCTTCCGCGTCATCGTCAAAGACGTGCCGAGCTGCTACCTCGCGCTCGGCGCGCTGCACTCGATGTACAAGCCGGTGCCGGGCAAGTTCAAGGACTACCTCGCGATCCCCAAGGCCAACGGCTACCAGAGCCTGCACACCACGCTGATCGGCCCCTTCGGCATGCCGGTCGAGGTGCAGATCCGCACCCGCGAGATGCACCACATCGCCGAGACCGGCGTGGCCTCGCACTGGCTGTACAAGGAAGACGAGAAGACGCTGACCGAGCTGCAGCAGAAGACGCACTCCTGGCTGCAGTCCCTGCTCGAGCTGCAGTCGGCCTCGGGCGAGGCCACCGAGTTCCTCGAGCACGTCAAGATCGACCTCTTCCCGGGCGAGGTCTATGTGTTCTCGCCGAAGGGCAAGATCTTCTCCATGCCCAAGGGCTCGACCCCGGTCGACTTCGCCTACGCGGTGCACACCGACGTCGGCAACCGCTGCGTGGCCTGCCGCATCAACGGCGACCTGATGCCGCTGCGCAGCGAACTGCGCAACGGCGACCAGGTCGAGATCATCACCGCCGCGCAGGCCAACCCCAACCCGGCCTGGCTGTCCTATGCGCGCACCGGCAAGGCGCGCGCGCAGATCCGCCACTTCATGAAGAACGCCCAGCAGGACGAGTCGGTCACGCTCGGCGAGCGCCTGCTCAACCAGGCGCTGCGCCCGCACGGGCTCACCCTCGGGCAGATCTCCAGCTTCGCGTGGGACCGCTTCCTGCGCGACCGCGGCGTGCGCCACAAGAAAGAGGTCTTCTCCGACCTCGGCCTCGGCAAGCGCCTGCCGGTCATCGTCGCGCGCCGCCTCGCCGAGGCGCAGGACCTCGAGTCCGGACGCCCGGACGTGGTCAAGCCCAAGCCCGCGGGGGCGATCAGCATCCGCGGCTCGGAAGGCGTCGCGGTGCAGCTCGCGCGCTGCTGCCATCCCATCCCGGGCGACCCGATCATCGGCACCCTGCGCAAGGGCCAGGGCCTCGAGGTGCACACCCACGACTGCCCCAACGTGGCCAAGCTGCGCGGCGACCGCGGGCGCTGGGTCGATGTGGAGTGGGAGCACATGGTCGACGACCGCCTCTTCGACGTCGGCATCCGCGTGCTCAGCCACAACGCGCGCGGCGTGCTGGCGCGGGTGGCGAGCGCGATCGCCGAGGAAGACAGCAACATCCAGAGCGTCAGCATGGACGGCGGGCAGGGCGAGTACACCGCGCTCAACTTCACCGTGCAGGTGCGCGACCGCATGCACCTCGCGCGCGTGATGCGCGGCGTGCGCCGGGTGCAGGAGGTCGTGCGCATCGGCCGCGTCAAGGCCGACGGCCGCGTCGGCTGAGGGCCCCGCGGCGCGCCGACGCTGCTAGAATGCGCGCCGACCGCGACGCTTCTGTGGCGTCGCACGCGAACCCACCGGGGACCCGACATGGCGATGTACGAATCCGATCACACCAAGTTCATGCGCGAGTGGATGGAGAAGCATCCGGAGCAGCGCGACGAGCAGAAGAAGGGCCGCGCCCTGTGGTGGGACAAGCCGCAGAGCGTCGAGGAGCAGAAGCGCGTCGCCGCCGTCCGCGTGCCGGTCAAACCCTACTACTACGACATCAACAACTGATCCGGCGCACCGCGCCGGAGCCGGCGCGGCCGTCCCTGCCGCCCGTTCCGGCTGCGGCGCCGCGTGCATCCGTTGAAACCTCGCCTCCGGCATCGCGGTAGGCCAGCATGAGCCTGCCGAGTCGTCTCGCCTTCATCGATGTCGAGAGCACCGGCGCGCATCCGGTGCGCGACCGCATCACCGAGATCGCCATCCTGCGCGTCGAGGACGGCGAGGTCGTCGCACGCTGGGAGAGCCTGGTCGCCCCCGGCCAGCCCATCCCGCCGCTGATCGAGGAGGTCACCGGCATCTCCGACGCCATGGTGGCCGACGCGCCCGCCTTCGAGGCGCTGGCCGACACGGTCGCCGCGCTGCTCGAGGGCTGCGTCTTCGTCGCCCACAGCGCGCGCTTCGACTACGGCTTCATCCGCAACGCCTTCACCCGCATCGGGCGCGGGTTCGAGGCGCCGGTGCTGTGCACCGTCAAGCTGTCGCGCGCGCTTTATCCGGAACACCACCGCCACGGCCTCGATGCCTTGATCGAGCGCCACGGCCTGGTGTGCTCCGCGCGCCACCGCGCGATGGGCGACGTCGAGGTCCTGTGGCAGTTCGTGCGCGGGCTGGAGGCGGGCTTCGAGCCCGAGGTGCTGGCGCGCGCCGCCGCACGCGCGATGAAGGCGCCGGCGCAGCCGCCCGGGCTGCCCGAAGGCCTGCTCGAGGCGCTGCCCGATGCCCCCGGGCTGTATCTCTTCCACGCCCAGCCCGAGCCGCCGCCCCTGGGCGCGCGCGACCCGGCGCTCTTCGTCGGGCGCGCGCAGAGCCTGCGCGCGCGGGTGCGCGAGCACTTCGGCGCGG
>NZ_AMXF01000018.1 GCF_000310225.1 Thauera phenylacetica B4P
CGTGTTCGCAGCTGCCGCAGCTCCTACAGGGGGGCGGAACGCGCGGCGGTTTGTGTAGGAGCGCCGGCAGGCGCGAAAGCGGCGGTGCCGCTGCGCCTACCTGGATTTCGTGCGCTTCGACCGCGGCAGCTCGGCGAAGGCGATGCAGTTCACCAGGTTCCACACCGCCAGCATCGCGTACTTGTCGGACTCATCGGCCGCGATCTCGCCCAGCCACTTCGACGTATCGCTCGCCACGTAGGCGGCGAGCGACTTCTCGGGGTGCGCGGAGATGTAGCGCCGAAGCGCGCGACTGCGCAGCGACGGGGTGATGTCCTCGCCGAGGCGCGTCGCCGCCACGAAGCGCGCGAGCTGGCGCTCCTGCTCGTCCTCCGTGATGACCGGCCAGGCCAGCCCGGACTCCTTCATCGCCTGGAAGCAGACCAGCAGCACCCCGACGGCGAACTCGACCTTCTCTATCGGCACCCCGAGCCGGGGCAGCACCAGGATCGAGCCCAGCATGTTTGGCTGCATGCGGAAGATCTCGTCGGCGAGGCGTTCTTTCTGCGCGCGGTCCATCGCCTGAACGGCATCGACGGCCTTCTCCACCGACTCGGTCGACAACCGGCTCATTCGACACCTCCGCGCGCTCCGCACGCAAACCACTCACCCGTCCCAGCGCATGCTCGGCCGCGGCCACCCACACGCGCTCGGCGCCAGGCGGCAAGGGCGACGGCTGCCTGCGCGCCGACGACGCGGAGGATCATCCGCCGGAGCTCAGCGTCGAGAGGCTGCGCGCAGAACGCGTCGGTCAGCGCGGGGATGGCGGCAAACTTCTCCGCCATGGCCTCGGGTGCCGCCGTCAGCCGCTGCGCCGTCTCGTCATCGTAATAGACCTTGAAATGCATCCACGCCTCCTGGTGCTTCGTATTCGTGGCCATCCGTGCGCAGTCAAACAGCCCCGGAGAGCGAGTTTCGGAGCCCGAAACAGGCCACCCGCCTTAAAGCCGCCGGCTCGCCAATCGGCGCGAGCCCTCTGGACCGCCTGCCACGCGCTGGCCGAAGACGCCAGCCTGGTCACGCACGACACCCGGGAGTTCGTACGTGTTGCAGGGCTGCGGGTGGATGAGTGCGTTCGTGCGATGAACGCCCGATTTGCGTGGGTGGCGGCGTAGCGTACTCGTCGGCACCCTTAGCTGGCGCAACGGCAATCGTCGTTCGAGCGGAGCGGCTCTTGGTCGGCCTGCTCCGTCCTTCGACTCTGCTCGGTTGCATGCGGAGGGGATGGCCGCTCGCCGGAATCCTCAATTCACCCTAACGACCCACAAGCGACATTCATCCCCCCGGTGGCCTTGCGGCAGGTTCTGAGCTGACCGGTCCGTCGTTCGCGAACTTCGGTCTGCAGCGCATGGCCGGTGGGCGACCGCCGGCTTGGCTGCCGTCGCTCACTCATCAGCGGTTACAGCGTCCCCGAGCCACGGCGTTCTCGTTACCCCCACGCTGAACACATCAGGGTGGCGAGATCGCGCCGCGACAACACCTCTGTGAATTCGCGCCAGTCCTTCTCCGGCGGCATCATCGTGCCGGTGTAGCGCAGATCGAAGCCTGTCGCGGACTTCTGGGCGTTGATGTATTCGTCCAGCTTTTCGCCCAGTGTTTCGATATCCATGATCCACTCGTCCTTGATGGTGTCCGGCAGCGAGCCGAAAAGGTCGTACCGGTTCTTCATGCGCTCGGACAGGCGTTCGTAGATCTTCTCGTCCACCGTCTGCTCAAACACAAGATTCAGCATGTCCACGGTTTCACGCCGCTGGCCGAAGCGCTTGATGCGGCCGATGCGTTGTTCAAGTCGCGTCGGGTTCCACGGAAGATCGATATTAATCAGCGTACCCAAGGTTTGCAGGTTCAAACCTTCACAGGCGGCGTCTGTCGCCACCATGACGCGAATCTGGTGCTCGGTCACCATGCGCTTGAGGGTTTCGCGCTCGACACTCACGCTGTCACCGCGCTGGTAGAGGCGGCTGCGGCCCGCGCCCGCGTAAAGACCGACTGCCTCCTCGGGATAGCGGGCCGCAAGCGAGTCGGCCAGCCATTTCGCAGTGTCGTAGTACTGGCTGAAGATGATGACGCCCAAGTCCAGCCAATGCTCCTTATCCAGAAAGTGAACGACGGCCTCCATCTTGGGGTCAGCCTCCAGCCGCTCAAGCCGGGCGATCAGGCGTTGCAGCACCTCGCGCTCTTCGCCGGTCTCGACCATGACGTCGCCTTCCTGGTCTTCGTCTTCTTCATGCACGGCGTCGCCCTCCAGCAAGCGCCGCGCCGTCGCCAGGCCTGCTTGGATGCTGGAACAAATGCGCTGCTCCATCAGATTCTTCATGAAGCCGCTGCCCTTACCGCGCCTGGCCAGCGCCTTGCCGAAGGCACGCGCTTCGTCATACGCCTGCCGAAAGTCTTCCGAGGTGCGCAGTGCCTTCCCTTCGAACAAAACGTCGAAGGCGCGCTGCTCTGTGGCTTTCCCGCGTTCGGGATGAACATCCACCCCCACCCTCGCCAGCAAGCCCGCGTCCTCGAGCTGCTGGCGCTTGCGCAGCACCACATGGCGCACCAACGGGTTCTCGCGCTGGAAAAAGGTCGCCCCGATAATGCGTCGCTCCAATTCCTCTTCCAGAATTTCGAGCGTTTCTTCCGTCAACTCGGCAAGCGAACGGTTCGTTTGCCACTCGCCGATTTGGAGGCCCAGATCTTGCCGGATAGCAGAGAACATGCGCCGGGCGCGAGGCTCGCTGGTTGATTCCATACGCGGTAGCGGCGAGCGCAACAGCTCCCAGGCATGAGCCAGCGTTTCAACCTCCACGCGGCCAGCAAGGATGTCGAGCACCTCATCGGGCCGGTGCCACGGTGCGAGGTCGTGGCCCAGCACGAAGCGCCCCGGGCCTTGGTGCAGGATGCCCAGCAAATCCCATAGATCGGCAGGATTTGTCTGGATCGGCGTGGCGGTGCCCAACAGCACATGATCGGCGCGTGCGGCGACCTCGCGCATGAAGGCCAACAGCTCGTTCGGTGTTCCGGCCTCCTTGCCGAAGCCCTGGCGGGTTCTGGCCTTGTGCGCCTCATCCAGAATGACGACGCCGAAGCGCATCCCCAGCAGATACTGTTTCTCCAGCGAATCACGCATCATCAGGCCGGTGGAGACAATGCCGATGCGCAGCGGGCAATGCGCGATTTGCTCGCGTCCCGCAGGTGACAGCACGCGCTCGTCCGCATCCCGCCAGACCTTGCCTACGGTATCCCAGCGCGCGGTCGGGATGCCCAGCTTGTCCAGCATTTCGGTCTGCCACTGCTCCGTCAACGTGGCGGGGGCGAAGATCACCACCGGGCGGCGTGGGCCGCCTTTTTGTGCAGAGGGCTTATCCGCCAACAGGCATAGCGTCAGCGCTGCGGTGCCAAGCGCCAGCGTCTTGCCCAGCCCCACTTCGTCGGCGAGCAGCAGACGCACGGTACCGTGCAAGCGCTGATGACGAAGACACTCGGTCAGAAAGCCCTGCTGCCATGGTTGTAGCTGCTGGCCTTCCCGGTACAGGGGCGATTCAATCAGTGCCGCAGGCGCAAGATTCTCGTCATCCTCGATTTCGATGAACTCGATCTCACGCCGATAGCCGCGCCGATGTACCTCGCGGATGACGGCCTGCGGCAGCGGCTTGGCGGCATTCCAGAGGAAGTCGAACTCCTCCTCAATCCATGCCACACCTTCCGGCGATTCGTCTTCCCACAGGATTTCGTAGTGCCGTTGCCAGCCGCTGCGTGTCTCGTTCATCGAGCCAATGAAGCCCAACCGGCGGCCATTAGCCAGCGTGATCACACCTGCCTTGCCATGAACGAAACCGCAGATGTCGTCGGGCGCGACGCGGACCGCCTGCCCATGCTTGGCGAGAAATCCATCAAGCAGTCGGTAGCGTTCGCGGTTCAGCAGCGCCTCCGCCTCCAGGCCGCGCTCGTTCCAGCGGCCTAGCATCTTGCTCTCGCGCAGTTGCGCCACCTTCAGGTCGTCCGGGTGGATATCCACGTTGCAGACGATCTTGACCTCGGGAATGTGCTCCAGCGCCTCGCCGGCCACCTCAAACAAGGAGCTGGTGAAATAGCCCGCGATGCGCTTATAGCTTCTGGCACCGGCCAGGTGCCGCATCAAAAAGCTGGCATCCAGCCGATGGGTACGCGAAGAGAAACGGCGAATGGCCATCTGCTCAGTTCCTGGGCTTCACGCCACCCTTGCGGCCCAGGCCGAAGCCGACTCGGTAAAGGTCGGGCATGTCGATACGCCCGTCCTTCTTGGTTTCCATCAAGCCAAGACGTTCCAGGTCTTGCCGCAAGCCGTCCCACCCACCTTCTGCGTGCTGGGCAGGCAGCCCAGAAGCGAGATCCTTCGGGCCTTTCGGAAACGCGGCATTCCAGTGCGTCTGTACCATCTCGACGGTGGCGGGAACGTTCATGCCTTTTAGCGTCGAGAGGATCGTCGGCACCCAGGGATAGTCCTCGGCCATTTCCTGGACGCGGATTTCCGATGCTTTCTGGATGCCGCGCTTGATGCTCTCGTAGTGCAGCGCGAGCTCATGTTGTGGGTAGCGCTCACGAGAGTCCTCTGCCGCTTGACGGATCGCTGCCACAAAAGATCGCGGCGATGTCTGCCCTCGCCCATCGGCCAGATGGCCCACCGCCCATGTGTAAGGCACGCCACGTCGTTTGTCCCGCCCCATCCAAGGGCCAGCCAGCTTCTCGAATGCTCCACGCTGTAAGGCGGACTCAGACTTCATTTCCGGCACCAGTTGCCACACACCATCCTGTTGAACGGCTGGGCACAGCTCGCGACACCTGGCACCGTGCTCTCCCGGCGCGTTGACCAAGCGCTGCCACAGCATTCCGTGCAGATCGTGCCTCGCCCAGCTCAACTCGGCCTTGGTTGCGAGGAGCTTGGATGCATCGGGAAAATCGAACACCTTGCGTTCGGCCTGATCCTCGCGAAGAAACACTTTGGCATGAAGGCCGGAAAAAGTCTTGAGCCAAAGCACTGCACGAAGCAACCCCTTGACGATCGCGTCCATGCGCTGCCAGTCGTCACTGGTGCGATCCAGGGCATCAAACAGCAACAGGCCCTTCCAGTTCCGCGCCCGCAGCATCAACTGTGCCGCTGCTTCTGGTTCCGCTTTGAGCCAGGCGGAAGTGTCTGTCCACTTTCCGTTGGGGATCATCTCGCCTGCACGCTCGGCCACCCATCGCAGCACCACCGCCCGCCACATGTTGTAAGGGTCGCCCCCCTGATCGATGAACGCTGAAAACACGTCGGCATTCGGGTATCGATCGATGTCTTCGTTGCTGGCAAAGCCGACACGAACCTCGATGTCCTGCAGCTCGGAAGCGGCGGCGCCCAGAAGTTTTCTCAAAGGTTCGGATTGCAATGCCGACGTCCAGAAGGACTTACCCACACCACGGCTGCCCACCACGACGTGCGCGTCCAGTCTCAGTGCCTTGAGATGGGAGACCGGCAGGTAGAGCGTCTGAGGCTCCGGCGTTTCGCCGAAATTGCTGGTTTCCAGCGCTGCTGCCAGGATGGCTTCACGCAGTTGTTGAGCTTGCGTCGTCATGCTTGCCTCGTCACTTCGGCGACATGGTTCACGCCTTCGAGCAATGGGCCAAAAATGGCCTTCACTTCCTGGGTATCGATCACGGCAAGGCGCCCCTGCAGCGAGCGCAGCCCGGCAAAGCTGCGGTGCCAGTTGACCGCCCACGGATGATGTGGCGCACCCTCGTCAGCCTCGTCGAAGTTCCAGCCCTCAACCAGACTCCCGACCTGCCACGTCCGCTTGCCATCCACTTCTTTCGGTCCAACGGTATCGGGTGTTGCAGGCGCAATATCGTCGTAGAGCGTGACCCCGAATACCTCATAGGAATGCTCGCGCAAGCCTTCAAGATATTCGACACGATCAAGTTCGGGAACGACCGCGCCGACCACCTGCAAGCGCTCGCGTATCTGCTCTGCAACGCCAGCACGCTGCCATTGCTCGAACAGCATTCGGTAACCGTTCCAGGTCTGCTCACCTTCGAGCGCAAACAGCAGAATCAGATTCGCACCCATGTCCGTGATGCAGGCAGAGGCGATTTCGTCGATGCCGGAGCGCGAGTCGATCAGCACCACGTCGGGCCGAACGCGGGCTTCCAGCGCCTGCAACAAGCGCTCAAGGCGAGCCGACCACGTTTCGCGCCTTCCATCGGCGTGCAACTTGGGCATCCAGACGCGGCCCAGCTTGGCGATGTATTCGCCGTGTTCCGCACCATGCGCAGGAACGACATGTATTTCACCGTCATGAGAGAGATTGCTGGTAGCAACCATGCTGTCGAGAACGACATCGCCGTTGCCCACCAGGTCTTCAACTAGCCAATCGGTGATGCCGTACATGGGCTGGCGTTCTGGCGGCAGAAGCGCGGAAGACAGACCGGGAGATTCCAGATCAAGATCGAGCACCAATACCCGCTTGCCCGCCTGAGCGAGACTCCACGCAGTCGCTGCCAAGGCGGTGGAGCGGCCGACGCCACCCTTGATGGAGAAAAACACGATGCGCGGCACACCCACAGTTTCGGGTGCAATGTGCGCCCAGTTCGCCTCAGTTGCCAATCGATCCACCACCCATACTGTATCGAGGCCATCCAGTAGGTAATGTGTTGCACCTTGGCACGCTAGCTCACGGCTCGCCTCGTACAGAATTCCCGAATCAGTGGGATAGGCATGGGGTACAAGACGCTCGGAGAGCGCCTGATAAACCGCTTCGATATCCGCACGTCGCACCTCGTGCTCCCCGGCCTGCTCTGGTGCGATGAAGCGTACCCGACCGTTGAGATCACGATTGATGACCAGCCACTCCAGGGGCGCGATCTTATCGCGGTGAGCACTCAGAACCTCGTTCGTGATCGGAACGACTTGATCGAAGGTGGTCATAGCAAACCCTCGCGTTGTGCCTTGCCGATCAGGTTGCGAATGGTTAGCGCACCCGCCTGATGCCCCTGTGCCCGCGCCTGATCGAAATTGGACTGATGGGCGTAGCGATCCGACACGTCCCAATTGCCAAACGGGTTGCCAGCAGGCAATCCATAACCCACGCCATGCGCATGGCCGCTGCGATAGCTTTCGAAACGCACCCAGGTGCCATCCGCATGTGCCCGATCCTGCTTACTGGCTGGCCAATCTTTGCCCGTGTCGTAAGGCATTCCGAACGCCAGCATCAGCCGCTTCATTCCACACTCCGCCGCCATGCCGTACAGATGATCGGCGTTGGCCCAGCGCTGCGCCTGAAACAAGCGCTCCGCATCACCCCAATGGCGTTCATGCGCATCCAGAAAATCCGCTTGCATGCAATCTCCCTCACTCGCCGAAGCGCAGGTTCTTCAAGCGCGCCCCCAATACCTCGGCGGCAGAGCGCA
This sequence comes from Thauera phenylacetica B4P, assembly GCF_000310225.1. GTDB lineage: Bacteria > Pseudomonadota > Gammaproteobacteria > Burkholderiales > Rhodocyclaceae > Thauera > Thauera phenylacetica. The sequence continues at coordinate 7,447 of NZ_AMXF01000018.1, forward strand.
CCTCAGATTCGGGCGCTTTGCGCTCGATGAAGGCCAGCATGTCCACCAGCAGGGAGCGGACTTCCAGGAAGTCCACCATCTCGGCGCGCAGTTGCTCGACGATGACCTGTGCCTCGGTGTCCTTAAGCAGTTGTTGCAAGGCAATGATGAGCTGACCCAGCCGCGTCACGCCGATCTCGGTGGCATCGGTCAGATCGCGCGAGGCGTATTCGCTGATGCGCTTGAGGCGTGCGTTGTTGGGCCGCATGTCGCCCATCACGCGGCTGTAGTCCGTCACGCGGAACGCCTTGGCGAAGTTCTGATAGTTGTCCAGCTTGGACGCGCCTGCGGTTTCCATGTCCATCATCCGCAGTACAAAGCGTTCAATGCCAGTGAGGCGCCCCCACGCGTCGGCGGTGAGGCCCTCTGGAACGAGCAGGCTGGATGCGGTTTCCGCTGCCTGCTGGACGATTTCGTCCACCACTGTGACTTCACCCCGTGCGCGCGGGCGCAGGGCGAAGGTGGTGACGTCCTCGTCGCCGATGCGTGTGTAGGCGGTCAGCACCTTTAGCGCTGCCGCATAACCGGCCATCTGCAAATCGGAGTCGCCCCACACCGGCTCACCGTGGTGGGCGGCCACAGTGTCGTTCAGGTGCATCATGGTTTCGATCTGCCGCGCCACTTCCTGCCGAACGGCGGGCAACAGACGCTGCTTGAAACCAGTACGCTCGCCAGCCGCGCGCTTCTTGAGCATCAGGATGACGGTACCCTGGACGTAGCCCCCTTTCTTGAGCTCGGATGTGGTTTCGGTGGCGATGTACCAGGCAGCGACCACTTGCAGACCCGCAGCCCAGAAGATGCCGATCAAGTCGCCCCAGACGGCCGTGTCCTGATGCGTGAACATCACGCACTGCATACCGTTATCGGGCATGTGCTCGGCCATTCCCTTGTAGGCGGCTACCATGCCACGCCTGAAATCCTCGCCGGAACCTTTGATCGCTAGCGCCCGGCGCGAGTCCCAAACCCATTCATCTAAGGGTTTGGGTGGGTTTTTTCTCAGCCAAGCGATAAAAAATTCTGTGATCTCGTGATAATTCACCGCGTCGGCGTACGGTGGATCAGTTATCCACTGGTCGCAGATTTTTGTCGGGCTCTCTGCTCCGTGAGTAATTACCTCGATAGACGGGGTCATTGAAAAACCGCGATCTTTGTCCGGGAATGTCTTGTAAAAGATGTTCTCGGTTAGTGTGTAGTTTGAGTATTGGGCGTAGTTGTACTGGGTGTTTAGCGCTTGATTAGTAAAAACATGGACTGGACCGCCATCCCACTTCGGGCTTGTACCCCACCCACATAGTTTTGAGTTGAAATCGAGCGTATTGGCGAGCCCGAGAAGGGTGTTCGCTCCGGTGGCATGTTTCTTTAGTAGCGCTGAGAAAAGTAACTGCCGTGCATTGAACAGGTGATGCCAATGCGTCCAGCCGCGCTCGCGAAATAGACGTGTCGTCTCATCACCCGGCTCGATAGCCATGTCTGGCGTCAGACCTTCATGCTGCCAGCGGGCCAGGTTTTCAGACACTACGGATTCCAACCTACGTTCACGTTCGAGGTCAGCCTCAGTGGGGGCTGCAAAATACGTCTCCTGGCGAGCCGCGGTTAGGGTTTCCTTCTTGATCCACTGGATGCAGTACAACCGCTCCTGGAAAATGTCATCCGGTCGCGGCCTGAACTCGTCCTTCTCCCATCGGCGTATACGGTTGCCTGTCGTTCCATCGGGTAGGCGGAAGTCGCCGCGCAATGTTTTGATAGGAGTACGGTAAGTCTTGCCGTCCAACTCGTAGATAAGATCGCCATCTTTGACGGTACCCTGGTCGGCTGCTTTCATTGCAGCATCGGATACACCGCTAAGAATTTCAATTCTGAAACGCTTTTCGACGTGAACCGGCTTGAGTTGCGCAATCACATTGCGCGTCTTGGAAATGATCCAGTTTGGTGCCATAGGCACCAGCCAGCCCGTCTCTGGACAGCGGGTTTCAAGGCAATACAGATATGCCTTGCTTCGGTTGCCCTGCGCGTCATGCTCAATACCTAAGCGTGTGATATCTGCGTCCACCTTCTCGGCAACAGTACGCTGCGCGTTTTCGATTGCGGTACGCTGTTCAGTACTGGCTCCGATAATGTTTAAGGCACCCCAGGTCAGCATACAGGCGACGGGATTTAGGTCGGACGCATAGACATCGCAGCCAAGACGTGCTGCCTCGAAGGGAATGGACCCGCCACCGCTAAATGTGTCTCCCACGCGGGGGCGATGCCCATACCTTAGGAGACCGAGTTGCTCGACCAGTTCCGGAAACGAATGCGCATTGATGCCTAAGTGCGCGTAGTGCCGGTTGACAACCGGCCAAACTGGGGAATGGAGCCAGTCCTGATCGACCTCTTCCGGGCGCTTGCATAGGCTCGACTTTTCTTCGTAGCTCCCGAGGGTAGCCACAGGGCCTCCGCACTCGGAATGCATTCTCCCTGATCGCATAAGCACCTGAAAATAGTCGTTCACATTCAACATCTTATGCATTCACCTTGTGGACCCTTCGAAAATCACGTCTACTCTCGTCTTTTGGGCGAAGAGCGTGAGTGCGACGCAGAGGGGTTCCCTGATGAGCTATCTGGACGAAATCGATGATCCGCGCAAGCCGAGTAACGGGACCTTGCACGACTTCCGGGAGATCCTGGTGATCCTGATCGCCGCCGTGCTCTCGGATTGCGACACGGTCGAGGACATCACCTTCTGGGCGCGCACCAAGGAGGCGTGGTTGCGCCGCTTCCTCGTGCTCAAGAACGGCATCCCGTCCGAGGAGACCTTCCTGCGGATCCTGCGCGCGCTCGATCCGAAGCAGTTCGAGAACATGTTCCGGCGCTGGGTGGGCGGCGTGGTCGGTGCGCTCAGCGACGATGCGGGCCTGGCTGGCACGATTGCGGTCGACGGCAAGACCGTGCGCGGCTCGGGCACGGGCGGCGAGAGTGCGATCCACATGGTCAGCGCCTTCGCCACCGAGCTGGGACTGGTGCTCGGCCAGGAGAAGGTCGCCACCAAGAGCAATGAAATAACGGCGATTCCCGAGCTGCTCGAGGCGCTGTCGATCAAGGGACTGCTGGTCACGATCGACGCGATGGGCTGCCAGAAAAGCATTGCCAAACAGATCGTTGCGAAGAAGGGCGACTACCTGCTGATGGTCAAGGGTAACCAGCCCAAGTTGCTCGAAGCGATCGAGATCGCCTTCATCGACCAGCACGGCGTCGAGTCGGTCGACCGCAGCGCGCTGGTCGAGCGCGGCCATGGACGCACCGTTGGGCAGATCGCCTCGGTGCTGTCGTCCAAGGGCATCGTCGATCCGGGCGACTGGCCCAAGTGTGTGACGATTGGGCGCATCGACTCCATGCGGGTCGTCGGCGACAAGGAATCCGATCTGGAGCGGCGTTACTACATCAGCTCGCGCGCCCTCACCGCCGAGCAACTGGCTGCAGCGGTGCGAGCGCACTGGGGCGTGGAGAACCGGCTTCACTGGATCCTCGACGTCAGCTTCAGCGAGGACGCCAGCACGGTGGCCAAAGATAATGCGCCGCAGAACCTGTCGATGCTGCGCAAGATCGCGCTCAACATCATCCGCGCCGACAAGACCGACACGCGCAAGAGCAGCCTTCGGCTCAAGCGCAAGGGGGCGGCGTGGGATGACGGAGTACGGGAGCGCATGCTGGGGATCAGATCGATATGCTAGGCGAGTGCGGAGGCCCTGAGGGTAGCCAGCGCTCGACGGTACAGCACCAGTTTGTCTTCATCCGTGGCGTCCCGCCGCCAGCCCCGGCCACTGAAGTAGCGCTCCGGGTCGGCTATGGGGATCATTTCCTGCAGTTTGCCTGCGGAGAACGCATTGGCCGCCAGCGCACGACGGGCCAGTCCCTCGTCGTCAAACGCCATCAGCTTCTCGAATACGGCGAGGTCGGCTTCCGCGTCGTTCGTGAGTGGCAAATGGCTGCCCAGCACGATCGCGCGCACCAGGATCAATGGTTTCCGGCCTTTCCAGTAGGAACCAAGGGCAGTCAATGTTTGCGCGGGACCTGCCTTGCGCTCGCGCTGTGCCTCGAAGGAAACCTTTTGTGCCGGAAACACCGTCTCGATCAGTGCCGGCGCATCTTTCAAGGCCAAAGGCGTGAGGGTGGTGGTTGTTTGCTGCATTCTTTATTGAATCCTCAATGGGCATGAGCCATTTCTTGCGACAGCCAGCCTTGGGAGCGCAACCGCTCTTCGGCAATGGCAAGCTGGCGCGGGGTGAACTGCTGCTTGCGTGCGTTCCAGCCATAGACCTGACGTTCTACGCTCTCGTGCTGTGTGGCACCCTCGCGGCTCATCACCCAGTGCACTGTGGCCAGGAGTTCTAGCCCGTAAGGCGACTCGAAGCCCTCGACCAGCTTGGTTACGCGCTCGAAACGGGCGCGGCTGATGTCGTGGTGATCCAGATAATCCTTGGCTTCTTCCACCGCACCGGGCACCAGAGTGAGCGGCTTATCTGGCGCATCGCCGCCGTCAGCATACCCAGCGATCAAATGGCCTTCCACCGCCTTCAGCACATGGCGCAGGTTCTCGGCATAAGGGCCGTAGTGATGCTTGACGTACTGGAGACGCAGCGGCTCACCAGCCTCCTGCATGAAATACATCAGCTTGTGGACTTCAAGCAGGGTGACAAAGGGGTCAAGCAGGCCGCCAAGATAGCGCTGCATCAGTTCCACCAAGGCGGCGCGACCCGCCGTCATTTTGGGTACCTCGCGCACGTGCGCCATCTTGTCGTTGGCCGGAGCCCCCTTCGGCTCAAACACCAGCACGCGCACGTCGGCAAGCTCTGTCAGTGCGCGCTCAATGCGTGGGCGCACCTCGTTCCAGTCCAGCCCGCCCAGGCCTGCGCCCAGCGGCGGGATGGCGATGGAGCGAATGCCCTTGTCGCGGATGACATTGACCAGATCGACAAGGCCCGCATCGATGTCTTCAATACGGCTCTTGCCGCGCCAGTGGCGTTTGGTCGGGAAGTTGATGATGAAGCGCGGCAATGTGAGCTGCCCCGTCTCAAAAACGAACATGCGACCAGGCTGCACCGCTTCGCGTTTGCAGGCGGCCTCGTAAGCCTTGAAGTTTTCAGGGTAAACGTTCTTGAACTGCAAGGCGATGCCACGCCCCATCACGCCGACGCAATTGACGGTGTTGACCAGTGCGTCGGCCTCACACTGGAGGATGTCGCCCGAGGTGTACTCGATCATGGCTGTGCTCCTCTCATTCAGTAATACCAGTCCGGGCGCACTTCGACCGGAGGCCGGTGTCCGTGCGCCGGAAGGGCGTTGACGACTTGTCGATAGACCGTGGCCGACTGCACGCCGATGCGCTCGATCAGATGCCACGGAAAATGTTGCTCCAACAGGAACTCGGCTTGTTTGCCTTCTTTCAGGCCGCCACTCCAGTTGTTCGCCTGCACCGCCGCCCAGTTGATTTCACCAAGACGCGCCAAGTCATTACGGTCTTCAAAGAAATACGATCCGGCGTTTGATAGCGTGAAGGCCCAGCGAGCGGGTTGCGCGTTGGCCCAGGCCACAACTGCGCCCAAATCTGCTTGCAAGTGGATGATGGACGCTTGCCCACCTTGGTAAGCCAGTTCTGCGTTGCGTCGGTGGATCAAATACAGCATCACGGATCGCGGGCAGAAGTAAAACGGCACGCAGGCACCGACGAACAAGCCGGGATGACTTGCAAGCTGAAGCTCAGTCAAACGACGCTGCTTGATGTGGTTCATCCCAATCATCGTTCCGCCCAGCGCCTGGGCTTGCACCACTGCGTCCGACAAGAGGCCACCTGTTGCGACGATGGAGGGCAGACGATCCACGTGGGCAATGTGGTAGATCTTCGGCTGCGGGGGCACGGCGTTCATGGCGCTTCGTCTCCGAACAGCCCTAATGAGGCCTGGGCAACTTCCTGTTCCGGCTTGCCGCGTCGGGCACGAGGAGCGAGCAGTTCGCTCTGTGCCACATCGCCCAAGGCGTGTTTGAGCGCTGCGCGCCAGCCCTTGCCCGCATCCATCACGCCGCCGGTGCTCATGGCCGTCATGCCAAACAGCCACCAGCGTTCCTCCGGGCGCAGCGCCAACCAGTTGCGCACGGCGACTGGAATCTTCTCCATCTCCATCTGCTCGACGGCCCAGGCCAGTACGCATAATTCCTTGCCGAGCAAGCGATCCACTGGGTTGTCGCCGACCTTCCACGCACCGGGCTTGATGCCATGCGCGGCCAGACGAGCGTTGAAGGCTCGTTGAACTTCGGCGCGGATGGCGGTCCAGCGCGGGCGATCCAGCAGAACGCGGTCAATCACCGCGTTGTCGTTGCTTGCCGACTGCAAGCCGAGGTGCTCACTGATCTGAACTTTGCCCGTGCTGGCCTTGGGAATAACGACCTTGAAGTGATGAGGATCAGAAGTCGCAGGCACGCCAAAACCCAGCGTGTGCAGCACTTGCGCACGCGCCTTGGGCGATAGTGTGTTACCTGCAACTTTGGCCATCCTCATTCCTCCTGATTGATGTCGCCCGGCTTGAGTTCGATTCCGGCCAGCTTGGCGAACTCTTTGAGTGCAAAGCCGGTATCGAAGGCGATTCCGTCGGCAATGGCAATGTTGAGCGGGGCGTCCGGCTCCTTGAGCACATCGCGCAGGCTGTTGACGACGCCTTCGATGATGGCGGCGGTGACTTCGCGCTCCTGGAAGCGCACGGTTACGGTGTTCTCGCCCTCACCGATTTCGACGCGCACACCCTTGAAGCGCGTACCCGGCTGATCGCGGAAACGGTTGATGATGCTGAAGACGCGGTCGGTCGTGTCGAGAGCAACACGCTTGCTTTGCAGGCGCGCGGGCTTACTGTCGACGATCTGCACCGTCTTGTCGCCGCTGGCAGGAATCTGGAAATCCGCTGTCTTGTTAGCCTCGCCCGCGCGGGCGAACACCAGCAGGCGGCAACTTGCTGAACCGATCTCAAACGGCGCGTCGTAGCGGGTGCCGTCCTTGGGGTTAGAGCCGTCCAGGGTGTAGTAGATGTCAGCGTGCGGCGTGGCGGCCAGGGTGACACGGCGCTTGTCAGCGGCTGGTTCGACCTGATGACGGATCTTGAGATCGGCGAGCCAGCGGGTGGCTGGGCCGCTTTCATAGCGCCCGGTGGGTTCCTTCACGACAAAGTAGACCGTGCCCTCGCCAGTGGCGAAGTTGTCCAGGTCTTCGACCTTGTTGTCCTTGTCTGAAACGTCGGGTTTGTTCGACCAGTAGACGACAGGGCTGTCACCCGCGTGGCGCGGGGTGAGGCTCAGCACCGTCTCGCCGGTGTCCGGCTTGACGTTGACGATGGAGACGTTGACGGTGGCTTTGTCCTTGGGGAATGGCCCCTTCTCGATGTAGCCATCCTCCCCCAAGCGCCAGCGGCCTTGTTTCAGGGCTTCGGCCTTGAGCGCATCCAAGCCGCTGGCACCCGGCATCCACGGCCAAATCGGAGAGCATTTGGCACGGGTAGCAACGTCCTTCCAGGGGGTGCGACGGCTGTCCTTGCCAGATGGCCACAGGTACTCCTCAGCCTGCGCGAAGCATTCGTCGAAGTTGTCCTTGCTTAGTTCGGCCACGAGCTTGTAGTCGGCTCGTGGGCTGGCCAGTAGTTTTTCGATCTGCGTCTCGGCGGACTGATCACCTTGGCCGAGCTTCAGCCCTTGATCAATGGTGACCCCGGCCAGCACGTCGCGCCCGTCCATCGGGTCATTGCCGGGGAAATACAGGCGGTTGTAGGCCGCCGACAACGCCTTGCCGAAGCGATCCTCGGATTCTTCGAGGCGGTCACGAGCTTCCTCGAACAAGGTGTCGCCCGACCTGAGGCGCTTGTGGATCTGCTCGATTGCGTACAGCTCGCGCAGCCGCTCTTCGACCGCGTCGGCCAGCAGACTGTCCTGGCCGCTCAGCACCAGCAGGTTGTTCTTCTCCTGCTGGTAGTCGAAGAAGTTCTGTAATTCGCTGGGCGGCACCTTGCCATCGGGCTTGATGACGATCAGCGTGCGCGGGCCGGCGAGCTTGAGCTCATCCAGCCTGGGCAGCACCTGCACGTCCTGATAAGCAATCTTGTTGGCCGGCGCGAGGATGCCTGAGAGGCGATTGATGAGCGCCTGATCGACCTTGGGTTGCGGAACTTCCTTGGCGTTGCGCTCGATCTGGCGCGACAGGTTCTCGGTTTCCTTGATGAAGAAGCGTTGCTCTTCACGGTGGAGGTACCACGCCGACTCGCGCAGGCGCTGCATGGCCTGAAGAAATTCGTCGGGCTTGCGCTGGGGTGCAGCCAGGAACTCGATCAGTTCACTTTCCGTCAGCCCGATACGTCCCCCGACAGCGCGGGACAGGCTGGATGACAGCAGCAAGGTCATGAGCTGCTGTGCGGCATCGCCCGCCAGGTCGGCGTCGATGTGCTCTGCAATGGCGTTGCCCGCGTCGGCGATATCGCGCGTCACCGCTGGCATCAGCTTGGGTGCAATACGCTCGATCTCATCCTTGACCTGCTCGTCGTTCAAGTTGAGATGCTGCGTGCCGATCAGGAAGACGTCGTCGGCTTCGCGCTCATCAACACTCTTGAGCAGGCGCGCGGTGAACTGCATCAGGCCACGAGTCTGGCGGAAGCCTTCGTTCTCTTTGAATAGCGCGACAAGGTGCTTGAAGGACGGGTGGAAGGGATACGTTTCCCGGACCTGCTCGGCGATCTGCTCGATGCTGCTGGCGACGATGTAGCCGCCATCCTCGGCCTTCTTGATCTGCTGTGCGTACTCTTCAGCGATGTCAGAAACGACACGTTCGTCTGGCAGTTCGTCGATGAGGCGCTTCTTCAGGATTTCGTAGATTTCGTTGCCCGCCAGTTGCACCGGCGTGATGGTCATCGCCTGACGGCGGGTTTCCTGCTGTAGGTTGGAAATGGCGTCGGCCAGCGCCTTGGTTTGGGCCTTGTAGCTGCCAGAGAGGTTGGCAACCACGATGGCGCAGTTGGGCAACTCCAGCGCCGCACTCATCAGGCTGGAAAGGCTGTAGACCGCCATGTTGGCCAGCGTTCCCTGACCGAACACCTGCGTGCTGGCGTTGTCGAGATAGGGCGGCAGTTCGTCGAGCAGAATCAGCGTCGGCTTGTCGCCGATGATTTCCTTCCATTGTCGCTGATCGACGGCCTTGGGGCCATTCGCCCAATAGGGTCTGATGGCTTCAGCAGCTCCAAGCTGGGTGGCGATCTCGCCCCAGATGAAGTTGTCGGGATTGTTGCGACCGTTGAACGCAGCAATGCGCGCCTGACCGAACTCGATGCGCGAGGCCAGATCCGCAGGCAGAACATCCTTGCGCAGATGCAAATGGCGGGCGAGCAAGCCCAGCGCGATCATCATGTGCGTCTTACCGCCACCCATCGCTTGGGTCAGCTCGAAGACGGCCTGGTCGGATTTGCCGGACAGTCGCAATAGACCTTCACGGAAAAGCTGATCCATGCCGTGGGTGACGAAGTTGCGCGAGAAGAACTCGCTGCCGTCGCCCGCGTCATTGATGAGGTCTGCGAGGTTCTCGATCCCCTGGCTCATCCGGTAGTCACGGATAACGGGATTAAACCGGCATGCTTGCTTGACCGTCTTGATCATGAACGCGCTCCGTTGTTGTTCTTGGTTTGCTCGGAGTGCGGAATCGCAATGCCGTGCCGCTCGCAGTGGCCTCGAATCAGAACTTCGACCATGTTCGCGATGGATCGATGCTCCTGATCCGCCGCAATGCGAAGCGCCTCTTTCAGTCCAGGGTCGATACGAAATGTGAGCGTGGCGGTCTTGACGGTGGCCATAGCCTCTCCAGAAACCACTGTAAATGTACTGCACTTTACAGTATCAACCAGCATTCCCACAATGCTGTTTGCGTTGATCATCCACAGGCCGCTTCGTTTTGCGAAGCCGCCGTTCCATCGACCGTTTCTTCCAAGGGGCGGCTGGCAAGTGGTGGCCCAGGGCCTCCGCACTCGGAATGCATTTTCCCTGATCGCATAGCCACCTGGAAATAGTCGTTCACATTCAACATCTTATGCATTCATCTTGTGAACCCTTCGAAAATCACGTCTACTCTCGTCTTTTGGGCGAAGAGCGTGAGTGCGACGCAGAGGGGTTCCCTGATGAGCTATCTGGACGAAATCGATGATCCGCGCAAGCCGAGCAACGGCACCTTGCACGATTTCCGGGAGATCCTGGTGATCCTGATCGCGGCCGTGCTCTCGGACTGCGACACGGTCGAGGACATCACGTTCTGGGCGCGCACCAAGGAGGCGTGGTTGCGCCGCTTCCTCGTGCTCAAGAACGGCATCCCGTCCGAGGAGACCTTCCTGCGGATCCTGCGCGCGCTCGATCCGAAGCAGTTCGAGAACATGTTCCGGCGCTGGGTGGGCGGCGTGGTCGGTGCGCTCAGCGACGATGCGGGCCTGGCCGGCACGATCGCGATCGATGGCAAGACCGTGCGCGGCTCGGGCACGGGCGGCGAGAGTGCGATCCACATGGTCAGCGCCTTCGCCACCGAGCTGGGCCTTGTGCTCGGCCAGGAGAAGGTCGCCGCCAAGAGCAATGAAATAACGGCGATTCCCGAGCTGCTCGAGGCGCTGTCGATCAAGGGACTGCTGGTCACGATCGACGCGATGGGCTGCCAGAAAAGCATTGCCAAACAGATCGTTGCGAAGAAGGGCGACTACCTGCTGATGGTCAAGGGTAACCAGCCCAAGTTGCTCGAAGCGATCGAGATCGCCTTCATCGACCAGCACGGCGTCGAGTCGGTCGACCGCAGCGCGCTGGTCGAGCGCGGCCATGGACGCACCGTTGGGCAGATCGCCTCGGTGCTGTCGTCCAAGGGCATCGTCGATCCGGGCGACTGGCCCAAGTGTGTGACGATTGGGCGCATCGACTCCATGCGGGTCGTCGGCGACAAGGAATCCGATCTGGAGCGGCGTTACTACATCAGCTCGCGCGCCCTCACCGCCGAGCAACTGGCTGCAGCGGTGCGAGCGCACTGGGGCGTGGAGAACCGGCTTCACTGGATCCTCGACGTCAGCTTCAGCGAGGACGCCAGCACGGTGGCCAAAGATAATGCGCCGCAGAACCTGTCGATGCTGCGCAAGATCGCGCTCAACATCATCCGCGCCGACAAGACCGACACGCGCAAGAGCAGCCTTCGGCTCAAGCGCAAGGGGGCGGCGTGGGATGACGGAGTACGGGAGCGCATGCTGGGGATCAGATCGATATGCTAGGCGAGTGCGGAGGCCCTGGGTGGTGGCCGCATGCCGCTATTGGCAGACACATCCTGATAGCTGTCATTGATCGGCGGTCGAAAGGGAGGATGGGTGTCGGGTCTGGCGGGACAACGCCATCCCAAGACTGCGCGGACCAGACCGGTCAACCTGGACGCCCGCGAGAATGGATGCCACGGATCGAACTCCGTCGTGACCTTCGTACCCTTCACCACCGTGATCAACACGAACGCCCAACCCGCGTCGCGTCACAAACATCCGCCTCGCCCCCGGACGTTCTGCGGCCGTGGTCTTGTGAGGCTAACCCCTCACCCGAACAGCCGCCGATCCCACACCACCGCCTCCGGCGCACCCACCCTCACCCTGGAAAAATCCGGGTGCGCCGGGTTCACGACCGCATTGAACTCCAGCCGCGCCACCACCGACGGCACCACCAGCACCAGGCTCCGCCTCGACGCCAGCCAGTCGTCGCCGAACTGCCGCGCCGCGCCGCTATCTTCTGCATCCCAGCCGTCGGGCAAGCTTGCCTGCTCATGCCGCTCGACCAACGCATTCTCGTCGGGCACCTCGGCGATCACGATCTGCTGCGTGCCGGGAATGCGTCCGATGCCGGCATGGGCGAGGATCTCGAGCATCGCGCAGGCGGAACTCAACGAACCATAGATGACGGGATGCCCCGGGCTGTTCCAGCGCCCGCCCAGCAGCGCGGCGCCGGTTCCGTCCCAGATCGGGTGACGCCGGTCGGCGATGCGGTAGATGCGCATCACGCGGCGATGCCGTAGAAGAGCCTCCACAGCAGGGTCTCGACCCGGCGCGCGCCGAGCTCGGTCATCGCGACCTCGAGCGGAGGCTGCCCGCCCAGCATCGCGTGCGGTGCGTGCAGGAAGGCGAGCGCGTCCTCGTCCGAGTTCCAGACGTGGCGGGCGGTGGCATAGACGCGGGCGAGGCGCTCGGTCTTTTCGGACTCGGCGGGGCTGAGGCGGTCGCGGCGGCGCTTGAAGGTGGCCTCGGGCACGACGCGGTGGAGCAGGATACGGCGCTCGTCGGCGTTGCGCCCCAGGCGCTCGACGCCGGCCTTGAGGGCGGCCTTGGGGAGGCCTTCGGCGACTTGCTCGTCGAGTTCGGCAAACGAGTGCGGCGCCGGCGCGAGCGCCATCACTGCGGCGATCTGCTCAGGGGTGACGAGTTGCACGGCGGATGCTCCGGTATCACATGACGACCTGAATATGGATCATGTGATACCGGATATCAAGTACTACGTCTTCACTCGACCGTGACCGACTTCGCGAGGTTGCGTGGCTTATCCACATCCGTCCCCTTCACCAGCGCCGCGTGGTACGACAGCAGCTGCAGCGGGATCACGTGCAGCACCGGCGACAGCATGCCGTAGTGCTCGGGCATGTGCAGGATGTGCACGCCTTCCGACTCCGGGATCTCGCTGCCCGCGTCGGCGAACACGTATAGCTCGCCGCCGCGCGCGCGGACTTCCTGCAGGTTGGACTTGAGCTTTTCGAGCAGCTCGTCGGCGGGGGACACGGCGATCACCGGCATGTCCTTGTCCACCAGGGCGAGCGGGCCGTGCTTGAGCTCGCCGGCGGCGTAGGCCTCGGCGTGGATGTAGGAGATCTCCTTGAGCTTGAGCGCGCCTTCCATGGCGATCGGCCAGTGGCTGCCGCGGCCCAGGAAGAGCGCGTGCTCCTTGCCGGCGAAGCGCTGGGCCCACTGTTCGATCTCGGGCTCGAGCTCGAGAACCTTCTGCACGGCGACCGGCAGGTGGCGCAAGGCTGCGAGGCGGCGCTCCTCGTCTTCGGCGGACAGCCGCCCGTTGATCTTGGCGAGCGCGAGCGTGAGCAGCGCGAAGGCGGCGAGCTGGGTGGTGAAGGCCTTGGTGGAGGCGACGCCGATCTCGGGGCCGGCACGGGTGATGAAGCGCAGCGCGGTCTCGCGCACGATGGCCGACTCGGGCACGTTGCAGATGGCGAGCGTGCGCTGCATGCCGAGCGACTTGGCGTGCTTGAGCGCGGCCAGGGTGTCGGCGGTCTCGCCCGACTGCGAGATGACCACGACCAGGGTGTCGGGGTCGGGCACGGATTCGCGATAGCGGTATTCGCTGGCGATCTCGACGGTGACCGGCAGCTTGGCGATGGATTCGATCCAGTAGCGCGCGACCAGGCCGGCGTGGTAGCTGGTGCCGCAGGCGAGGACGAGCACGCGGCGCACACCGTCGAAGACCTCGGCCGCGCGCGCGCCGAAGTGCTGCGGGGTGATGCCGGCGCCGCCGGCGATCAGCTCCAGGGTCTGGGCCAGCGCCTGCGGCTGCTCGAAGATCTCCTTCTGCATGTAGTGGCGGTACTTGCCCAGCTCGACCGCGTCGGCCGAGAGGCTGGAGATATGCACCTCGCGCTCGACCGGGCTGCCGTCGGAGCGGATCACGATGTAGCTGTCGCGGCGCAGCTCGGCGAGGTCGCCGTCTTCGAGGTAGACGATCTTGCGCGTGACCTGCAGCAGCGCGGCGGTGTCGGAGGCGGCGTACATGCCGTCCTCGCCGATGCCCAGCAGCAGCGGCGAGCCGCGGCGGGCGACGATGACGCGGAAGGGGTCGGCCTCGGCGACGACGCCGATGGCGTAGGCGCCGACGAGATCAACGGTGGCCTGGCGCACCGCCTCGAAGAGGTCGGTGCTGCCCTGCAGCTTGTAGTGCACCAGGTGGGCGATGGCCTCGGTGTCGGTCTCGGACTCGAAGACGTAGCCCTTGCCCTGCAGGTCGGCCTTGATCGACTCGAAGTTCTCGATGATGCCGTTATGCACCACGGCGAGGCCGCCGGAGATGTGCGGGTGGGCGTTGCGCTCGGAGGGCACGCCGTGGGTGGCCCAGCGCGTGTGGGCGATGCCGATGTGGGCGGAGAGCTGGCGCGCATCGGCCAGCGCAGCGAGCTCGGCCACGCGACCGCAGGAGCGCAGGCGGGTGAGCTCGCCGGCGAGGACGGCGAGGCCGGCGGAGTCGTAGCCGCGGTATTCGAGCTTGCGCAGGCCCTCGAGCAGGACCGGGACGACGTTGTTGGTTGCGATTGCGGTGACGATGCCACACATGGCGGGGCTTCCTTGTCGGTCTTTGGATTCGGTGCGGAGGGCGGGTCGGGCGGAACGCGCTCGCAGCGGCGCTCAGCGCGGCTGCTTGACCGGCCGCTTCCAGTGGTCGAGGCTGATCTGCTTGGTGCGCGACACGGTGAGCTGGCCGGCGGGCGCGTCCTTGGTGAGCGTGGTGCCGGCGCCCAGGGTGGCGCCGCGGCCCACGCGCACCGGCGCGACGAGCTGGGTGTCGGAGCCGATGAAGACCTCGTCCTCGATGATGGTGCGGTACTTGTTGGCGCCGTCGTAGTTGCAGGTGATGGTGCCGGCGCCGATGTTGACCTTGCTGCCGACGTCGGCGTCGCCCACGTAGGCGAGGTGGTTGGCCTTGGAGTGGTCGGCGATGACGCTGTTCTTGATCTCGACGAAGTTGCCCAGGTGCACGTCGGCGCCGAGCACGGTGCCCGGGCGGGTGCGGGCGTAGGGCCCGATCACGCAGGCCTGGCCCATGGTGGTGCTGTCGACGTGGCTGAAGGGCTCGAGCCGGGTGCCGGCGCCGATGCGGGCGTTGCGGACGACGCAATTGGCGCCGATGCGCACGCCGTCGCCGAGCTCGACCTCGCCCTCGAAGACGCAGTTGACGTCGATCTCGACGTCGCGGCCCACGCGGAGGCTGCCGCGCACGTCGATGCGCGCCGGGTCGATCAGGGTGACGCCCTCTTCCATCAGGCGGCGGGCGATGTTGCCCTGGTGGATGCGCTCGAGCTCAGCGAGCTGCATCTTGTTATTGACGCCGAGCGTCTCGGCGAAGGCGTCGGGCTGCACGGTGGTGACCTCGACGCCGTCGGCCACGGCCAGGCCGATGATGTCGGTGAGGTAGTACTCGCCCTGGGCGTTGTCGTTGCCGATGCGGCCGAGCCAGGCGCGCAGGTGGCGGACCGGGGCGACCAGGATGCCGGTGTTTACCTCGCGCACGCGGCGCTCGTCGTCGGAAGCGTCCTTCTCCTCGACGATGCGCACCACCTTGCCGGCGGCGTCGCGCAGGATGCGGCCATAGCCGGTGGGGTTGTCCATCTCGACGGTGAGCAACGCCAGGCGCGCATCGCCGGCGGCGGCGACCAGGCGGCGCAGCGTGGGCACGCCGATCAGCGGCACGTCGCCGTAGAGCACCAGCGCCACGTGCTCGTCATCCAGATGCGGCAGCGCCTGCTGCACCGCATGACCGGTGCCGAGCTGCGGCTCCTGCCGCGCCCAGGCCAGGTCGGCGGCGTCGAGGCGCTCGCGCACCACCTCGCCGCCGTGGCCGTACACGACGCAGATGCGCTGGGCGTCGAGGGTGCGCGCGGCGTCGAGCACATGGGCCAGCATCGGCTTGCCGGCGATGGGTTGGAGGACCTTGGGCAGCACCGAGCGCATGCGCTTGCCCTGGCCGGCAGCGAGAACGACGACTTGCATGGTTGATTCCGTGACGAAATGGGGAAATTCGACCGCTTCCGGGCGCGCGACCGACCGCATCCGTGCCCGCGCAGATCCGAAAACGCGCGGAGTCTAGCATGCGACCACGACGGTCGATCGTGAGCAAACGCATGGTACGGGCATGAAAGATCACCCCCGCCACGACAAAACGCGCGTCTGATTGACGCATTGCACAATTCGATCGTTTTAGCGCATGTTTCAGTCACATACAAGGTCTAGAATCGCGTGTTGCAATGCACCCAAGAACGAGAGTTGCCATGAAAGCTCCTGCCGCACAAGCGATGATCCAGAACCGCACCTTCGACGAGATCCAGGTGGGCGACTTCGCCCAGCTGGTGCGTACGCTGCGCCCCGAGGACATCCACCTCTTCGCCGCCATGTCCGGCGACGTCAACCCGACCCACGTCGATCTCGAATACGCCCGCTCCAGCCAGTTCCGCGAGGTCGTCGGCCACAGCATGTGGGGCAGCACGCTGATCTCCACCGTGCTCGGCACCGAATTCCCCGGCCCCGGCACGGTGTACGTGTCGCAGGGGCTCAACTTCTGGCGCCCGATCACGATCGGCGACACGCTCACGATCACGGTCACCTGCAAGGAAAAATTCGAGCACAACCACCACGTGATCCTCGACTGCCTGGCGGTGAACCAGGACGGCCTCAAGGTGATCGACGGCATCGCCGAGGTGATGGCGCCGACCGAAAAGATCGCGCGTCCGCGCGTCGTGCTGCCCGAGGTCACCGTGTCCGACCGCGAGCTGCGCTACCGCCACCTGCTGTCGGTATCGGCCGGCCTCACGCCGATCCCGATCGCGGTGGCCCACCCCTGCGACCGCGAGTCCCTGCTCGGCCCGGTCCAGGCTGCGCGCGCCGGCCTGGTCGAGCCGATCCTGGTCGGCCCCGAGTCGCGCATCCTCGCGGTGGCCGAAGAGCACGAGATCGACATCAAGGGCTTCCGCATCGTCGACACCGCGCACAGCCACGCCTCGGCCGAGGTCGCCGTCGCCCTGTGCCGCGACGGCGGCGCCGAGGCGCTGATGAAGGGCTCGCTGCACACCGACGAGATGATGAGCCAGGTAATCAAGCACCTGCGTACCGGCCGCCGCATCAGCCACGTCTTCCTGGCCGACGTGCCGACCTACCCGCACCCGCTGATGATCACCGACGCGGCGATCATCATCGAGCCGACGCTCGAAGATAAGGTCGACATCATCCAGAACGCGATCGAGCTCGCCCACATCCTCGGCCTGCCCGAGCCCAAGGTGGCGATCCTGTCGGCGGTCGAGACGGTGACCTCGAAGATCCGCTCGACAATCGACGCCGCCGCGCTGTGCAAGATGGCCGACCGCGGCCAGATCAAGGGCGGCCTGCTCGACGGCCCGCTCGCCTTCGACAACGCGGTGTCGCTGGTCGCCGCGAAGACCAAGGGCATCAAATCGGTCGTCGCCGGCAACGCCGACATCCTGGTGGTGCCCGACCTCGAGTCCGGCAACATGGTCGCCAAGCAGCTCGAGTACCTCGCCAACGCGCTGATGGCCGGAGTGGTGCTGGGCGCCCGCGTGCCGATCGTGCTGACCAGCCGCGCCGACACCGCCGAGACGCGCACCGCGTCGTGCGCCGTGGTGCAGTTGATGGCCCACAGGAAGCGCGAGGCCCTGAAAGCATGAAGGCCGTCCTCGTCCTCAATGCGGGCTCGTCGAGCCTGAAGTTCGCGCTCTATCCGCTCGACGCCTCCAACAGCGGGCGCGTCGCCGCCGCGCCGGCGGTGTCCGGCCAGGTCGAGGGCATCGGCGCCAGGCCCGAGGTCAGCTTCAAGACCGCCGCCGGCGAGCGCATCCAGGAGCCCGTCGTCACCGGCGGCAGCCAGGGCGAGCAGCACCGCGACGCGCTCGAGCACGTCTTCGCGCTGCTCGAGCGCCACAACCCCACGGTCGACATCGTCGCCGCCGGCCACCGCATCGTGCACGGCGGCGAGCACTACAGCGCGCCGACCCGGCTCGAGGAGTCGGTGCTGCGCACGCTCGACGCCTTCGTGCCGCTCGCCCCGCTGCACCAGCCGCACAACCTGCGCGCGGTGCGCGCGGTCGCCGGGCTGATGCCGCGGGTCCCGCAGGTGGGCTGCTTCGACACCGCCTTCCACCGCACCCAGCCGGCGGTCGCGCAGGCCTTCGCGCTGCCGCGCAGGCTGTCGGGCGAGGGCATCAAGCGCTACGGCTTCCACGGCCTGTCCTACGATTACGTGGCGCGCCAGCTGCCGGAGATCATCGGCGAGCGCGCCAAGGGCGCGGTGGTGATCGCCCACCTGGGCAACGGCGCGTCGATGTGCGCGCTGCGCGACGGTCGCAGTGTCGCGTCGACGATGGGCTTCACCGCGGTCGAGGGCCTGATGATGGGCACCCGCACCGGCAGCCTCGACCCCGGCGTGATGCTCTACCTGATGGAGCAGAAGGGCATGGACGCGAAGGCGCTCACCAGCCTGCTCTACAAGGAGTCGGGCCTGCTCGGCGTGTCGGGCATCAGCCAGGACATGCGCACCCTGCTCGCCTCCGACGCTCCCGAGGCCGGGGAGGCGGTCGACCTGTTCTGCTACCGCATCGCCCGCGAGCTCGGCTCGCTGGCCGCGGCCGCAGGCGGGCTGGACGCGCTGGTGTTCACCGGCGGCATCGGCGAGCACGCCGCGCCGGTGCGCGAGAAGGTGACCGCGATGGCGGCGTGGATGGGCATCGAGATCGACCCCGCCGCCAATACCGACCATGCCCGCCGCATCGACACCGCGGCGAGCCGCGTCGCGGTCGCCGTGGTGCCGACCAACGAAGAGCGCATGATCGCGCGTTACACGGCCGAGACGCTGGGCCTGTAAGCCGTCTTCGCGCCTGCCGGCGCTCCTACATGAACCATCGCGCTTCCCGCACGCCTGTAGGAGCTGCGGCAGCTGCGAACCAGGCGCGCGGAAACGACCGCGGCGGGCGTGGAGCCGCCGCCTTCTGTAGGAGCTGCGGCAGCTGCGAACCAGGCGCTTCTTTAAGAGCTGCGGCCGCTGCGAACCAGGCGCGCGGAGACGACCGCGGCGGGCGTGGAACCGCCGTCTTCGCGCCTGCCGGCGCTCCTACATGAACCATCGCGCTTCCCGCACTTCTGTAGGAGCTGCGGCAGCTGCGAACCAGGCGCGCGGAAACAACCGCGGCGGGCGTGGAAACGCTGCCTTCGCGCCTACCGGCGCTCCTACATGAACCATCGCGCTTCCCGGACTTCTGTAGGAGCTGCGGCAGCTGCGAACCGGGCGCGCGGAAACGACCGCGGCGGGCGTGGAGCCGCCGTCTTCGCGCCTGCCGGCGCTCCTACATGAACCATCGCGCTTCCCGCACTTCTGTAGGAGCTGCGGCCGCTGCGAACCAGGCGCGCGGAGACGACCGCGGCGGGCGTGGAACCGCCGTCTTCGCGCCTGCCGGCGCTCCTACATGAACCATCGCGCTTCCCGGACCTCCTGTAGGAGCTGCGGCAGCCGCGAACCGGGCGCCCTGTGCTACCGTCATGACCCCACCCCGACGGAGCGCATCATGAGAACGACACGCACCCTCCTCGCCACCGCGGTCATGATGGCCGCCTTCGGCGCCCTGGCGAAGCAGCCGGTCGACAGCGGTCACGGCGGCGCGGTCGCCACCATCTCGCACGAGGCCAGCCTGGCCGCGATGCAGATCCTCGATGCCGGCGGCAACGCCATCGACGCCGCGGTGGCCGCGGCGGCCACGCTCGGCGTCACCGACCCGTTCAGCTGCGGCATCGGCGGCGGTGGCTTCATGCTCATCTGGTCCGCCAAGGACAAGCGCGTGATCGCCATCGACCACCGCGAGGTCGCCCCGGCGAGCTTCCACCCCGGCGTCTTCCTCGACGCCGAAGGCAAGGAGATGGACTGGAAGGCCACCGTGCCCAACGGCATCTCGGTCGGCGTGCCGGGCACGGTGCGCGGCTGGCACGAGGCGCTGACGCGCTACGGCACGATGGGCCTGGACAAGGTTCTCGCCCCCGCCATCCGCGTGGCCGAGCAGGGCTTCGCGGTCGGACCCAACTTCCACCGCATCAACAAGGTCAACGAGGCCAAGTTCGCGCGCTTCTCCACCGCCTCCGCGCTCTACCTGCAGGACGGCAAGGCGTTGCCGGTGGGCACGCACTTCCGCAACCCCGAGCTCGCGCAGACCTACCGCGACCTCGCGCGCGGCGGGGTCAAGGCCTTCTACGAGGGGCCGATCGCTGCGAGCATGGTGGCGGCCGTGAACCACCCGCCGGTCAATGCGGGCGTCAGCGTGATCGCCGGCGACCTCACCATGGCCGACCTCAAGGACTACGAGGCGCGCATCCGCCCGCCGGTGCGCTCGACCTACCGCGGCTACGAGGTCTACGGCATGCCCGCGCCCTCGAGCGGCGGCATCGCGATCGCGCAGGCGCTCAACCTGCTGGAGACCTTCGACCTCGCCGGCAAGCCGCGCGCCGAGATCGAGCACCTCTACCTCGAGGCCGCGCGCCTGGCCTTCGCCGACCGCAACGCCTACGTCGCCGACGAGGAGTTCGTCGACGTCCCCAAGGACGGCCTGCTGTCCAAGGACTACGCCCGCGAGCGCGCGCAACGGATCGGCGCCAGCGCGGCGCCCGGCAAGGTCGCGGCGGGCGACCCCTACCCCTTCGAGAACGACCGCTCGGTGCCGCTGCGCCCGCAGCCCAGGCCGCTCGCGCAGGAGTCGATGCACACCACCCACCTCGCGGTGTCCGACCGCGAGGGCAACGTGGTCGCCTACACCTTCACCATCGAGGACTGGGGAGGCAGCGGCATCGTGGTGCCGGGGCGCGGCTTCCTGCTCAACAACGAGCTCACCGACTTCGACTTCAGCGGCCCGCACCCCAACCTCCCCGAGGCCTTCAAGCGCCCGCGCTCGAGCATGAGCCCGACGATCGTGGTGAAGGACGGCGCGCCTGCGTTCACCATCGGCTCGCCGGGCGGCTCGACCATCATCACCACCGCGCTGCAGACCATCGTCAATCACATCGACCTGGGCATGAGCCTGGCCGACGCGCTCGCCGCGCCGCGCATGAGCCAGCGCAACGGCGACACCACCCTGGTCGAGACCTTGCTGGACTTCCCCGGCAGCGAGCAGGCCAGGGCGCTGGAGGCGAAGGGCCACAAGTGGCGCGAGACCGACCAGATCGGCGCCGCCAACGGCATCCGCTTCAACGCCGACGGCACGGTGACCGCGGTCAGCGAACCGCTGCGCCACGGCGGCGGCAGCGCGATCGTGCAGAAGCAGTAAGCGGCGACCCGGCGCCGCCTCGGTAGAGACACGCGGGAGCGGGCTTGCCCGCTCCCGCGCGCCTGCCTCCGCAAGCCACGCCCTCCGGGCGCACCAATCAGACGTCGTTCTCGCTTGCAGGCAGGGTCTCCTCGGAGACCGCGCTGGCTTCGATGTCGAGCACTTCCAGCTCCACGGTCTGCAGGCCGCGCAGGCGGTCGGGCGCGCCGAGGGCGTGCTGGGCGCCGCTGAAGAGGTCGCGCTTGAGCAGCGCGACCGCCTCGACCCAGGCGGCCGAGGCCTCGCAGCCGGGCAAGGGTTCGCCGCCGCGGCATACCGTCAGGCCGCCGTCGTCCAGCGTGAAATGCACGCCCGGCAGCGGGCGCACGCGCAGCGCGTCGTCGGCGCGCGCGGCGAAGCGCAGCATGCTGTCGCGCTCGTCGCCGAGCAGGTCGAGGATCAGCGCGGGCAGCGCGTAGATCGGCAGGTCGCCGGTCTTCACCGCGCCGCGCCGGCCGTCGATGACCACCAGCGGCGTGGCGACGAGGGTGCGGAACATCTCGTCGTCGAACTCGCTGCGATCGGCGGCGAGCAGGCCGGACTCGACGTAGCCGCCGTGGTTCCAGCCCAGCGAGGGCAGGTGGTCGCCGAACAGCACGATGATCGCGTCCGGGTCGCGCCTGCGCAGCTCCTTCAGGAAGGCCATCAGCTCGCGCGACTTGTAATGCACCGTATTGGCGTAGGCCTGCACCAGCGCATTGTCCGACTTCGCCTCGATCACCGGCGGGCGCAGCGAGTTGAGCGGGTAGTCGAGGTGGCCGAAGTAGGTCAGCACGTAATTGAACACCGGCTGCGCACCCTGCAGCGCCGGACCGACGCGCTCGAGCACCTGGCGGTAGAGCGAGGCGTCGCCGAGGAACTCGCCGTTCATGTCGTCGAGCACGAAGTCGCGATCCGACCAGTAGTGGTCGAAACCGACGCGGCGATAGGCGTTGATGCGGTTCCAGAAGGGCGCGGCGTTGGGATGCGAGGCGAAGCTGCGATAGCCGGCCTCGCCGAGGTGGCGCGGCAGGCAGGGCACGTCGCGGCGCAGGCGCCCCTCGAAGAAGACCGCGTCGGTCTTCACCGGAAAGCCGCACAAGGCCTCGAACTCGGCGTTGGCGGTGTAGCCGCCGAACACCGGCGACAGCGCGCGCGCGTGGCCCGCCGCCTTCCACAGCTTGCGGAAGGCGGGGTCGAGCGGGTCCTCCGACAGGCCGGCGGCCTTCAGCACCGCAGGATCCCAGAAGGACTCGAGCACGATCATGTGCACGTTGCGCCCGCCACGACCGGCCTCGCCCCCGGCGATCTCGAGGAAGGGGCTGGGCTGGGTGGCGCCGAGCAGGGTCAGCGCCTGATCCACCTCGTCCTCCAGCGGCGCCTGCGTACGACGGGCGAGGTTGCGCGCGCTCTCCTGCACCAGGTGGATGGGCAGGCCGCGCATCTCGTAGTTGCCGCGCTGGTTCCACACCCAGTCGCCGAAGCGCGCGTCCAGCCAGCGGCTCGCCGGCTCGGGGCGCTGCGCCAGCGTCGCAACCGCGAGCACCACCACGGCGAGCGCGGCCCACGCGCGCGGGCTGCGCCAGGCGAACATCCAAGCGAGCGCGCCGAGCGGCAGCGCCAGCATCGCCACGCTGCCCCACAGCTGCCAGCCTTCGAGCAACAGGAAGAGATTCCTCGCCGCGACGAAGTCGTCCGGCATCACCGGCCCGCCGAGGATGGCCAGCTTGAGCGCGTTGGCCAGCGTGAAGGCCGAGAACAGCACGCCCACCGCCACCGCGAAGCGCACCACGCTGCGCGCCATCGCGAACAGCACCACGCCGATCAGCACATGGGAGAGCAGGTCGCGCACCCATGCCTCGCGCCCCGGCGCCACGCCGATGAAATGGGCGATGGCCGACTGCGCGAGGACATACCAGGCGACGACCAGGCCGAGCGCCCACGCCCACTCCACCGCACCCGAGCGTCGGGAACCGGTAAGGGCGGGTGCGGCGGGAGGGTTCGTCAGCAGGTCCATGGCGACTCTCCGGGGCGGGATGAAGAGGCGGCATCATAATGCCGCAACAATTGCGTGGACCGGATTCGTGACGCTTGGTGCCGCAATGCAACACGGAAAATTGCGAGCAATTCTTGCAACAGGACAGACGCGCCCCTCGCGGAGGGAACGGACCGTCTTCAGCCCGCCAGCCCGTCCCACAGCAGCTTGCCCCCGGACAGCGCGAGCGCCCAGGTGGCGAACAGGAAGAAGGGGCGCTCGGGGATGCGGCGCAGCAGGTGCAGGCCCAGCCAGACGCCCACCGGCACCAGCGGCAGCAGCATCGCCGACATCAGCAGGGTGTCGCGGCTGAACAGGCCGATACCGAGGTAGAAGGGCAGCTTGGCGAGGTTGATCGCGGTGAAGAAGAACACCGAGGTGGCGACGAAGCGCTCCTTGGGCAGGCCGCGGGACAGCAGGTAGGCCATGATCGGCGGGCCGCCCGCGTGCGCGAGCGTGCTGGTGAAGCCGGCGCCTGCCCCGCACAGCCAGGCGAAGGGCAGCGCACGCGGGCGCTCGCCAGGCGCTGCGGCCTCGGCGCGCCGGCGCAGCAGGCGGTCGGCGACGAAGGCGAGCGCGATCAGCCCGAGCACGAGCTTGACCATGCGGTCGGAGAGCACGCCGAAGAGCAGCGTCCCCACGCCGATGCCCAGCAGCGCGGCCGGGACGAGGTGGCGCAGGTCGCCCCGGTCGGCCTTGCCGCGCCACACCCGGATGCCGACCATGTCCATGACGATGAGGATCGGCAGCACCACCGCGACCGCGTCGCGCGGCGGGATCCACATCGACATGAAGGGCACCGCCAGCCCGCCGAGCGCCCCGCCCAGCCCGGCCTTGGAGATGCCGGTGAGCAGGATGGCGATGGCGGTGACGAACCAGCCGAGGGCGTCCATCTGCATCGTGCGCCGTCCGCCCTCGCCTCGCTCAGCGGATGATCAGCACCGGGATGCGGCAGCCGGTGATCACCGAGGCAGCCTCGTTGCCGAGGAACAGCCCGGCCAGTAAGGAGCGGCCGTGCGAGCCCATGCAGATGAGGTCGCAGCCGCGCGCCTTGGCCGCGGCGATGATCTCCTCGTGCGGCGAATCACCGACGACGTAGAAGGTCTCGACCGCCACGCCGGCCTCGCGCGCGATCGCGGCGACGCCCTTGAGGTACTCCTCGGCGGCATCCTCGAGCACGTGCTTGCCAAGCATCGCCGTGCCCGCGCCGCGCGGCGCGTGGCTGGCGATGACGACGGAGACGGCGGTGACGCGCGCGCCGATGGCCTTGGCCAGTTCGACGCCTTCACGGAAGGACTTGGTCGACAGGTCCGAGCCGTCCACCGGCACCAGGATGTGCTTGTACATGTTGTTCCCCTGTACGGTCGCAGCGGCGACCACGACTTACATCGACGCGAAGTGGCGCAGCATGCGCTCGGAATCCGGCTCGAGGCCGGTGAAGTGGCGGAAGGCATCCACCGCCTGGAACACCGCCATGCCGCCCCCGTCGAGCGTGCGGCAGCCCTTCTGCCGAGCCACGCGCAACAGCTCGGTCTCGAGCGGGAAGTAGACGATCTCCGAGATCCAGTGGCGGCCCTCGATCAGTTCGGCGGGCAGGGGCAGCCCGGGGAGCTTCTCCATCCCGGTGGGCGTGCAGTGGATGAGGCCGTCGGCCTGCTTCATCGCCGCGGCGAGGTCCTCGCAGGCCAGCGCCCGACCGGCACCGAAGCGTTCGCAAAGGCTGGCGGCGAGTTCGACCGCGCGCGCCGGCTCGGCGTCGCGGATGTGCAGGGTGCCGACCTTCTGCGACAGCGCCGCATGCGCCACCGCCGCGCCCGCACCCCCGGCGCCGAGCTGTACCACGTGCTTGCGTGCGACGTCGGGCAGGCCGCGGCGGAAGGCCTCGCCCCAGCCGCTGCAGTCGGTGTTGTAGCCGATCCGCTTGCCGTCGCGCAGCACCACCGTGTTGACCGCGTTGAGCGCGCGCGCGTCGTCGGAGAGTTCGTCGAGCAGCGGGATGATCTGCTGCTTGAAGGGATAGGTGATGTTGAGTCCGTTGAAGCCCATGCGCTCGGCAGCGGTGAGCAGCTCGGGCAGCGCCTCGACGCCAAGGCCGAGCGCCGCGATGTCGATCAGGCGATAGACGTAGCGCCGGCCCTGCTCTTCGCCTTCGCGCTCGTGCATCGCGGGTGTGCGCGAGGCCTGGATGCCCGAGCCGATCAGGCCGCAGAGAATCGAACGCTGGATGTTCTGTCCACTCATGTGTTTCGCTCCTGTCGCCGCGTGCGGGAAACTCCGGCGCTGCGGTCGCAAAAGGTCCAAGATCCGCCGCCCCGGCACCACCGGGCGCTGCGAGCCGGATGAAGGCGGGCCTGCCGGTGTCCGACAGGCCCGCCACGGTGGCGCTTACTTCGCGGCGCGCACCTTGTCGATTTCGGCATAGACGCGGCCGACGAACTCCGGGCCGACCTGCTGGGTGTACTTCTCGATCACCGGCTTCACGCGCTCGCGCATCTTGGCGAACTCTTCCGGTGCCAGCTCGGTGACCTCGAGCTTGGTCTTGAGCACCTCGAGCGCCTCCTTCTCCTTGCGCTGCGAGACCTCGCGCTCGTACACCGCGGCCTCCTGCGCGGCCTCGCGCAGGACCTTCTGCTCGTCCGGGCTCAGGCTGTCGTAGGCACGCTTGCCGATGATGACGATCTGCGGGTTGTACTGGTGACGGGTCAGCGTCATGTACTTCTGCACCTCGTCGAACTTCATCACCACGGTAGTGATCAGCGGGTTGGTCGCGCCGTCCACCGCGCGCTGCTCGAGCGCGTTGTACACCTCGGGGAAAGGCAGCGGCGTCGCGTTGGCGCCGAGGGCGTTCATCAGGTCGACATAGACCGGCGTCTGGATGACGCGGATCTTCAGGCCGGCAAGGTCCTCCAGCTTCTTGACCGGACGCTTGCTGTTGGAGGTGTGGCGGAAGCCGAGCTCCGGATAGGACAGGCCGACCAGGCCCTTGGCGGGCAGCAGGTCCATGAGTTCCTTACCGATCGGGCCGTCCATGACCGCATAGGCTTCCTTCGCGCTCTCGAACAGGAAGGGGAAGTCGAGGACGGCGAACTCCTTCGACAGGCCGTTGAGCAGGCTGGCGTTCATCTGCGACATGTCGATCGTGCCGCCCTGCATCGCCGAGATGACGGCGAGGTCGCCGCCGAGGACGCCGCCGCCGAAGATCTTGGCGGTGAGCTTGCCGCCGCTCTTCTGCTTGAGCAGCTCGGCGAACTTCTCCAGGCCGTCGTACTGCGCGGTGCCCGGATTGGTCTGCATGGCGATCCGCAGTTCGCGGGCCTGCGCTTCGGTGGCGAACAAGGCCGAGGCGCTCATCAGGGCGACGGCACCGAACATGCCAGCCACCAGGTTCTTCAGATGCATCTTCATCATTTCTTGTCTCCTGCGTTGTTTCCGAATGCTCCCGTTGTCGAGCGCGGGAGCGTCGCTCTATCGATAGCCGGCGAGGCATCTCCCCGCCTTTTGGGAGTCAGCCGTTCAGCCAGCGCGCCGGCACGAGGATCAGATCGGGGAAGGCCACGAACAGGAACAGCAGGGTCAGCTGCGCGAGCAGGAAGGGCCAGATCCCCCTGATCAAATCGACGATCGAGACCTTGCCGACCCCGGACACCACGTTCAGCACCGTGCCCACCGGCGGTGTGATCAAGCCAATCGAGCAGTTGATGATGAACAGAACGCCGAAATACACCGGGTCGATACCCGCCTGCTTGACCACCGGCATCAGCACCGGAGCAAGGATCAGGATGGTCGGGGTCATGTCCATCATGCAGCCCACCGCGACGATGATCAGCATGATCACCACCAGCAACAGGGTCGGGTTGTCCATGAAGGGCTGGAGCAGGTCGATCAGCTGCGAGGGCAAGTCGGCGATCGTGATCAGCCAGGCGGTGACCATCGCCGCGGCGACCAGGAACATCACCACCGCGGTGGTCGTGGCGGCCTGAATAAAGACCGGCAGGATGTCCTTCAGCTTCAATTCCTTGTAGACGAAGACCGCGACGAACAGCGAATACACCGCCGCCACCACCGCCGCCTCGGTCGGGGTGAACACGCCCATCTTGAGACCCACGATGATGATCACCGGAAGCATCAGCGCCCAGCTGCCGTCGAGGATTGCGTGCAGGCGCTCCTTGCTGCTGGAGCGCGGCAGGGTCTCGGTGTTCTCCTTGCGACTGACCAGGGTCCACACGATGACGAGCGCCAGACCCATCATCGCGCCCGGAGCGATGCCGGCGAGGAAGAGCTTGGAGATCGACACGCCGCTGGCGACACCGAAGACGACGAAGCCGATCGAGGGCGGGATCACCGGGGCGATGATGCCGCCCGAGGCGATCAGGCCGCAGGAGCGTGCGCGGTCGTGTCCGGCACGCACCATCATCGGCACCAGCAGCGCGGCGAGCGCGGCGGAGTCCGCCACCGCCGAGCCCGACAGCGAGGCCAGCAGCACCGAGGCGAAGATCGCGACATAGCCCAGCCCGCCCTTGACGTGGCCGACGAAGGTGAGCGCGACATTGACGATGCGCTTGGACAGGCCGCCGGCGTTCATCACCTCGCCGGCAAGAAGGAAGAAGGGGACGGCGAGCAGCGGGAAGCTGTCGGCACCGTTGATCAGGTTCTGCGCGATGATCTGGGCGTCGAAGAAGTCCAGGTGGATCATCAGCGCCACCGCGGTGATCAGCAGCGCGAAGGCGATGGGAATGCCCAACGCCATCGAGCCGATCAGGGCACCCAGGAAAATGGCTACGGTCATGGTCGTCTCCTCGCTCAGCGCTTCGCTGCGCCGGCGGCGCCGGATTCGGATTCGGAAGGATCGGCATGGGGCTGGTCGTCCGAGCCCTTGACCGCGATCAGCTCATGCTCGCCGACCCGGCCGCTCACCGTGCGGAACAGGTCGTAGAGCAGCAGCGGGATCGCGGTGCCGGCGAAGACGAGGCCGACGCCGTAGAAGTAGCCCATCGACCAGCCGGAGGACGGGGCCTGCACGCTCATGTTGATCATGGTCTGCGCCCAGCTGCCCTTGAGCAGCAGCCAGCACACGTAGATCATCAGGGCCTGGCTGATCGCCAGGCAGACGCGCTTGCCGAAGGGACCGAAGCGGGAGACCAGCGCATCGACGCCGATGTGCCCGTGCTCGCGCAGCGCGATCAGCGCGCCGAGGAAGGTCATCCAGACGAAGAACCAGCGCGACACTTCCTCGGACACGGTAATCGAACTGTTGAAGCCGTAGCGCAGGGCCACGTTGCCGAACACCAGCACCACCATCAGCATCAGCAGGATGGCGATGGCCACCTTTAGGAAACGAAAATACGCGTCCACCAACCTGCCAAGAGCAGACGCGGAAGCATTGGGCGAACTCATCAAATTCTCCTCCAGTGGGATCGGATGACCGAATCGTCGAACTGCATGACGTCTCCTCGTTTGGGTGGCTGACCCGACGGGCGGGTTGGGGCTGGGTAATCCGGCCGAAGGCAGTCTTGCGAGACCCTGCTGCCTTATCTTATGGGCGAATTGTAGAACTGCATTTTGTTCTACGCAACTTTTATTTAGAACCCTGTTCTGCTGATTTGCTGCACTTATCCCTTTCGCCGCGAGGACAGCAGATGGTAGAGGCTGACCAGCAGGCCGCCCCCGGCGATGACCGCGATCCCCACCCAGGTGAGCATGTCCGGGAAGGCACCGAAAACCGCCAGCCCGAGCAGCGCCGCCCAGATCAGCTGGGTGTAGCCGTAAGGCCCGAGCGCTGCCGCGGGCGAGCACTCCAGCGCCTTGATGATCATGTAGTGGGCGAGCGTGGCGACCAGGCCCGCCAGCACCAGCATCAGCGCCGTCCATGCGTCGGGCCACACCCAAACGGCAGGCATCAGCGGTGCGAGCACGACGACGCCGACCAGGCCAGCGTAGAGGTTCGTGGTCACCGGATGCTCCCCGCCACGGAAGAAGCGGGTCACCATCTGGTATGCGGCATTGCAGATCGCCGTGCCGACCGGGAACAGCACCGCCCAGGTCAGCAGGCCGCCGCCGGGGCGCACGATGATGAGCATGCCGACGAAGCCTAGCAGCACGCCGGCCACGTCCATCCGCCCCACCCTTTCGCCCAGCACCGGCACCGAGAGCACGGTGATGATCAGCGGCGCGAGGAACAGCACCGCAGTGGTCTCCGCCAGCGGCAGGCGCGAGAGTCCGTTGATCACCAGCAGGCTGGCCCCCAGCAACAGGCCACCGCGCAGCAACTGCAGGCGCAGATTGGCGGTGCGCAGGATGCGCGCGCCCATACGCGGTGCGAACAGCAGCAGCATGGCCGCCGTCTGCACCGCGTAGCGCACCCAGATGACCTCGGTGAGCGGCAGTCGGGTCGATAGATATTTGATCAAGGTATCCAGCGTCGCGAAACCGAGGCAGGCGAGACACATGAATACCGGGCCCAGAACCCGGCTGCGATGCAGGTTGTCGGTACTCATTCGCGGACGGATTCCTCGCGCTTGCGGCGTTCCAGATAGGCCACCCCCAGTCCGGAGGCGGCGATGATGCCCATGCCGGCAGAGCTCGCACCATCCGGAAGATCGCCGAACGCGATCCAGCCGAACAGGGTGGCCCACGCGAGTTGGGCATAGGAGAAGGGACTCAGCGTGGTCGCCGGCGCGGCACGGAAGGCCATGATCAGCAACAGGTGCGAGACGGCCGCGATCAGACCGAGCGAGCCGATCTGCAGGGCGTCGAGCAGGCCGAGCGAAACCGGCAGTCCATGCCACGGCAGCACGATCGACATGGCCACCGTCCCCACCAGCGCGGTATAGAGAAGCTGGGTGGCGGAATGGTCGCCGGCGCTCAGCTTGCGGGTGAGCACCTGATACACCGAGTAGCAGCTGGCAGCCGCAAGCACCAACAGGGCACCGGACCCCATCAGCGCGCCGGACGGGCGCACGATCAGCAGCACGCCACAGAAGCCCACCCCGATCGCCAGCCACTGCAGGGGCAGCATGCGTTCGCCGAGGAACTTCACCGCCAGGACGGTGACGAGCAGGGGCGTGACGAAGATCAGCGCGGTCACCTCGGCCACCGGCAGCTGCCGGAAGGACAGCACCACCAGCGCGGTGGTCATCACCAGCATCAGCCCGCGCAGCACCTGCAGGCCGGGGCGATGCGAGCGGAACAGGCCGAGCCCGTGGCGCGGCATGAACACCAGCAGGGTAATCAGGAAGTGCACCGCGTAACGCCCCCAGACGATCACCGGCACCGGATGGCTCGCCGTCAACCCCTTCGACAAGGTGTCGAGCAGGGCGAACAGCGCCAGTGCCCCCATCATGAGCAGAATGCCGCGAAGCGGACTCGAACGGGGCGCTTGCGTCATCGCCATTAAATCCCTTGTGCGAAGCGGGCAACACGGGCGCTCGAACGGCAAACGGCGCACTCCCGAATCACGCGATTCGGTTGTGCGCCGGCTCGATCGCCAGGCTGCAGCCTCAGACGGCCGCGGTGAATTCCGGCACCACCTGGAACAGATCGCCCACCAGGCCGTAATCTGCGATCTGGAAGATCGGCGCTTCGGGATCCTTGTTGATCGCCACGATCACCTTGGAGTCCTTCATGC
>NZ_AMXF01000019.1 GCF_000310225.1 Thauera phenylacetica B4P
ATCCGCGTCGATTGCACATCAGCCACATTCGCGGCTGCCGCCGCTCCTACATTGCGCCGAGCCGTGGCGACATCGTCCCGCGGGCGTGGCGACATCGTCCCGCGGGCGCGGCGACATCGTCCCGCGGGCGTGGTGACATCGTCCCGCGGGCGCGGCGACATCGTCCCGCGGGGGTGGTGACATCGTCCCGCGGGGGTGGTGACATCGTCCCGCGGGGGTGGTGACATCGTCCCGGCACGCGTCGGTTTCATGTAGGAGCGCCGGCAGGCGCGAAAGCGGGCGCGCCAGATCGGCATCCGCATCGATTGCATGTCGGCATCCGCGTCGATTGCATGTCGGCCCATTCGCGGCTGCCGCCGCTCCTGCATTGCGCCGAGCCGCGGCGGTTTATGTTGGGCCTGTTATCCGTCGTTCCTAATACGCTCATTCGGCTGGGCACCACAAACCGTTCGGATTAAGTCATCGGCCATTTAATCCGGAATTTTTCGATACCCCCTTTCAAAAACGTTTTTCATCGGCGTACAATCGGGACTGTTTTCATCCATCACAATACAAAACAGCCATGACCACCTACGCCGAACTGCAGGAAAAGATCGCCGCACTCCAATCCCAGGCCGAAGAACTGCGCAAGCGCGAGCTCGCCGAGATCATCGCCGACGTCAAGCAGAAGGTCGCCGCCTATGGCCTCAGCGCCGCCGATCTCGGCTTCCAGTCGAGCCGCGAATCGGCCGCTCCGCAAAAGACCAAGACCGCGCTCAAGGCCAAATACCGCGACCCCGCCACCGGCGAGACCTGGGTCGGCCGCGGCGCAACGCCCAAGTGGATGCGCGCCTACATCGAAGCCGGCCGCAACAAGGACGAATTCCTGATCTAAGCCGTTTGCGGTAACGCACCGGGGCAAAACCCCGGCATAAAACCCCGATCCGATCATGACGCGGCGAAAGCGGCGTAATCCGGACGGGGTTTTTCTTTTCCGACGGCCGCATCGCAACCCCTCCAGCACATCGACCAAACGAAACGCCATCCGCGACGCCCCATGCAGGAGCGCCGCCAGGCGCGAATGCAGCGGTGAAGCGGCGATGTCGCCAATTCAAAACGCCCTATTCGCCGCTTGCGCCGCGCCTGCATTCCAACCCATACGCCTCCACCAAAACCACCCCGCCGACTTTCATCACCGCTTAACCTCCCGCCGCGATCCTCCGTCCATCCCCGAAACGGACACGAGGCTCCGCCATGCGTCACCCCAAGCTCCCCGGGCTGCTCCTCCTCGCCGGCGCGATCGCGCTCACCGGCTGCACCGACTCCTCATCGGACGACGCGCCCAAGCCCGACTACCGCCTGGCCATCCTCCACATCAACGACCACCACTCCAACCTCGACGAATCCGACGCCAGCCTGCGCCTGCGCACCGGCAGCGACGACACCCGCACCAGCGTGCCCATCAAGCTCGGCGGCTTCCCACGCGTCGCCACCGCCATAGCCGAGCTCTCCGCGCGCCACGACAACGTGCTCAAGCTGCACGCCGGCGACGCCATCACCGGCACGCTCTACTACACCCTCAGCGAAGGCGAGGCCGATGCCGCGCTGATGAACCGCGTCTGCTTCGACGCCCTGGCCGTCGGCAACCACGAGCTCGACTCGGGCGACGCCGGCCTGAGGACCTTCATCGACCACCTCTGGTCCGCGCCCGACTGCCGCACCCCGGTGCTCTCGGCCAACCTCGCCCCGCGCGCCGGCTCGCCGCTCGGCGGCGACAGCGTGCGGCCCTCCGTGGTGCTCGAGCGTGGCGGCGAGCGCATCGGCATCGTCGGCCTCACCACCGCCGCCAAGACCCAGAACGCCTCGCGCCCCGACCCCGGCACCCGCCTGCTCGACGAAGTCGACGCCGCCCAAGGCGAGATCGACCGCCTGCGCGCCCAGGGCATCGACAAGATCGTCCTGCTCTCGCACCTCGGCTACACCCAGGACCAGGCGATCGCCGCGCAGCTCTCCGGCGTCGACGTCATCGTCGGCGGCGACTCGCACAGCCTGCTCGGCGACGACAGCCTCAAGACCTTCGGCCTCGCGCCCGTCGGCGCCTACCCCACCGCAGCGCGCAACAAGGACGGCGACACCGTCTGCGTCGTCCAGGCCTGGCAATACAGCGCCGTGGTCGGCGAGCTCGAGGTGCTCTTCGACGGCGACGGCGAGGTCAAGTCCTGCTCCGGCCAGCCGCACATCCTCATCGGCAGCAGCCTCGGCACGCTCGCCGGCGACGCCCTCGCCGCAGCCCGCGCCGATCTCGCCAGCCAGCCGGCGCTGCGCGTCACCGAACCCGATGCGGCCGCCAGCACCGTGCTCGCCGAGTACGCCGAGCAGGTCAAGGAATTCGGCGCCGAGCCCGTCACGGTCGCGCAGCAGAACCTC
This sequence comes from Thauera phenylacetica B4P, assembly GCF_000310225.1. Lineage (GTDB taxonomy): Bacteria > Pseudomonadota > Gammaproteobacteria > Burkholderiales > Rhodocyclaceae > Thauera > Thauera phenylacetica. The sequence goes on from NZ_AMXF01000019.1 coordinate 2,407, forward strand.
TGCCTGCGCCGCGTCCCCGGCACCAAGCGCGACCCCTCGCGCTCCCGGCTCGACGGCTGCAACCTCGATCCGCACGTGATCGCGCATGGCGGCGACGTCCAGCAACTCGTCGCCGAAGCCTTCCTCCTCCAGGGCCAGCGCTTCGGCGGAGCGGACATCTCGCTGCAGAATGGCGGCGGCGTGCGTGTCGATCTCGCCGCGGGCACCGTCACCGTCGGGCACATCTACACCGTGCTGCCGTTCAAGAACACGCTCGTCGCGCTCAGCCTCACCGGCGCCGAGCTGCGCGCCACCCTCGAGGACGCCATGCAGAGCGTGGTCGCCGGCAACACCGGCTCCTACCCCTACGCCGGCGCGCTGCGCTGGCAGGTCGACCTGCGCCAGCCCCTCGGCCAGCGCATCGGCGCACTCGAGCACCGCAACGCGCAGGGCCAGTGGGTGGCGCTCGACGACGCCGCGACCTACCGCGTGATCACCAACGACTTCATCGCCGCCGGCCAGGACGGCTACACCACCCTCGGCACCCTGGCCGCCGACCGCCGCGAAGAGACCTTCCTCGCCTACGCCGACGCCTTCCTGCAATACGCCCGCGAAACCCCCACCCTCACCCGCCCCGCCAGCGCGGATTTCAGCACGCAGGTGTTCGCGGACACCGAATAGATCGCCCCCAGCCTGGGTGGCGTTTCATGTAGAAGCGCCGGCAGGCGCGAAAGCGGCCGTGTCGACCGCGACCAGCCTCGGTGAGGGCGCAGCCGCCCTAATCGCGGCTGCCGCCGCTCCTACATGAAAGACATCGCGTTGATCAGCGCGCAGGCCCCCGGCAAGCGCCGCCCCAATGTAGGAGCGCCGGCAGGCGCGAAAGCGGCGGCACCGCCCGCGACCCGCGCCGATGAGGGCGCAACCGCCCTATTCGCGGCGGCCGCCGCTCCTACATGAAAGACATCACGTCGATCAGCGCGCCGACGCCCCAGCCACCACCACGCCAATGTAGGAGCGCCGGCAGGCGCGAAAGCAGCCGCACCGCCCGCGACCACCGCCGATGAGGGCGTAACCGCCCCATTCGCGGCGGCCGCCGCTCCTACATGAAAACCATCGCGGGGATCAACGCGCAGGCACCCCAGCCAACCACCGCCCCAATGTAGGAGCGCCGGCAGGCGCGAAAGCGGCCGCACCGCCCGCGACCCGCGTCGGTGAGGGCGTAACCGCCCTATTCGCGGCTGCCGCCGCTCCTACATGAAAACCATCGCGGGGATCAGCGCGCCGACACCGCAGCAACCCCCACGCCAATGTAGGAGCGCCGGCAGGCGCGAATTCGGCCGCACCGCCCGCGACCACCGCCGGTGAGGGCATGACCGCCCTATTCGCGGCTGCCGCCGCTCCTACATGAAAACCATCGCGGGGATCAGCGCGCCGACACCGCAGCAACCCCCACGCCAATGTAGGAGCGCCGGCAGGCGCGAAAGCAGCCGCGCCGCCCGCGATCAAGCAAATTCAAGACCTGGCCCCCGCCATAAAAGCCCCGGAATCGGGCGTAATTGGGTGTACCATTGGTTCATGCTTCGAACCGACACCCTCCAGATCACCACCGAAATCCTGGCGCTGATCGCCAGAATCGATGAGTTCAAAGGCGCTTGGCGTGCCTTGGGCACCCTGGCACCCGAGCGCCTTTCGGCCTTGCGCCGCGTGGCCACCATCGAGAGCATCGGCTCTTCCACACGGATCGAGGGCAGCAAGCTCAGCGACCGCGAGGTCGAGCGACTGCTGGCCAACCTGGAGATCAAGCGGTTCGACACGCGCGACGAGCAAGAGGTCGCCGGTTACGCCAAGGTGATGGAGGTGGTGTTCAGCGCCTGGCAGGACATCCCCTTCACCGAGAATTACATCAAGCAGCTGCACCAGATCCTGCTCCAGCACAGCGACAAGGATCACTGGCACCGGGGGCAGTACAAGACCAACACCAACAGCGTGGCTGCCTTCGACGAGCACGGCGAGCAGATCGGCATTGTGTTCCAGACGGCATCACCGTTCGATACGCCCCGGCGGATGACCGAGTTGATCGCTTGGGTCGATGCGCAGCGCGAGTCCAGGCTGCTGCATCCCCTGCTGATCGCTGCGATCTTCGTGGTGGTTTTTCTGGAGATTCACCCCTTCCAGGACGGCAATGGCCGGATCAGCCGCGCACTGACCACCTTGCTGCTATTGCAGGCGGGCTATGCCTACGTGCCGTACAGCTCGCTCGAGAGCGTAATCGAGCTCAACAAGGAGGCCTACTATCTGGCGCTGCGCCAGACACAGGGCACCATTCGAGCGGATGCGCCCAACTGGCAGCCGTGGCTGGCGTTCTTCCTGCGGTCCCTGGCCGAGCAGGTCCGGCGACTGGAGAAGAAGGTCGAGCGCGAAAAGCTCGTGCTGGCCAGCCTGCCGGAGCTGTCGTTGCAGATCGTGGAATTTGCTCGCGAGCATGGGCGCGTCACGATAGGCGATGTCATCAGGCTCACCGGCGCCAGCCGCAACACCTTGAAGGCGCACTTCCGCAAGCTCGTGGAGCGCGGACACCTTGGCCAGCAAGGCAGCGGCCGAGGCGTCTGGTACGAGTTGCGCTGATCACCCGGCGACCGCCACCGATGAGGGCGTAACCGCCCTATTCGCGGCGGCCGCCGCTCCTACATGAAAACCATCGCTTGGATCAACGCGCCGACGCCCCAGCCACCGCCGCGCCCATGTAGGAGCGCCGGCAGGCGCGAAAGCAGCCGCACCGCCCGCGACCACCGCCGATGAGTGCGTAACCGCCCTATTCGCGGCGGCCGCCGCTCCACATGAAAACCATCGCTTGGATCAGCGCGCCGACGCCCCAGCCACCGCCGCGCCCATGTAGGAGCGCCGGCAGGCGCGAAAGCAGCCGCACCGCCCGCGACCACCGCCGATGAGTGCGTAACCGCCCTATTCGCGGCGGCCGCCGCTCCTACATGAAAACCGTCGCTTGGATCAACGCGCCGACGCCCCAGCCACCGCCGCGCCCATGTAGGAGCGCCGGCAGGCGCGAATTCGGCCGTGCCGCACGCGACCAGCGTCGGTGAGGGCGTAACCGCCCTCTTCGCGGCGGCCGCCACTCACATGAAAAACATCGCGCGGATGGCGGCCCAGCAACCCCCACCCCAATGTAGGAGCGCCGGCAGGCGCGAATTCGGCCGTGCCGCACGCAAATGAGCAAATTCAAGACCTGACCCCATCAATGATGACCCATCAATGAGACCTGCACCATCAATGCAGCGCAGCCAGCGCCGCCTCGGGGGCCTTGTCCAGCACCTTGAGCAGCGCTTTGGCCGCGCCGGTGGGGCTGCGCTTGCCCTGCTCCCAGTTACGGATCGTCTCCACGGGCACGTCGATCCGCTCGGAAAACTCCGCCTGGCTCAAGCCCAGGCGCTTGCGAACGCGTCGTGCGAACTTGGCCGCGTCCTGCATCGCGTCGGCCTCGTCGGACGCGGCCTGCCTGGCGAGGTCCGCCTCGGTCGTGGCATCCACGCGGGCGGCATCGATGCGCCCGGAATCCTGCGATTCGGAGCCGGCGGGATCAATCTTCACGCGTACGGTTTTCATAGTCTCGGACCTCTCGCTGGTTGGCCTTACGTGCGGAAATGATGCGGATGGCGTCGCGCCTCGGCGTATCGACGATCACGAACAAGCACTGTTCGATCCGGCCCATCACCTGAAAGCACTCTTCACCATGACTGTGCCGGGGGTCGGCCTGGAACACGCGATCCGGATCGAAGAAGGCCCGGGCCGCATAGGCAAAATCGAAACCGCGCACTTGAAAGCACGCCTCGCTCTTCGCCTCGTCCCATTCGAAATCCATGGGAAGAGTGTAGGCCAATGACCCACCGCCGGCAAACTCGGAAAGAAAGGACCGGCGGAGCCGCACGCGACCACCGCCGGTGAGGGCGTAACCGCCCTATTCGCGGCGGCCGCCGCTCCTACATGAAAAACATCGCGGGGATTGGCGCGGATGGCGGCCCAGCAACCCCCGCCCCAATAAAACATCGCGGGGATTGGCGCGGATGGCGGCCCAGCAACCCCCACCCCAATGTAGGAGCGCCGGCAGGCGCGAATGCGGCGGCTCAGCCCAACATGAGCAAATTCAAGCCCCCATCCACCCCACTACCACCTCCATTCCTACCCGTTTATCATTCTCCGCCACCCTTCTTCACAGCACCCCGACGCTCCCCCGAAAAACGCCCCCTGCTCGACGGCAAGGGCATGACACCGAGGCCGCCGCGACCATTCGCACGCACCCCTTGCCGCATGCCGCGGACAAGCCTTGCTATCTCTACACGAACGACGCCGCGCTCAAGGGGCACGCCGACTACAAAGCGGCGAAAGCCGGCAATGCCACCGCAGCAGGCCGCTTGCTGCGGGACCTCGCCGCCGACTTCATCAAAGACACCGCAAGACAATTCGGTGACAGCGTCCTTTTCGTCGCCCCCATGCACGCGAAGCGAGCGGTGACAACGCCATCCCGCAGATGCTCGCTACCGCGTTGGCCATCGCATCCGGCGGGCGCGCGGACGAGAGCATCGTGCAGCGCGAGCGCGTCTTCCACACCGGCGCCGACCCGATGGAACGCATCAGCCTTCGCCCCCACTTTGACGGCCACGTCGAACCCAGCGCAAACTATGTACTCGTCGATGACGTCTCGACCATGGGAACGACGATCGCCGAACTGGGTCACTTCATCCAAAGCAAGGGCGGACAGGTCGGCGGCGTGGTACTGCTTGTCAACGCCAGCCGCACCGCACGGCTTCAGCCGCCCAAAGTAGCCGTCCGCAAGATCCAGGAGCGCTACGGCCATGACATTGAAGCAATTTTTGGAATACAGCCGCAGGCGCTCACGGCCGACGAAGCCGGTTACCTCATCGGCTTCCGAACCGCTGACGAAATCCGAAATCGAGTCGCTAAGGCGCGACAAGAAACGCATCTCCGCCTACGCGCGAAAGGTATTCGCCGACTTCGCCCCCAAGGCCGACTGAGCCGGACGCTGCGGGCGATCGTTCGGTCATTGAAGCGCACGGCGTAGCGGTACCCACCTTTCGGGCCCGGAACAGCACCCTCTGCACGAATCGCGACGCCCCATGTAGGAGCGCCGGCAGGCGCGAATTGGGCCGCTCAACACGCAACCAGCGTCGGCGAGCGCGTAACCGCCCTAATCGCGGCTGCCGCCGCTCCTACATGAAAGACATCGCGGGGATGGCGGCGCAGCAAGCGCCGCGCCCATGTAGGAGCGCCGGCAGGCGCGAATTGGGCCGTGCCGCACGCAAATGAGCAAATTCAAGACCTGACCCCACCCGCCCGAATGCGGCGCCGCCGCACGCGACCAACGCCCTACCCGCCCACCAACGCCCGCAAGCGCGCGAAATACGCCCCCGCTTCCGCCGCTCCCTCGGCGGGCGCCCAAGGCGCGGGCTCCTTGGGGGCGGCGGGGTCGAAGGGGCCGGCCTTGGTCTCGAAGAGGATCGCGTCGTCGTCCAGCGCCAGCACAGTGTGCCAGGTGCCCGCGGGCACGAGGACGCCGGCCGCGGGGCGGTCGGTTGGCCCGGCCACGTTCATGCCGGAAGATCCACCCGCGCAGCCTTGCGCATCGAAGTGCCCGCCCTCGCCGCCTTGCGCGCCGAATGGCACCACCTCCACCACCTCGCCCGTCTCGTCGAACACCACCAGCGCCAAGCGGCCGCGCACGGCGAGCATGGTCTCGTCGCGCGGGCTCAGGGCGTGGCGATGAGGCACGAGATAGCTGCGCGTGGTGATCGCGTTGAACAGGCGCTGGCAGGGATCGGCGTAGTCGGTGTGCACGTTGCGGTGCTGGCGCAGCCGCGGCGAGGCGCCGGCCTGGGCGCAGAGGGTGTCAAGGTAGATCTGGTCGAAGCGGGTGATGGTCATGGTGGCTCCAGAAGGCGGGAAACGGGGGTGGGCGTATGGAGGTGGCGATGTTCGCGGCTGCCGCCGCTCCTAAATGAAAGACATCGCGCGGATGGCGGCCCAGCAACCGCCGCCCCAATGTAGGAGCGCCGGCAGGCGCGAATTGGGCGGTGCCGCACGCGACCAGCGTCGGTGAGGGCGTAACCGCCCTATTCGCGGCTGCCGCTTACATGAACCGGCGCGGCTTTATTGGCGGCGCTAACGATGTTCGCGGCTGCCGCCGCTCATACTTCAGGCCAAGGCAGCCACGATCTGGCGGACGGCGGTTTCGGCGGAGAACAGGCGCGCGGACAAGCCCCTGCAGCGCTCGGCAAACCCATCGTCGGCCGACACCGCATCCACCAGCTCCAACGCCGCCCGCGCCAGCGACTCCGCCGACGCGTCGGTCACCGCCCGCCCGACGCGCTCCTGCTCGATCAAGCCCACCAGGTCGTTCCCCGCATTCACGCTCGCCAGCACCGGCAAGCCGCTCTGCATGTAGGTGAGGAACTTGCCCGGGATGTTGTGCGTGCGGTGGCGCGGGTCGAGCGCGACCAGCCCATGTGGCACTGCGCATACAGGTTCGGGATCTCGTCCGGATGGATCTCGTCGCGAAACACCACGTTGTCCAGCCCGCGTGCGTGCGCATCGTCGCGCAGGCGCTGGGCGTCGCTGCCGCGGCCCACGAACAGAAAGCCCACATCCTCCCGCCCGCGCAGGCGCTCGGCCAGGTCGAGCAGGATGCCCATACCCTGCGCCACGCCCATGTTGCCGGCGTACACGAACACCTTGCGCCCGGCCAGCGCCGTCTCGCCCACCACGATCGTGCTCGGCGCATCAGCCGGCGCGCCCAGCCAGTTCTGCAGCACCTCCAGCCGACGGCCCGGGCGCTGGATCCACTCCGCGAAGTAGCCCTTGTTCCCCGGCGTCTGCACCCCGATCACATCGGCCACCGAATACTGGTAGCGCGCCACCGCATCGAAGAAGCGATACGGCAGCCCGCGCCCCATCAGCCCCATGTCGACCGCCCACTCGGGAAAGATGTCGCGGATGATCAGGTAGCCGCGGCAGCCGCTCGCCTTCTTCAGCGCGCTCGCGATCGGCCCCAGGAAGATCGTCGGCGCATACCACACCACGCCGTCCCACTTCTCCCCGGCCAGCGGGCTGCGCCGCAGGTTGTGCAGCATCGCGAATGGCATCACAAACTCGCCGATCGTGCGCCGCACATAGCCGATGTCCTTGGTCTTCGGTGCCTTCAGCCGGATCACGCGCGCGCCGTCGAAGCCCTCCATCGCCCACTGGCCGGCGATCTCGGACGACGGCAGCAGCACGGTCAGCTCATGTCCCTGGCGCACGAACTCGCGCGCCAGGTCACGCAACTGCACCGCGCCAGAGGTGCGCAGCGGCGGGAAGGTGTCGGCAATCAGAGCAATCCGCATCGCCTCAATATTCCTTCCACACCACCCGCTTCACGTAATCCGTGTAGCTGTGGATGATGCGCACCACCTTGTCCGACACGTTCGGCATGCTGTAGTCGGCCACCTGGCGCAGGCTGCGTTCTTCGCCGCGCAGTTGCGACTCGAGAATCGCCAGCCCCTGGCGCACGCGGTCCACCTCCAGTCCCACCATCATCACCGCCGCCTCTTCCATCCCCTCCGGGCGCTCGTGCGCCTCGCGCAGGTTCAGCGCCGGGAAGTTGAGGATCGACGACTCCTCGTTGATCGTGCCGCTATCCGACAGCACCGCCTTGGCCGAAAGCTGCAGCTTCACGTAGTCGTGAAAGCCCAGCGGCTTCAGCAGTCGCACCATCGGGTGGAACTTGGCCCCGGTCGCATCCACCCGCTTCTGCGTGCGCGGATGGGTCGACACGATCACCGGCAGGCCGTGGTCTTCCGCCACCGCGTTGAGCACCGCCACCAGCTTGGTGAAGGACTTCTCGGATTCGATGTTCTCTTCCCGGTGCGCGCTCACCACGAAATAGCGCCCGACCTCCAGGGACAAACGCTGCAGCACGTCGGAAGCCTCGATGCGCGGGCGGTAGTGCGTGAGCACCTCGAACATCGGGCTGCCGGTCTTGATCACCTGGTCGGGCGGCAGGCCCTCGCGCAGCAGGTAGTCGCGCGCGATGGTGCTGTAGGTGAGGTTGATGTCGGCCGTGTGGTCGACGATGCGGCGGTTGGTCTCTTCCGGCACGCGCTGGTCGAAGCAGCGGTTGCCCGCCTCCATGTGGAAGATCGGGATCTTGCGGCGCTTGGCCGGGATCACCGACAGGCAACTATTGGTGTCGCCCAGCACCAGCATCGCCTCGGGCTGCACCTCGCCCAGCACGCGGTCGACCGCGATGATCAGGTTGCCGATGGTGTGCGCGGCGCCGGTGCTGCCCTCGGCACTGTTCAGAAAGTAATCCGGCTTGCGCACGCCCAGGTCGTCGAAGAAAACCTGGTTGAGCTCGTAGTCGTAGTTCTGGCCGGTGTGCACCAGCACGTGCTCGCAATGCTCGTCGAGCGCGGCCAGCACGCGCGACAGGCGGATGATCTCGGGCCGGGTGCCGACCACGGACATGACTTTGAGTTTTTTCATATTTCCAGAATTTTCAACAAGGAATCACGCCTTGCCAGCCGTATGCTTTTCAACGGCCGCCGCAATCAGTGGCGCCTTTTCGCGCAGTCCGTCGAGGGTTAACTTTCCCTGTTCGTAAAGTTCATACCACGCGCGGCGCTGCCGGATCAGTCGCTCGTCATCCCGAATGGGGAGGTTGCGCAAGGTGTAGTCGGCCCGTCTCCGATACTCGGGCGGCACGGCATCTGTCAGCTTGAGTTGTAACGAGGGCAACTCGATCTCGAACCACCCCTCACCCACCTCGAAAGGGTCGAGCAGATCCTGTGACCGCTTCTTGCTCTTCGAACTGTTGATCCACCCGTCGAGATACCGATAGTTGGACCATTCATATGCCTTCAACCTGTTCTCGCTGCAACTCACGAAGTGGTCGACCGTTCCGCTTGAAATCCACATCGCACCGAAGCCGCAGCGGTCTTGAAACCCCACAGCGAGCTCAGCGCGGAATTCGGACCAATAATCGGCGGGGCGCTTGGTGTCCGGGTTCCGATTCAGCCATTGCAGACCTCTCTTCCGGCACCTTTGATCAAAATCCGCGGGTTCGGTGATGGGGTTGGCAACCGGAATCACAAACCCCCTCCTCGCTGCACCGTCTTCCGGCTCTCGACCCAAACGATCCATCGCGGCCAGAAATGATCCCCCCCTGGCAGCACATGCTCTAGCGCTCGATGGATGGCCCGTTCGTTGGCCAGGTGCGCCGGAAGCGCATCGCGCTCGCCTCGCATCCATGCTTCTGCCGCCTCTATCGCCTCTTCGGCCTCTACCGAGCGCGCCTGCTGCAAACCGAACGCATCGGACACCAGCCAATTCACCACGTCACCTTGCTTTGCCCAGGAGTCCCGCGCGATCACCGCCTGCCCTTCGCGCAGCCCGATCGTAAAGACCGCATCCTGCGAGGGGTCGAACGACGGCTCGGCCGAGGCCAGTACGAGTGGCGAATGCGTCGCCACGAGGACTTGCACAGGCACATTCTTCCCGGTCAGCGCTTTCATGACATGCAGCAAAGCAGGAACGATGCGGCGCTGCCACTGTGGGTGCAGGTGGCACTCGATCTCGTCGATCAGAAAAATGATTTCCTTTGCCGGCTTGCGTCCGGTCTGCTCGCAAGCGAGCCGATGTTCGCGCCAGGTCCATACCAGCAGATAGGCCAACGCTGCAATTCTACGCATGCCGGCCGAGGCGTGAATCAGCGCCACGTCCTGCCCGTAAGGCATGCGCAACGATGGGTAATCCGTCACATCCAGCCCGATCCTCACCGGCTTGCCCGGCGCCAGCTTCTCGTTAATGGATGGGGATAAAGCATCCAAAACCTTGACCAAGTCGTCAAAAGCCGGATCACCGCTTTTCTGCCAGAGCACCCAGTCCTGTATGAGCCCATTGCAGTGAGTAATTCCGCTGGGGCCTTGCAGCCCCGTCCAGACCTGCCCCGGCGTGAAATTGAACGCTCTGAGCCGTTCGCTCGCGAGCGCCTCTTTGTCACTCCAGTAGTTCCGCGCCGGGTCCCACGCCGAGAAGCTGCCGTCGACACCGGCATAAATTACCGCCCCCGGAATCGGTGGTCGGCCCTGTTTGACCGGCCATGCCTGATCGAGCCTGCTATAGACGCTTTGCTCTACGAAATCCCCCCTAGTCGATTTTGTGTAGGCATACGCAATGCTCGCGCGCTTTGCATCTCGTTGCGGCACCGCCTCTGAGCCGCGTGCCCAGGTGCGAGTAAGCACCCACCATGCGGCATCGAGCACGAAACTCTTGCCCAGGCCGTTGTCGCCGGTAATGAAGTTGAGCCGGGGCGCGAACTCCACCGGTCCAAACTCACGGGCGGGCCCAACACCCGACAGGTGTAGCGATTTCAGCATCTCAATCCTCTTGCGTCACCGACTCACAGCACGCAAGGATACGTATCCGGCTTCGCCCGGTCGAACACCTCGTTCGCCCACAGCATCACCACCATCTCGTCGCTGCCGATGTTGGTGATGTCGTGCGTCCACCCCGGCACCGTCTCCACGATCTCGGCCTTCGCACCACTCGTCACCAGCTCGTGCGTCTCGCCCGTCTGCATCTGCCTAAACTTGAAGCGCGCCTCGCCCTTGATCACCAGGAACTTCTCGGTCTTGGTGTGGTGGTAATGCCCGCCGCGGGTGATGCCCGGGTGCGCGGTGAAGAAGGAGAACTGCCCGCAGTCAGGCGTCTTCAGCATCTCCACGAACACGCCGCGCGCGTCACCGTGCATCGGCACGGGGTAGGCGAACAACTCCGGAGGCAGGTAGCTCACGTAGGTGGAATACAGCGCGCGCACCAGGCCGGTGCCCACGCGCTCGGTCACCAGCGTGTCTCGGCTGGCGCGGAAGGTCTCGATCCGCCCCGCGATCTCGCCCACCGTGGTGGTGTACTGCGGCGTCACAGTGGCAAAGCCTTCGGCATCCACCGCGGCGTCGGCGCCGTCCATGAGCTGGATGAAGCGCTCGACCACGTCGTCCACATACACCAGCGTCACCGGCGCGGCCGGGTCGTTGATCTGGATCGGCAGGCCGCGCGCGATGTTGTGGCAGAAGGTCGCCACCGCCGAGTTGTAGTTCGGCCGGCACCACTTGCCGAACACGTTGGGCAGGCGGAAGACGTGCGCTGCCGCGCCGGTGCGCGCCGCAAAGGCGCGCAGCGCCTCTTCGGCCGCGCGCTTGCTGGCGCCGTAGGGGTTGTCGCGGGCGGCCTGGGTGGACGAGGTGCACACGATGGCGATCTTGCGACCGCGCGCGCGCATCTCGCCCTCCACCGCCTGCCCCAGCGCGGCGGTCAGGTCGGCGTTGCCGGTGACGAACTCCTGCGGGTCTTGCGGCCGGTTCACCCCGGCCAGGTGGAAGACGAACTCCACCCCTTCGAGCAGGCGCGGCAGCTCGGCCGCGGTGTTGGCGCGCGTGAAGCACACCACCTCCACGTCCTTGCGCTCGGCCAGGTGCTGCTGCAGGTTCTTGCCGACAAAGCCGCCGGCGCCGGTGATCAGGACCTTCATCGCTTCAGCACTCCTCGACGGTGGTCGTCTCGCCGCGCGCGATGCGCTGCATGCCTTCGAGCTTCAGCAGCAGCTGCGTCATGCCGTCCACATCCAGCCGCGTGGTGTTGTGCGAGTTGTAGTCCTCGCCGTGCGTGGTCTGGGTCAGCCTGGCTTCGCCCTGGTCCACGAACTTGCCGTAGTTGAGGTCGCGTCCGTCCGCCGGCACGCGGAAGTAGTCGCCCATGTCATCGGCGCAGGCGCGCTCCTCGCGGCTCAGCAGCGCCTCGTAGAGCTTCTCGCCGTGGCGGGTGCCGATGATGTTGACTGCGTGCTCGGGCTTGCCCATCAGCCCGGTCACCGCGCGCGCCAGGGTCTCGATGGTGGCGGCCGGCGCCTTCTGCACGAAGATGTCGCCGTTGTTGCCGTGGGTGAAGGCATACAGCACCAGATCCACGGCATCGGCCAGCGTCATCATGAAGCGCGTCATGCTCGGGTCGGTGATGGTGATCGGCTTGCCCGCCAGCACCTGCTCGACGAACAGCGGAATCACCGACCCGCGCGAGGCCATCACGTTGCCGTAGCGCGTGCCGCAGATCACCGTGCCGGTGCCTTCCAGGTTGCGGCTGGTGGCCACCATCACCTTTTCCATCATCGCCTTGGAGATGCCCATGGCGTTGATCGGGTACACCGCCTTGTCGGTGCTCAGCACCACCACGCGCTTGACCCCGGCGGCGATCGCCGCCTCGAGCACGTTCTCGGTGCCCAGCACGTTGGTGCGCACCGCCTGCATCGGGTAGAACTCGCACGACGGCACCTGCTTGAGCGCCGCGGCGTGGAAGACGAAATCCACCCCGCGCATCGCCTGCTCCACGCTGCGCTGGTCGCGCACGTCGCCGATGTAGAACTTGAGCTTGGCGCTGTTGTAGCGCTTGCGCATGTCGTCCTGCTTCTTCTCGTCGCGGCTGAAGATGCGGATCTCGCCGATGTCCGAATCCAGGAAGCGCTTCAGCACGGCATTGCCGAACGAACCGGTGCCACCGGTGATCAGCAGAGTCTTGTTCAGGAACACGGTCATTTCCTCTCGATTACGGTGCTCAGGCGCGACCGACGCTGTAATACGACCAGCCGTCCGCACGCAGGCGATCGGGGTGGAACAGGTTGCGGCCATCCACGATCACACGCGCGGTCAAGCGGCTCTGCATCTCGTCGAAATCCGGCGCGCGGAACTGCTGCCATTCGGTGCAGATCGCCAGCGCGTCGGCGCCCTCCAGCGCGGCGTACTTGTTCGCCGCCAGGGTGAAGTCGTCGCGCTCGCCGTAGATGCGGCGGGTCTCCTCCATCGCCACCGGGTCGAAGGCCTGCACGCGCGCACCCGCGGCCCACAGGGCCTCGATCAGGGTGCGGCTCGGCGCCTCGCGCATGTCGTCGGTGTTGGGCTTGAAGGCCAGGCCCCACACCGCCACTGTCTTGCCCGCCAGCTTGTCCGCACCGCCGAAGTGGCGCGCCAACTTGGCGAACAGCACCCCCTTCTGGCGGTTGTTCACCGACTCCACCGCCTTCAGCAGCGGCGCCTCGTAGCCGATCTGGTCCGCCGTGCGGCCGAGCGCCTGGACGTCCTTCGGGAAGCAGCTACCGCCGTACCCGCAGCCCGGATAGATGAAGTGGTAGCCGATGCGCGGGTCCGCGCCGATGCCCTTGCGCACCTCCTCGATGTCCGCGCCCAGGATCTCGGCCATGTTGGCCAGCTCGTTCATGAAGCTGATCTTGGTCGCCAGCATCGCGTTGGCCGCGTACTTGGTCAGCTCGGCGCTGCGCACGTCCATGAACATCGTGCGCTCATGGTTGCGGTTGAAGGGCTCGTACAGGTCGTGCATCAGGCGGCGCGCCTTGTCCGACTCGGTGCCGACGATGATGCGGTCGGGCTTGAGGAAGTCGCCCACCGCCGCCCCTTCCTTGAGGAATTCCGGGTTTGACACCACGTCGTACGGCAGCTCGACAGTGCGCTCGGCCAGCACCGCCGCCACCCGCTCGCGCACCCTGTCGGCGGTGCCCACCGGCACGGTCGACTTGTTCACGATCACCTTGTAGCCCGCCATGTTGCGCGCCACGCTCTCGGCCACCGCCAGCACATACTGCAGGTCGGCCGAGCCATCCTCGTCGGGCGGGGTGCCTACGGCGATGAACTGGATCTCGGCATGCGCCACCGCCAGCGCCACGTCGGTGGTAAAGCGCAGCCGGCCCTCGCCCACGTTGCGCGCCACGATCGCATCCAGCCCCGGCTCCCAGATCGGCAGTTGCCCCTGGTTGAGGCGGTCGATCTTGCCCTGGTCGATGTCGATGCACACCACGTTGTGGCCGACCTCGGCCAGGCAGGCCCCTGTGACCAGGCCGACATAGCCCGTCCCGAAAATTGACAATTTCATCTTCTACCTCGCCCGATCGGGCTCGAATCAAAAAACCGAATCTTCAAGCGCCGACGTTGCCGGCGCCCGCATGCGCGCGCGTCAAGCGATCGAACATGCGAATGTGGTCCTGCACCGCCGAATCGTTGCGCGCCACCTCGTCGCCGTAGGCGATGGCCCGCTGCGCCATCGCCGCGCGCGCGTCCACGCTCATCGCCCAATACGTGTCGATCGAGCGCGCATACGGTGCCGGGTCGCCGAGCGGGTGAATCCAGCCCACCTGCTTATCCACCACCTTCTCCCAGGGCGTCTGGTCGCTCAGCAACACCGGAAGCCCGGCGCACAGCGCCTCGTGGATCACGTGGCCGTAGTTCTCCCCCAGGGTCGGGAAGAAGAACAGATCGGCTTCGGCCAGCCCCGCCGGCACATCGTCCGGATGCACGAAGCCGCGGTACTCCACCCGCACGTTGGGCGGCAGGCGCTCGATCAGGTCGGCGCACACCTTCCAGTAGGCGTCGTCCTCGCGCGTACCGAACACCAGAAACCGCACCGGCGCCGTCACCTGTGCCAGCGCCTCGAGCGCGAAGCTCAGGTTCTTCTTCGGCACGATCCGCGACAGAAAGGCGATCACCAACTCATCGGTATCCGGCGCCTTGCGCGAGGCCTCCACATGGCCCGCATCCCGCGGCGGCGCCAGGTTGAGCGCGATCGAGATGTCCTCGCGCTTCACCCAGGGCAGCTCGCGCCGGATGTCCGCCGCCTCCAGCTCGCTGGACGCATGCCAATGCACGCCCTTGTACAGGCCGATCAAGCCGGCCAGCGTGATGAAGACCTTCTTCTTCGGGCGCTTCTGCGCCATCGCCCCTTCCGAAAACTCCCCGCGCGGGGCCACGCACACCGCGGCGCCACCCAGGCGGCCGAAGCGCCGCGCCCACATCACGCGCTGGGTAAAGATGGCGTCGAAAAAGCTGTTCAGATAAATCAGGTCCGCACCCGATTCGCGCACCACCTTGCGAACCACCGCACCAGAGACGTCTTCCTCGGCGAGGTAGAACACCTTGCAGCCCTCGACCCGATTCCAGTCGCCGCTCTTCATCCCGGGATACGGCACCGTGTCGCCCATGTCGCGGTCGCGCGTGACCACTGCAAAATCAAAACGATCTTCCAGCCGGCGGATCAAGTTCGAGATCGAACGGATCGGACCGCCGGCCTTGAATCCAGGCAGAAAGGTCCGATTAAAAACCAACACTTGCGATTTATGAACCATCCAGCATCCGCCCAATTCTTCAATCCAATACCGATTACGCTTCAAACCTAAAGCAGTACGCGATAATCACACCGTTCGACCGACACCCACAATCCTCAGACCTGCATCCATCCGAGTATTACGACCCTCGCGACGCAACCAATGCACGGACAATCTTCTCCGCTGCATGCCCGTCACCATAGGGCGACTCGACTCCGTCAAATTTCTTGCTCGACTTTATGGCAGCACTGATCTTTCCAGCGTCCGCCCCTACAAGCACATTGACGCCCAAGTGCACCAACTCAACCCACTCCGTTTCGTCGCGCAGCGTCACACAAGGCGTACCAGAAAAGAACGCCTCCTTTTGAACGCCGCCCGAATCTGTCGCTATCACGCTTGAATTCACTTCAAGCCAAATCATCTCAAGATAGCCAACCGGGTCAATTATTAGAATATTTTCCGGAATACCTAAGCCGCGCGCCTGAATGCTACCCCGCGTTCTCGGATGCAAAGGAAGGATGACCGGCAGCCCGCAACCCCCAAGCCCCTCTAATATTTGCATCAACCGACCTTCATCATCCGTATTTTCTGCCCGATGTACTGTTGCGAGCACGAACGGCTGAGCCACCCAGCCATTCTCGATGAGCCCCTTGGGCATCAACGCCTTATCGCGATAATAAAGAGCGACGTCGTACATGACATCCCCGACCGGGATCACCTTATCGCACTCAATACCTTCGCGAGCGAGATTCTCCTGCGCAGACTCGGTTGGCGTGAAAAGCAAGTTCGAGGCATGGTCGGCCAACACCCTATTGATCTCTTCCGGCATTTTCCTATTGAAACTGCGCAACCCAGCCTCGACGTGAGCGACCGGAATGTGCAACTTTGCTGCTGCAAGGGCACCAGCCAAAGTGGAATTCGTATCACCGTAAACCAAGACCCAGTCGGGTTTCTCCTGAAGCAGCACCTCCTCAATCGCCTCGAGTTGCCGCCCCGTCATCTGCCCATGTCGGCCGCCTCCAATACCCAGATTATATTGGGGCTCAGGAATTCCTAACTCTTCAAAAAAAACATCCGACATATTGCTGTCGAAATGCTGACCGGTATGTACAATAATTTCAACGCACCCAGCCGTACGTGAGATGACACGTGACACGGCTGCCGCCTTGATAAACTGTGGGCGAGCACCGACAATCGTTAGAATCTTATTCATATCATTCCTCCACCGAGAAACCTGAAAATATAGAAGTGCAAACTAACACTCCAAATCGGCCCTCAGATGATTACTGCTCGCAAGCGCCCATAACATCGCGATACGCGCCACAGGCACCCAAACTAAGTCTCTCAGCCAGCGAATGCACATCCCGATAGTAGGCTGCGCCACCGATGTTGCTATCGCGCAACAAGTCACCAAGCCGCCCCTCCTCCCCACTTCTCACAACAATTCCAAGCCCAGGAATACCCTCGACAACCTCTCGTATTTCTTCAAAATTCTCAGAGACCACAAAGCCAGTTCCATATGCAAGTCCTTGAAAAAACTTGTTTGGCAAAGAGTATCGAAAATTATCCGAAACAATTCCCGGTTTATACAAGACAACAAACCTGTACTGACCAATAAAATCTAAACTGGTCGGCCTGTAAGGACCAAATAACTTCACAGCCCCCCTTAAATTTTCCGGCAAATTCTTCTCGACGAGCTCCTCATCAATTCCCCGCCCGTACAAATGCAATTCGTAGCCGGCACTTGCTAAACCTTGAACAAGCTCAAAAGGCACCCTCTGCGGCGTCCCAAAAAAGAGAAGCGCGCGCTCGAAGCGTGAACGCGCCGCCAAATCATCAGCTCCCAAACTAGGCAATGGCGCACTACGCACCACCACTGGGAGCCTCCCACCAGTCCTACTCGCAAAAGCTCTTGCGAGCCCATTTGAGACAGTAATTGCACAAACACTCTTCATCTTCGTAACGCCCCACTCAGCAGCGGCCAAGACTAAATAGCGTACCCAAGAACGAGCAGAGCGAAGCGACGGCCGCACCCCCGGTTTTTCGTTCAAGTCGTGCATGTCGTAGACAACCAAGTCTGCAAAACGGCGATCGACACACAAGAAGATCTTCAACAAATACAAGTACACCAAACTAGACTGAGCATGAAAAACCCATTTAGCCCCTTGCCCCCGCAAATTAATCGCTAATCTTAGAAGCGAGCCGACACTCAATTTTCGGCTATCGACAACCCCCCCATCTAAATCCAAATGACCTTCATTAGAAGTCCTGTGTAAGAAGATCGTCTCACCCACCAACCACTTGGTTTGCAACAACACGCGGGACGCTTGAAGACAATCTGTTTTATAAACGTGAATTACCTTCATTTTTAACTCTAGACATCACAAGAAAATATATACTGAATCCGAAAATCAACCAAAAAATCGGATCAAAATAATAAAACTTAGCCCCCGCTAATGGACCTAACAAGAGACTAGCCGCCCCCCCACCCACTCTTACAAGAGCAAGACCAATAACACCAAACAAGAACACGGTAAAAACAACACCACCACGAACCGCCAGATTGATGAAAACTCCGGCATCCTGAGGCGAAAGACAACCACCACAAAAATCAAAATTCAAGGGTTTGCCTAATACTGCAACATCTAGGATAAGAGCAACGAAGCCCGAAAAAGCGGTAACTTTCGATGCACCAGACGCATCTTCAAGCTCGGATCGGGCCAGCAAATACTGCGAAAAATCCCATAGCTCGTCGAAATATTTTCCCGCCAAATAGAGCATGAAAACTGCAAATAGACCAACAAAAACCAATAACCGGCCAACCAACCTACTATCCAATGAGCGCAAAATCGCTATCGCAAGCGAGGAAAAGTAGACGCCGATTGCGAGCGCCCCCCATGCGGACATCGTTAGAGCAGTCGACGCCATTGCCGCCAACGCCAACTTATCGTAGAGACGCCCCGAGACAACAGCCCTAAGCAACACCAGCCCAAAAATCCAATTAGAATAGGTTCCAGGCTCAATATGAACGCCGGTAAAACGCACGAGATTTCCGATCGTCGGAATCCTTGCTGCACTTGACGGGTGAAAGAAACCGTGCACGTCTAGAATGCTCGAAGTCGCGAAATAAAAGACAACTTGAAAAACAAGCGACAACACCCAAAAAAGAAGCAAACAATCAAGGACTAATGAAAATCGAGCTAATCTTTCACCATGACCAAGTAACGCGGGAGAAAAAAGGGCGCAGCCCAAGAAGGCAAGAAAATAAAGTAGAGAGCCAATATTTTCCGGAAAATTAATCGAAAAAAACCAGACTGCCGTAACAATAAAGAAAAGAAATAGAACCTCCGCCCGCTTCTCAACCCTGCCGCCCAATCCAATTAACAGCAAGTAAACGAAACCAAAAAAAAGGCGCTGTGTATAAGGCGTCGCACCCCCCGCACCCACTTCGAATGGCGTCAAAAAATAGTGTATAGCCAGAGCTGCGAGAGCAACATGCAAGAACAACCAGAACAGCCTTCGCTCTATCCTTAACATTCCTATCTCTATCTCTTTCTTAGACCTTCGTTTTCTTAAAGACAAAACTCCAAGCGTTCGCAAGATCCGCCCGATGCACTGCACCAATGTAGACCACTCCAATCGACACCATTACACTCCATTCAAGCACCCGCGTCGGCTGGTAAGTCGCGAAGAAAATTGAAAACAAGAGATAAACCCCAGAAGAAACATACATTTTTGCCCGCGGCAATGGACGCCACACTCTTCGGGCAAACTCAGTTCGCAAGACGGTAAAAACAAAGAAGGCGAGTGCATTCACCGAAGCGACGGCAACGGCACCAAATTGGCCTGCCAACAAAAGGCTCAACGAAAAATTGACAAAAAAAGCGATCAGCGCGATAAGAACAGAATATCCCGTTTTTCGCTGAATATTTAAACCAACAACGGTAGTTTCAGAAAGGGTGTAAAAAAGCGGCTGGAGCATACATACAGGAAGCAGATACTTGACCTCCGCATAAACAGGCGGCAAAAAATAATCCAAAAGCCATGAAAGCGTAGCACATGCAAGCAATATGACGCCAATAACCGCTACAAGCTGTCCATTGACGGATTCCAAGAGATCCAGATCATGATTATTCGCAACCCACTTGTACACGGTGGGCATCCATATGGTGCTGAATACAGTCTGAAAAACGGTTGCCGCCGAGGCAAAACTCAAAGCCAATGAGTAAACTGCAAGTTCCTCAAAAGCACCGTTCGCTCTGAGCACCAAGGTGCTCGTCGCCTTAAGCCCCCAATAAGCGATTCCCGCCACAATCAGAGGAAGCCCAAAAGAGAGAAGGGGCTTAAGATCTGAGACATGAACCCGAGCGAAGAAACCTCTCTTAAGCTCGATGCGCGTATTCCACACCAGCGCGAGAGTAACGGCAACAATGGAGATTAAATTCGCTAGAAGCAAGCTCGTATAGACACGATCGACATCAAGGAATAGGTAGCCAAGCAAAACAGTGACCATCAGCACCTTCGGCATTACTTGACTTAAAGAAAAGGCCAGACCGCGCTCCTGCATTCGCAGAATGAGCGATAGAAACCTTGCAAGAAAACTAAAGAAAATGCAGCCAGCCGTCAGCCAACCCCATAACGGCTCAGCTTCACCATACAGGAGCCAAGAAACGTCGGCCGAAAACGGGACCAACAATACGACAACAATCGTCAATAAAAAAAGACCCGGCAAGAAGCAGGCCTTGAAAAGCGCATCCCGCTGCTTCGACTCATGGTATTCTCGAACAAAAGCCTGATCCAGGCCCAAAACGAAGATCAGAACAGAGAAATTTATGGCGACCTGGAAAACATTATTCCTACCAATATCCGTCGGAGGAAAAATCCAAGCTACGATCGGCAGGGTAACTAGCCCCAGCAAAGCTGTCAGCACTGGCCCGAGCGCGAATGCAAGAATGTTCCGTCTGTTCATTTAGGGCTTCTTGCCATTTTTACGCTTAGAACATGACTGCATCAGTCAAAATAGCTCAAAGTCATTGACTAACTTCTGATGATTGACATCAGCGTTATAGAGCTCCACGATTTTCAGCCTAGCGGCGCGTCTAATTCGGGAGTCTTTACATTTACCTGAATCCGTGTTGTCTTCAGCGCGTACCCGCTCCGCGAGCCCCAGCGCATGATTTTTCTGCTGCCTGACTCCCAATCTCAGCTCACCGCAGCCCCGAGCACCGTCCTTTCACGGCCCGGAGGCCCGGCGAGCCGGGCTTACGGGGGGTGCGCTACGTCATTTTCCTGCTCCCACGCGGCCGTCGCCCTTTCGCCGCAGCGAAATGGCCTCGATTCGGAGAATTCGGCCGTCGGATTTGCATCACGGCGAAGCCACCGCGCACAGTCGCGCCTGCACCGTGGTGAACACCTTCACATGCGCGGCGACGCCGCGTCCGAAGTCCAGCACCAGGCGGCGGGCGTGTTCGACGAACTTCGCCGCACGGTACATCACCTCCTGCAGCACTGTCTTGATGCGTCGGCGCTTGGCCGGGTGACGGATCGGCGAGAGCTCGCCGGTCAGCCCGAGTTGGCCGATCAGGCGCAGGCAGTTGTAGGCGAACGCGGCCAGATGCATGACCGCGTCGTTGGTGTCGAACTTGCCCGAGGGCAGGCGCTCGAGGTCCAGGTCGGTCTTGATCTCGGAGTGGAACTGCTCGTGCGTGCCGTGGTGCTTGTAGAGCTCGATCACGTCGGCCATCGCCACTTCGAGGCTGGTCCACCAGCCTTCGATCTCGATCTCGGGGGTCAGCAGGTGCTGGCCCTTCTTGTCGATCGTGCGCTCGGTCACCCGCACCACCAGACGCAGCGTGCGCTTGGCCTTCTTCCAGGCACGGTCGATCTTCAGGTCCAGCAGCCCCACCCGCTTGCCCGCGCGCACTTCCTCGAAGACGCCGGCGGCCTCGGCCCGGTCCACCCAGGCGGTCTTGTCCTGACGGCGCGGATTCCACTTGGTGAGGTAGTCGAACGAACGCCCCAGCGCTGCCCAGCGATCGCGCTCGTCGGCCAGCGCGAACAGCAGCCGGGCGCTGTCGAAGCCGCTGTCGGCCCGCCACAGCAGCTTCGCATCGGCCGCACACACCCGGCGCAGGCGCGGGAACGCGCGCTCGAAGAAATACTCGGTCTCCAGCGCCGAGTGGTGCGACCCCGCGCGCAGCTCCAGGCCGAGGTTCCAGCCCTCGTTGCCCAGGTACAGCGCGATCGGCGTGTAGCCATCGACGCCCTGGTAAGTGCGGCTGACCGCCTCCTTCTTGGTGTCGGAGTTGTCCATCACGAAGGTGTCCAGATCGGCGCAGACGTAGCCCTTGTGCGCCGTGATCGGCGCCTCGGTGCGCTCGAGCAGGCGCAGGCTCAGCTCGTCGGTCAGCTCGCGCAGCTCGGCCGCGCGGGCATCGAGCCGTTGGCGCATCCACACGCTGCCGGGCACCTTGGCGAGCCCGAGCGCTTCCTTGAAGAAGCGGTCGCCGCGAAACGGCTCGATCGCCTCGAAGTCGCTTTTGCCCAGGCTCAGCAGCCCCACCACCGACTTGACCAGGTCCGAGCTCCGCATACCCTGCGACACCGGCAGCCTCGGGTCGATCACCGCCTCGACCTGTGCCGCCTGGCAGCACTGCCCGATCAACGCCAGGCCCGAGTAGGACGTCAGATTGAGCTTGGCGGATTGCTTGACTTCGAAGCGCGGCATGGTCGGTTGGGTGAAAGGCTCGGATGCGTAATTATACAATTACATCAATGCGTTAGGCTGGATTTCCGGCTAAGCGAACACGGATTCAGGATTTATCTTTCACGAGTAGCAGACAGTCTGCTATTTGTTGAGGCGCAGGGCTCTCAGGAAGCAAAAAGCCGACATTCGGGTCAACGAGTTCCGATACCCCACCTACGTCCGGCGCAATAGCTGGAACCCCAAAACTCATCGCTTCCATGATGCTTACGGGCACCCCTTCTGAGTCACTGGAATTCACGAGAACATCGACCGGGTTTGACTGATAAAAATCCAACACTTTCGATTTATCGAGATCTCCCACAAAACGCCATCTGATGTTCTGCTCTGTTAGGACCCGCTCTGCTCGCGCCTTAATTTCATCGAACATAGCGCCACCGCCAATATGCACCCAGCCAATTTGCAAGCGAGGACAGCGCTGACCTAACAAGCCTATTGCATCAACTATTTTATCAATCCGCTTCACGGAAACACAAAATGAAACAGAAAGAATATTAAGGCAACCGGCAGCACTTGCGTGCGCTTCCGCACGGGGGACAGAGACACCAAGCGGCAAGACTTGAATTTTTTCTCTTTTCAAACCATAAACATCTTGCAAATACCGCCCGCCCTGGGCTGAGACGGGTAGCAGCTTATCAAAACGACCAAGAAGCCCCCTCTTAAGAGGGTGGTAGTTATTTTTCGTCCGCTGCTCATACAAGTCATAGCCATGCAATCGACTAAATAGCTTACAAACGACCCCACGCTCCCGTAATAACGCAGCGGCGAACGAAGCGGGATTATTCCAATAGGAATAGATATAAACAGGGCCGTTTATTCGCTCAACAATAGAAGCAAGGGCAGCCTTATAACGAAGCATGTCCGCAACGGCGCGCAGGCAATCCCTTGCTACGGGAAGGCTCAAACGCCCCAGGGAATAGGCCTGCAACAACTCCATCCAGTAGTACCTGGAAAAAAGAGCGAGCAAATGGTTAAACGCCTTGATCGACCTTGAATTCCTTCTTGCAAGTCCAAGATCAATTTGGACATTCTCCGGGACTGCTCGCGGGACACCTTTAGCAAGAAGTGGAAGAATAGACAAGGAGAGATCTTTATCAGCATTCCAATAGCACAACTCATCTTCAATAAACTGCTCACCTGGCGGATAAGGAAAAGAAGTTGTTATAAAGAGGACGTTTTTCATGGGCGCTAGCGGGGAAATTGCGGGGTTAGCGCACTCTTATCTATACACATGATTCAGGATATTATTTACGACATGTGCCTGCTGTGCTAAATCTAGATACGGATGCATCGGCAAACTCATCACCCTTGCCGCCGCTGCATCCCCATGCGGCAACTTCGCATCCGCATCGGCCACCGCGGGCTGCTTGTTCAGCGGAATCGGATAATGCACCGCCGTCGGCACGCCGGCCGCCTTCAGCTTCTCCTGCACCGCATCGCGGTCATCCACGCGCACGGTGTACTGCGCCCAGGCGCTCACGTTGTGCGGCTCGATGTAGGGCGTGGTGTCGATGCCGACTTCCTTGAACAGGCGGTCGTAGTTGGCGGCGACCTGCTGGCGCAGCTGAACCTCCTCGGCCAGGATCTCGAGCTTGGGCAGCAGGATGGCGGCCTGCAGGGTGTCGAGGCGGCTATTCACGCCCACGCGGATGTGGTGGTAGCGGCGGTCTTGCCCGTGGCGGGCGATCTGCCGGATGACCTTGGCCAGTTCGTCGTCGTTGGTGAATATGGCGCCGCCGTCGCCGTAGCAGCCGAGCGGCTTGCTGGGGAAGAAGCTGGTGCAGGCGATAGTGCTGAGGTTGCACGACATGCGGCCCTTGTAGCGGGCGCCGAAGCTCTGCGCGGCGTCTTCGATGACCGGGATGCCGTGCTTGGCGGCGATGGCGTTGATGGTGTCGAAGTCGGCGCACTGGCCGTACAGGCTCACCGGGATGATGGCGCGGGTCTTGGGCGTGATGGCGGCTTCGAGCAGCGCGGGGTCGAGGTTGTAGGTGCGCGGGTCGATGTCGACATACACCGGCTTGGCGCCGAGCACGGCGACGGTTTCGGCGGTGGCGATGTAGGTGAAGCCCGGGGTGATGACCTCGTCGCCGTGGGCCACGCCCACCGCCATCTGGGCGATCTGCAGGGCGTCGGTGCCGTTGGCGCAGGTGATGCAGTGCTTGGCGCCGACGAAGGCGGCGAGCTTTTCTTCGAGCTCGGCCACTTCGGGGCCGAGGATGTACTGGCCGTGGCGCAGGACGGTTTCGATGCGTTGTTCGAGTTGCGGGCGGATGCGGCGCTGCTGCTCGGCAAGATCGGTGAAGGCCATCGCACCCTTGCTGACCGCAGACGCCGTGTGCAGCCAGGCCAGTGCAGCGGCGGGGGCGAGCGTTTCGCACACGCCCAAGGCATCGAATGATTTGTCGAGCGTGACGATGGCCATCCGGGCGCCCTCCAGGCTACGGGCGCTGGCTGCGATCTGGGCGTCTTCGAAATCGCGCGCGGCGCGGTAAGCGTCCGCTTGCTCGAAGCCGAACACGGTGCTCACCTGCACGCTGTCCAGCAACTGCGCCATGAGCCGACGCACCGCGGTGCGGGCTCGAGCGGGCTCGGCCCCCAAGGCCTTGAGGCGCTGCAGGGTGACGAACTCGAGGGTGGGCAGCGCGCTGGCACACACCCACAGCGTGGTGCCCGTGTCCGCGGCTTGCTTGAAGAGTTGTGCGGTGGGGTTGGTGTCGACGTCGGGGTCGAGCCACATGTCGACGATGACGCTGACGTCGAGGATGAGATGCCGATCAGCCACGGTGCTTGTCCTCCCACGCCTGGGCACGAAGATCACGCAGCGCGTCCTTGTCGAGCGGCCGATTGGCGGCGGATTGCAGTTGGGCGCGCACCAAGGACTGGATGTCCTTGAGCTCATCGATGAAGCCGGGCGCGGCGCTGGGTGCGCTCACACCGGCCGACGCCTGCACTTCGGGCTGATCGAGGACGCTGTCGATCTCGTCGTCGGGGACGTCGATGCGGACGCGGATCGGGTGGTTCTTCAGGCGGATCGGGGTGGTGAAGTGGATCTGCCCTTCGCGGTAAATGGCTTCGAGTTGCACAGTCAGGCTCCTGAGCGTGTGACGGTGTCGCCGTCGAGGGTGTAGAGGGCGCCGGTGTGCGGGCAGGTGTATTCGCCCTGGCCTTTCACCGGCAGCGGGATCTGTTCGCCGTATTCGCTCATCCAGCCGACCTGGCGGGCGGGCACGCCGACCATGAGGGCGTAGGGCTTGACGTCCTTGTTGATGACGGCGCCGGCGCCGACGAAGGCGAACTCGCCGATGGTGGTGCCGCAGACGATGGTGCAGTTGGCGCCCAGGGTGGCGCCGCGCTTGACCAGGGTGTCGCGGTATTCGCTCTTGCGCTCGATGAGCGAGCGCGGGTTGTAGACGTTGGTGAAGACCATGCTGGGGCCGCAGAACACGCCTTCCTCGAGGGTGACGTTGTCGTACACCGAGACGTTGTTCTGCACCTTGCACTGGTCGCCGATGACGACCTTGTTGCCGACGAAGACGTTCTGGCCGAGCGAGACGCCCTTGCCGATGCGGGCGCCGGCGCAGACGTGGGCGAAGTGCCATACGCGCGAGCCTTCGCCGATCTGGGCGCCCTCGTCGACGATGGCGCTGGGGTGGACGGTGTAGCCGGGATGGTTGGTCATTGCAGGATCCTGTGTGCGGCGTCGTCGCCCTGGAGCTTGGCGGTAGTCCACTTGCCGCCGTAGATGTGGAGCACCTTGCCGGTTTGCTCGAAGGCCCATTCGCGGGTGGCTTCGGAGGGGTTGTCGGCGCTGCGCAGCAGCGGGCGCACGCCCGAGAAGGCCTCGACCACATCGCAGCGCATGGCGACGGCGCCGGTCATGTAGTGGTTGTGGGCGTCGAGCAGGTAGCGGATCTCGTCCTCGCTCGGGCCGGGGTTGTTGGGGCCGGACTGGCGCACCTCGGTGGTGCCGATGAGCGTGCGGCCCTGGTAGGGCAGGATGAAGAAGATGCGGCTGGAGCCGGGCACTTCGAGCAGCATGGCGGCCGGGCAGATGCGGTCGAGCACGATGTGGCTGCCGCGCACCCAGTCGAGCAGGATGCTCGGCTTGCCGGGCATGGTCTCGCGCAGTTGCATGGCCCAGGGGCCGGTGGCGTTGACGATGCGATCGTAGTCGTCGAGCTCGGCGAGGTCGCGCACCTCGTGCTCGGTGACCAGGTCGCCGCCCAGGTCGCAGAATTCGTCGACCACCCAGTTGCCCAGGGCGGAGTCGTCCATCTGCGCGTCGAAGAAGGCCCAGGCGCCGACCAGGCCTTCGGGCGACAGGCCGGGCTGCAGGGCGAGCACTTCGGAGGGCTTGAGCACGCGCGCACGCGGAAAGCCGCTGCCCAGCGCGAGCACGTCGTAGATGCGGATGCCGGCCGAGATGACGAACTGCGAGCGGCCCTTGTCACGGTACATGGGCAGCAGCATCTCGAGCCGGTGGCACAGGTGCGGGGCGAGCTCCAGCCAGTCGGTGCGGGCGTGCAGCGCCTTGCCGACGAGGCGAAACTGGCCGGTTTCCAGGTAGCGCAGGCCGCCGTGCAGGAGCTTGGACGAGGCGCGGCTGGTCTCGCACATGGGCTGCCGGCGATCGAAGAGGGTGCAACGGACGCCCTGGCGCGCGAGCGCCCAGGCGGTGCACGCCCCCACGATGCCGGCCCCCACGACCGCGACGCGCATGGCTCAGTACTCCAGCGGCAGGGCCACGCGCTTGCCGTCGCGCGAGGACAGGTACATGGCGATGAGCAGCTCGAGGCTCTTGAGGCCTTCGCGGCCGTCGGTCTCGGCTTCGGCCTCGCCGCGCAGAGTCTGGATCACGTTGTCGTAGTAGAGCGGGTGACCGAAGCCGTAGACGCTGGTGGTGGCGTAGCTGGCGTGCTTGATCTCCTCGTCCTCGGGGCGCTGTTCGGCGAACTCCCAGTGCTGGATCTCGTTCACCGCCACGCCGCCGACGCGCACCGTGCCCTTCTCGCCCAGGATGGTGATGCTGCCTTCGAGGTTCTTGGGGTAGGTGAGCATGCTGACGTTGAGCGTGCCCATGGCGCCGCTGCGCCAGCGGATGGCGGCCACGCCCGAGTCTTCGACCTCGATGTCGCGCTCCAGGGTGCCGGTGTAGGCCATGACGGATTCGACCGGGCCGATCAGCCAGTCGAGCAGGTCGATGTAGTGGCTGGCCTGGTTCATGAAGGCGCCGCCGTCGAATTCCCAGGTGCCGCGCCACTTGGCGCTGTCGTAGTACTCCTGCGGGCGGGTCCAGAAGACGTTGACCGACACCGCGTAGATCTTGCCGAAGCGCTTTTGCTCGACGGCGCGCTTGAGCAGCTGCAGCGTGGCGTTGCGGCGGTTCTGCTTGACGACGAAAAGGCGCACGCCGGCCTTGTCGCAGGCCTCGACCATCTTGAGGCCGTCCTGCCAGCGGGTGGCCATGGGCTTCTCGGTCATCACGTGCTTGCCGGCCTGCGCCACTTCGATGGCCTGGGCCGGGTGCAGGCCGCTGGGAGTGGTGAGGATGACGCAGTCGGCGGTGGTGCTGGCGAGCAGGTCGGCGAGCTTGCCGTGGCCACGGGCGCCGGTCTTGGCGACGGCGGCCTGCAGCGCGGCGGGATTGGTGTCGCAGACGTCGACCAGTTCGCAGCGGTCGGCGTGTTTCTCCATCGCGGCGAAGTGGTTCTGCGCGATGCGGCCGCAGCCGATGAGGGCGAAGCGGATCTTGCGGTCGGTGATGGGGGGGGAGTGATGCATGGCTATCTCCGAGGAATATGTCGGGCAGAAACGAGGCCGGAATGATAGTCCGATTGCATGACCGGCGTGTGAGGGGGCGAGTCGTTCTATCGGAAGGGGGTGGCGAGGGCTATCGGGCGGAAGAGGTGGCGGGCGGCGGTTTCAGGTTGGGGCGGTCGGGTGTTTGGCGCGGGGCGATGACAAGGGGCGTTGTGGCGGGGTGTGGGGCCGTATTCGCGCCTGCCGGCGCTCCTACAAGGGCATCGCGGTCCGATCGCGGCGTCTCCATTTCGGTCCATTCGCAGCTGCCGCAGCTCCTACAAGAGGGCCACGACGCGTGGCGGTTTCTGTAGGAGCGCCGGCAGGCGCGAATTCGGCGCTCGGGTTAGAGACGAAGGTCCGCCGCATTCCTCGGCATCACATATTTCAGGTCATACACCACGTGCTCCGGCTTGCCGAGCGCGCGGATGGCCTCGGCGCCCATGTCCTTGAACTGCTGGTGCGCCACGCCGACGATGATCGCGTCGTAGGCGCCCTGCTCGGGGGCGTCGATCGGGGTGAGGCCGTATTCGTGCTGCGCTTCGGCGACATCCACCCACGGGTCGAACACGTCGGCGGTGATGTTGTAGTCGCGCAGTTCCTTGACGATGTCGACGATGCGGGTGTTGCGCAGGTCGGGGCAGTTTTCCTTGAAGGTGAGGCCCAGCACCAGCACGCGCGCGCCTTCGACGGTGATGCGGCGCTTGAGCATGGCCTTGACGAGCTGCGACACCACGTAGGCGCCCATGCCGTCGTTCAGCCGCCGGCCGGCGAGGATGATCTCGGGGTGGTAGCCGATCTCCTGCGCCTTGTGGGTGAGGTAGTACGGGTCCACGCCGATGCAGTGGCCGCCGACCAGGCCCGGGCGGAAGGGCAGGAAGTTCCACTTGCTGCCGGCGGCCTGGAGCACCGCCTCGGTGTCGATGCCCATCTTGTTGAAGATGATGGCGAGCTCGTTGATGAGGGCGATGTTGACGTCGCGCTGGGTGTTCTCGATGACCTTGGCGGCTTCGGCCACCTTGATGCTCTCGGCCTTGTGGGTGCCGACGACGATGATCTGGCGGTAGAGCTGGTCGACCAGCTCGGCGACCTCGGGGGTGGAGCCGGAGGTGACCTTCTTGATGGTGGAGACGCGGTGTTCCTTGTCGCCCGGGTTGATGCGCTCGGGGCTGTAGCCGGCGTAGAAGTCGACGTTGAACTTGAGGCCGGAGAACTTTTCGAGGACGGGGACGCAGTCTTCTTCGGTGGCGCCGGGGTAGACGGTGGATTCGTAGATGACGATGTCGCCCTTCTTGAGCACCTTGCCGATGGTCTCGGAGGCCTTGACCAGCGGGGTGAGGTCGGGCTGCTTGTGCTCGTCGATGGGGGTGGGGACGGTGACGATGTAGGTGTTGCAGGCGGCGAGGTCCTGCAGGTTGGCGGAGTAGCTGAGGCCGGCGGCTTCGCGGAGTTCTTCGTCGGAGACTTCGAGGGTGGCGTCGTGGCCGGTCTTGAGGGCGTCGATGCGCGCCTGGTTGATGTCGAAGCCGACGACAGAGCGCTTCTTGGCGAATTCGACGGCGAGGGGAAGGCCGACGTAGCCGAGGCCGATGATGGCGAGCTTGAGGGTGTCGAGGGTGTGCATGATGGTAGGCAGGTAGTGGACGAGGTTTTCGGGTTGTTTGGGTTTATGTAGGAGCGCCGGCAGGCGCGATCTTTTATGTAGGAGCGCCGGCAGGCGCGATTTGGGCGGTTGAATCACGCATGGCGGTTATTTTCGCGCCGTTTTCGCGCCTGCCGGCGCTCCTACAGGGGGACATCGCGGGGCGTTGGCGGGGGGCGGGCGTTTGGGCGCCGTTTTCGCGCCTGCCGGCGCTCCTACAGGGGGTGTCGCGGGGTGGGTCATGTGGGGGCGGCGGTGGCGCGGGTGCCGGGTCTGGGGTGGTTGATCTGTTGGTCGACGATGCGGCCGTCGCGGACGTAGGTGAAGGATTCTTCGACGAGCATGCAATCGGCGACGCGGCGCTCGGCGGCGCGGCGGTCGTGCGCGACGTCGCGGGGGCTGACGCGGCGCTCGTTGTGGGGGTCGCGGTGGACGTAGCTGCGCACGTAGATGTTGTCGAGCGGGCGGGCGGCGCGGCGGATGAGGCGCATGTAGAGGTCCTGGTGCCGCAGCGGGGCGACCTCGTCGTCGATGGTGATCTGCACCACGGCATAGCGCGCGCCGACGGGGCCGGCGGCGCCCTTGCGCTGGTAGAGCCGGGTGCGGAAGACGGTGTTTTCGTGGAGTTGGGGGGCGACCAGGGCGTTGATCTGCTCGACGTGCTCGAGCGTGCAGTTGCCCATGAAGACGCCGAGGTTGCGCGCGGGGGTGAGGCCGCAGGCGCGATGGAAGCCGCGCAGCATGGGCACGAAGCGCCAGGGGCGCGCGGTGAGGCGGAAATAGGCCAGGAAGACGACCAGCCAGCCGATGGCGAGCACGCCCTCGGGCACGCCCAGCCAGGCGCCGGCGATGCCGGTGGCGCCGAGAGCGAAGTGCAGCGTGCCCATGATGCCGACGGTGTTTTCGACGCGGAAGCCGGCGCGCTGCAGCAGGTGGTGCAGGTGGTTGCGGTC
Organism: Thauera phenylacetica B4P; assembly: GCF_000310225.1. Taxonomy (GTDB): domain Bacteria; phylum Pseudomonadota; class Gammaproteobacteria; order Burkholderiales; family Rhodocyclaceae; genus Thauera; species Thauera phenylacetica. The sequence continues at coordinate 32,769 of NZ_AMXF01000019.1, forward strand.
GGGGCTGAAGGGCGACTTGCCCCGCCAGATGCGGCGGAACATGACGCTGAGGGTGTCGACCAGCGGCAGCGCGAAGATCCACAACGCCACGATGGGCGGCACGAGGGCATTCGGCCCCTGGGTGATGGTGATGAGCAGCCAGCACAGCAGCAGGCCGAGCATCATGCTGCCGTTGTCGCCCATGAAGACGCGGGCGCGGTGCTGGTCGCCGAAGCGCAGGTTGAACCACAGGAAGCCGAGCACGCCGCCAAGCAGGGCGAGGGCGAGCAGGAAGGTGGCGCCGTCGCCGCCCAGACCGGCGACCAGCGCGATGAGGGCCAGGGTGCCGGCGGCGATGGTGCCCGAGAGGCCGTCGATGCCGTCGACCATGTTGAGCGCGTTGATGCAGCCGACGGTGCCGAAGACGGTGAAGGGCACGGCCGCGGCGAAGCCCATGGTGAGCGCGCCGACGAAGAAGGCGTCGCCGACGTCGGCGAGCACCACCCCACCGCCAAAGACCATGAGCAGCGCGAGCCCGGCCTGGATGACGAGGCGGATGCGGGCGGAGAGCTTCCAGCGGTCGTCGGCGAGGCCGACGCCGAACATGACCACGCCGCACACCAGCAGGGAGAGCCAGGCGACGAGTTTTTCCGGGTAGGCGAGGATGAGCAGCGCCACCGCGACCAGCAGCGCCGCGAGCACGCCGAAGCCGCCGACGAAGGGGGTGACGTGCTCGTGCTGCTTGTGCTCGCCGGGGAGGTCGACGAGGCCGACGCGCGGCGCGATGACGATCATCGCGCGGATGACGAGGACGGAGAGACCGGCACCAACCAGCAATGCGATCAAGCCTTGCATGGTCGGCGGCCCTCCGGGAAGCGTGCGCGCGTCGTAGGCGGCGTCATGTCGATGTAGTCCAGCAAGAGCAGGTTTATGTAGGAGCGCCGGCAGGCGCGAATGGCCATGTAGAAGCACCGGCACGCGCGAACGCCTTTGTAGGAGCGCCGGCAGGCGCGAATTGGGCGGGTGAATTACGCATGGCGTTTATTTGGGGGCCGTTTTCGCGCCTGCCGGCGCTCCTACAGGGAGACATCGCATAGCGAATTGGGCCGTCTTCATGCCTTGTACTTGTACTGGTAGTGATAGCCCTCGTACCCGAACCGATGCCGCTGGCGGGTGAGGTCGAAGCCGTTGAACACGAATCCCTTGACCTCGACGCCGGCCTGGTCGAAGCGCTTGATGGCTTGCTCGAGCTCGCGGATGGGGTGGCGGCCGGCGCGGGCGACCAGGAGGGTGGCGCCGACCTGGCGGCCGATGATAGCGGCATCGGACACGGCGAGCACCGGGGGCGCGTCGATGATGAGCACGTCGCACTGCTTTTCGAGTTCGGCGAGCAGCTCGGCGAAGCGCGGGTGCATGAGGAGTTCGGACGGGTTGGGCGGGATCTGGCCGGTGGTGACGAGGGCGAAGTTGTCGACGCCGGTGGGCTTGACGATCTGCTCGAGCCCGGCGACGCCCATGATGTAGTCGGACACGCCCATGCCGCGCGGCACGCCGAAGGCCTTGTTGATATGGCCCTTGCGCAGGTCGCCGTCGACCAGCATGACGCGCTTGCCGGCCTGGGCGAGGACGGCAGCGAGGTTCTTGCTGATGAAGCTCTTGCCGACACCGGGCGCCGGGCCGGTGATGAGCACCGAGCCCTTCTCCGCGCCGAGCAGGGCGAAGTGCAGCGTGGTGCGCAGGCTGCGCAGGCTCTCCATGGCGTCGTCGTCGGGGTTGGCGATGGCGAGGAGCTGGCTCTTGTCGGCCTTGCCGCGGGCGATGGCGCGCGAGAGCTGGGCCTCGTCCTTGCTGGCGGGCACGGTGGCGTACACCGGCAGCGAGAGCTCGCGCTCGATGGTCTGCGGGTCTTCGACGACCACGCGCAGGCTGCGGATGGCCCACACCAGGCCGAGCGCGCCGAGCACGCCGAGCACGCCCGAGAGCAGCAGGATGAGCGCCTTGCGCGGGGCGACCGGCAGCGGCGCGGTGGCGGCGGCGTCGATCACGCGCACATCGCCGACGGTGCCGGCGCGGGCCACGCGCAGCTGCTGGGCGCTGTTGAGCAGGTTGGTGTAGAGCGCGGTGGCGACCTCGACGTCGCGGCGCAGGCGCAGCGCGGTCTGCTGGGTGTCGGGGAGGCGGTTGACGTCCTTGTCGAGGGTGCCGCGCACGGCGCGCAGGCGGCTGAGCTGGGAGTCGAGCGCCTTGACCTGGGGGTGCTCGGCGGTGAAGCGCTGGCGCAGCTCGTCGCGCTTTTGCTGGAGGACGACGATGTCGTTGTCGACCTTGACGATGGAGCCGAGGACGGACTGGGTCTCGATGGTGAGGTCGACCGAGCCGCGGTTCTGGCGGTATTCGTTGTAGGCGGCTTCGGCGGTGTCGAGCTGGCCCTTGAGCTCGGGGAGCTGGGCTTCGAGGAAGCCGAGGGTGGCTTCGGCTTCGGCGGAGCGGTATTCGACGTTCTGGCGGACGTAGGCGTTGAGGACTTCGTTGAGGACGGCTTCGACCTGGGCGCGGTCGGGGCCGCTGTAGGCGGCTTCGATCACGTTGGACTGGCGGGCGCGCTCGCGCACCTCGAGGTTTTCGCGCAGGGCACCGATGGCCTGGGTCTGGCCGACGCGGGCGAGGTTGAAGCGGGTGCCGGGGCGGGCGACGAGCTCGGCGATGAAGAGGGTGGTCTTGCCGTCGGCGCTGGCGGCGGCCTCGCCGACGGTGCCGTCGAGCAGGCGCATGTCCTGGTCGTCGTAGAGGGTGAAGGTGTTGTTGTCGCCGGCGATGAGGGTGAGGGGCAGGCCCTGGAGGTAGCTGGGGACCTCAAGGCTCTGCACGTCGATGCGCTCGCCGCCCCAGGCGTAGGTGCCGAGGCCGAGGAAGGGCGCGGCGGGTTCGTCGCCGTTGTAGCGGCGCGCGAGGGCGCGGCCGAAGACGGGGAAGTAGTCGGGGTTGGCGCGGATGGAGAGGTTGAGCCGATCGACGACGCGGCCGAGGATCATGCGCGAGCGCAGGATCTCGAGCTCGGCGGCCACCGAGGTCGAGTCGCCGAGCACCGCTTCGACGTCACGCAGCGCCGCGAGGCCACCCTTGGCGCTCTTCTTGTCCTCGACCTGCACCAGCGCATCGGCGCGGTAGATGGGCGTGGAGACAAAGGCGGTGACCGCGCCGATGAAGACGGCGAGGAAGGTGACCGCGAGGATCAGCCACTTGTATTCGAGCAGGACGGCGATGATCTCGCCCAGGTTGATGAAGTCGTCTTTGTCGTCGCGCATGGACTTGCCACGAACAGGACCGCCGACATCAGCCACGGCGGAAGGTGCAGTTTCTCGACGCAAGGGTGTGGGTTCCTGTGGTGTTTTGGTGAGGCTAAAGGGTTGGTGGGGTTGGTGGGGTTGGATGAGGCTCGTACGCGTTCAACCACCCGCATGTTTCATGTAGGAGCGCCGGCAGGCGCGATCCTTTATGTAGGAGCGCCGGCAGGCGCGATCCTTTATGTAGGAGCGCCGGCAGGCGCGATCTTTCATGCAGGAGCGCCCGCAGGCGCGAATGCAACCTCTCCGTTTCGCGACAACGCCAAATCACCCCCCGCTTTCGCGCCTGCCGGCGCTCCTACATGGTCGCCGGAGCCGCGATGTTTTATGTAGGAGCGCCGGCAGGCGCGAATGCAGCGCCTCCGTTTTGCGACAACGCCAAATCAACCGCCGCTTTCGCGCCTGCCGGCGCTCCTACACAAACCGGCGCGGATTTCATGCGCCGGGGCCAATCTCATTCGCGCCTGCCGGCGCTCCTACATGGTCGCCGGAGCCGCGATGTTTTATGTAGGAGCGCCGGCAGGCGCGAATGCAGCCTCTCCGTTTCGCGACAACGCCAAATCAACCGCCGCTTTCGCGCCTGCCGGCGCTCCTACAAGAACCGGCGCGGATTTCATGCGCCGGGGCCAATCTCATTCGCGCCTGCCGGCGCTCCTACATGGTCGCCGGAGCCGCGATGTTTT
>NZ_AMXF01000020.1 GCF_000310225.1 Thauera phenylacetica B4P
CGCGACACCGCCGAGGTGGCCGCGGTGGTCGCCGCCTGCGCGCAGGCGGGCGTGGCGATGGTGCCGCAGGGCGGCAACACCGGGCTGTGCGGCGGCGCGACCCCGCTCGCCGACGGCGCGGCGGTGGTGATCAGCCTCGTGCGCCTGAACCGCATCCGCGCGCTCGATGCCGACAACGACACGCTCACCGTCGAGGCCGGCTGCACGCTCGCCGCGGTGCAGGAGGCGGCGCAGACCGCCGGACGCCTTTTCCCGCTCTCGCTGGCCTCGGAGGGCAGCTGCCGGATCGGCGGCAACCTGTCGACCAACGCCGGCGGCGTGCAGGTGCTGCGCTACGGCAACACCCGCGACCTGGTGCTCGGGCTGGAGGTGGTGCTGCCCGATGGCCGTGTCTGGGAGGGGCTGCGCGGCCTGCGCAAGGACAACACCGGCTACGACCTCAAGCAGCTCTTCATCGGCGCCGAGGGCACCCTGGGCATCGTTACCGCCGCGGTGCTGAAGCTCTTCCCGGCCATCCGCAGCCGCGCCACGGCCTGGGTGGCGGTGCCCGACCCGCGCGCCGCGGTACGTCTGCTCGGGTTCCTGCGCGCGGCCTGCGGCGACCGCGTGAGCGCCTTCGAGATCGTCGGCCGTGCGGCGCTCGGGCTCGTCCTGCAGCACATCCCGGGGGCGCGCGACCCGCTCGCCGGGGCGCCGGCGTGGGCGGTGCTGGTCGAGCTCTCCGATCCCGCGCTGGATGCGCCGCTCGACGCCCGCCTCGAGGTGGTGCTGGGCGAGGCCTGCGCGCAGGGCCTGGCCAGCGACGCCGCGGTGGCGGCGAGCGGGGCGCAGGCGCAGGCCCTGTGGGCGCTGCGCGAGGACATCTCCGAGGCGCAGCGCATCGAGGGCGTCAGCATCAAGCACGACGTCTCGGTGCCGGTGAGCCGCCTCCCCGAGTTCCTCGAGCGCGCGGGCGCGGCGCTCGCCGCGCGCTGGCCGGATGTGCGCGTGGTGGCCTTCGGCCATATCGGCGACGGCAACCTGCACTACAACCTGTCCAAGCCGGCGGCCGACGACAACGCCATCTTCATCGCGCGTACCGCCGAGGTCAATCGCATCGTGCACGACCTGGTGTGCGAGCTCGGCGGCTCGATCTCGGCCGAGCACGGCCTCGGCCAGCTCAAGCGCGAGGAGGTGCTGCGCTACAAGCCGGCGCTGGAAATGGAGCTGATGCGGCGGGTGAAGCAGGCCTTCGATCCGGATGGTTTGATGAATCCGGGCAAGGTGCTGTAGATATTTGGAGATGGGGGTTTACAGGCCTGGGGGTGCGACCTATAATGCGCGCTCTTCGGTGCCGGGGGTATAGCTCAGCTGGGAGAGCGCTTGCATGGCATGCAAGAGGTCAGCGGTTCGATCCCGCTTACCTCCACCAAACTGAAGAATGCAGTCCCCATCGTCTAGAGGCCTAGGACACCGCCCTTTCACGGCGATAACCGGGGTTCGAATCCCCGTGGGGACGCCACACAAGGCAGTCCAGCCAGTGGCTGGAAGGCAAACCGGCGAAAGCCGGGCAGCTCAGTGCGGAGTGGTAGTTCAGTCGGTTAGAATACCGGCCTGTCACGCCGGGGGTCGCGGGTTCGAGTCCCGTCCACTCCGCCAGTTTCAAGCGCAGGGCTTCGGTCCTGCGATGTTCCGGAAATGACGCTCCGGGGCAGTTGCGGTGGGCTTTACCAGAAGCTATAATCGCCGACTCGTTGTGGGGGTATAGCTCAGCTGGGAGAGCGCTTGCATGGCATGCAAGAGGTCAGCGGTTCGATCCCGCTTACCTCCACCAACCGATTTTTGCAGTAGATAGGCTTGCAGTCCCCATCGTCTAGAGGCCTAGGACACCGCCCTTTCACGGCGATAACCGGGGTTCGAATCCCCGTGGGGACGCCACACAAGGCGGTCCGGCATTGTTCGGATCGCAACCGGCGAGAGCCGGAGCAGGTCAGCGCGGAGTGGTAGTTCAGTCGGTTAGAATACCGGCCTGTCACGCCGGGGGTCGCGGGTTCGAGTCCCGTCCACTCCGCCACCAAGAAAGCCACCGTACGGTCTCCGTGCGGTGGCTTTTTTCCGTCTACCCCCAGAACCGGCCATCCCGCACCAGTCCTCGACTCGGGATTGCTCATGCGCCCCCGCCTCCCGCCTCATCCCCCCTGCTTCTTGATGCGGTAGTTCAGCTGCGGCCGGGTCATGCCGAGCAGTCGCGCCGCGGCCGACAGGTTGCCGTTGGCGCGTACGACCGCGTGCTGCAGCAGGCGCTGCTCGAAGACGTCGAGCGACATGCCCGAGTCGAGCACCGCAGCGGCGAGGTCCTGCTGCGCGCGTTGCGCGGCTTCGAGCCCGCCCTGGGCGCTCAGGGAGTGCTCGCGGGCGTGCTCGTCGAAGCTGCCGATGAAGAGGTGCTCGACCTCGATCTGGCCGTTCGGCGGTGCGAGGATCACCCCGCGCTCGAGCACGTTCTCGAGCTCGCGCACGTTGCCCGGCCAGGCGTGGAGCTTGAGCGCGTGCATCGCCTTGTCGCTGAGGCCGGCGATGCGCTTGCCGTGCAGGGTCTCGAAGCGGCGCACCATGGCCTCGACCAGCGCGGGGAGGTCGCCGGTGCGCTCGCGCAGCGGCGGGATGGTGACCGGATAGACGTTGAGGCGGTAATACAGGTCGCGGCGGAAGGTGCCGGCGCTGACCGCCTTCTGCAGGTCGACGTTGGTCGCCGCGACCAGGCGGACATTGACCTTGCGCGTGCGCTCGTCGCCGAGGCGCTCGATCTCGCCCTCCTGCAGCGCGCGCAGCAGCTTGGCCTGCGCGGGCAGCGGCAGCTCGCCGACCTCGTCGAGGAAGAGGGTGCCGCCGTGCGCGCGCTCGAACTTGCCCGCGCGCGAGGCGTGCGCGCCGGTGAAGGCGCCGCGTTCGACGCCGAAGAGCTCGGACTCGATGAGCTCGTCGGGCAGCGCCGCACAGTTGACCGCGACGAAGGCCTCGTCCTTGCGCGCGCTCATCTCGTGCAGCGTGCGCGCGAAGCGCTCCTTGCCGACGCCGGTCTCGCCGAGCAGCAGCACCGAGACGTTGGTCGCCGCCGCGCGACCGATGAGGTCGTAGGCGTGCAGGAAGGCGGTGGAGCTGCCGATGAGGTCGGGGGTGCGGCGCGGACAGGCGATCGTGCGGCGCATGGCCTCGATCTCCTCGCGCAGCTCGAGCAGGCGGCCGACGATCGAGTCGGCCTGGAAGTAGGGCAGCAGCGTGTCCGCGTCCGGCCAGTCCTCGGCCGGCCGGCCGACGATGCGGCAGCGCTCATGGCCGGTCGCGGCGCATTCGGTCTCGCGGAAGAGGATGAAGCGTCCGGTGAAGGCGCTGGTGTAGCCCGAGGCGTAGCCGATCATCATCCAGCACACCGGCTCGGCGGACTCACCGAAGGCCTGCACGTGCGCTTCGGCCTCCCAGGCGTTGTCCCACAGGAACTCGGCGTAGAAGCTGTCGCCGGGGCCGCCGAACTCCAGGCGGACCGGCTCGACGCGGGCACAGCCCTCGAGCATGTGCAGCTGCGGCCCCATCACGAAGGCGTCGGCCAGGTCGCTGCCGCTGCGTGTCTTGCGTGCCAGCTCGGCGTCGCGCATGCCCGAGGCGAAGCCCATGCGGGTAAGTATGCGGCGCGCCTGCTCGTGGCCTACCGATTCGATCAGCTCCTTGCGCAGCTCGGCCATCGCGCCGGCGTGCAGAAGCAGCATGCGGTGCTCGCCGAGCCAGATGAGGCCGTCCTCCGCAGCGAAGCGCAGCAGGCTGCGCAGGTCGGCGTTCTCCAGGTATTGGATGCTGGCCAAGGGGTCTCCTCCAGGCGGGTTTCGCTTCCGCTCTGCGGCGGTTGGTTTCCGGGGTCGTCGTCGTGGCCGGGCGAAGCGAAGAGATTACCTCAGGCGGAGGGGCTTCGGGCGACACGGAATTTCATCGATTATGTGGAAAATCTCGAGAAATAGAAATGGGGCAGGCGAAAGAAGCGGACTTTTCACCATCTGCCCGATCCTGTCCCGGCTCGGTGCGAGCCTGGAGCGATGCTCAGTACCACGCTGGGTGCGGCGAGTCGAAGGAAAGGCGGGTTGCTGCAGGGCAATAAATAGACTAAATCAAATAATCAACGAGAAGCCGGGTTTGATCATTTGGTGAAGCCGTAAATCGGCGCCGCGACGCGGGAATATCGAGAAAGCGGCTGAATCGGGCTATAAACATGGGTTTTCAGAAATTGGCACGGAACTTGTTAGGTACTCCCCTGCGGCCAGCCCGTGTTGATCAATCCGAAGGAGTGTGGGGATGAAGAACAGCGAACCGGCGGTAGACCTGAACCGGAAGTTCGTACGCCTGATCGAGCGCCGCCCGGACGGCTTCGTGGAGTTCGAGTTCGCCATCGGCGACCCGGAGCTGTTCGCGGAGATGTTGCTGCCGTCCGAAGCCTACGAATCCTTTTGCCAGTCGAACCACGTCGTCTTCCTCGAGCCGCGCGAGGCGTCGGCGGAGGGCGAGGACGAGTCCGCGGACTGGAACTGGAACCTGCATCAAGCCACCCACCAGCGCTTCCGCTGAGCGCCGACAGACGAGTACACAGGAGGAGATTCCATGCAGATCGATTTGCGCACCGTCACCATCAAGCCGCTGCGGCAGACGTTCGACAACATCGCCCGCCGCATCGGCGCGGACAAGCCCGCGTCGCGCTACCAGGAAGGCACCCTGGACATGCAGCAGACGGCGAACTTCCATTACCGCCCGACCTGGGATCCCGAGCACGACATCTACGACGCCTCGCGCACCGCGATCAAGATGGCCGACTGGTACGCCTTCAAGGATCCGCGCCAGTTCTACTACGGCGCCTACACCCTGGCGCGCGCGAAGCAGCAGGACACCGCCGAGGCCAACTTCGACTTCGTCGAGAACCGCGGCCTGGCGGGGACCCTGCCCGAGTCGGTGCGCAAGACCGTGCTCGAGCTGCTGCTGCCGCTGCGCCATGTGGCCTGGGGCTCGAACATGAACAACGCGAGCGTCTGTGCCTACAGCTACGGCACGGGCTTCTCGCAGCCGCACATCTACCAGGCGATGGATCAGCTCGGCATCGCCCAGTACCTCACCCGCGTGGGCCTGCTGCTCGGCGACGTCGAGTCGCTCGACGAGGCCAAGCGCGCCTGGATGGACGATGACGCCTGGCAGGGCCTGCGCCGCTATGTCGAGGACTCCTTCGTGATCAAGGATCCGGTGGAGCTCTTCGTGGCGCAGAACGTCGCGCTCGACGGCCTGCTCTACCCGCTGGTGTACGAAACCATCATCGACGACGTGCTGTCGTCCCAGGGGGGCACGCCGGTGGCGATGCTCACCCAGTTCATGACCGACTGGTTCACCGAGACCCGCAAGTGGGCCGACGCCACGGTGAAGATCGCCGCGGCCGAGTCGCCCGAGAACAAGGAAGTGATGGCGCGCTGGCTGAGCCAGTGGCGCGATCGCTCGGCCGCAGCCTTGCTGCCGGTCGCGCGCATCGCCCTCGGCGACCGTTCGGACGAGGTCCTCGGCGAAGTCGTCCAGCAATTCAACGCACGCATGGCCAAGGCCGGCGTCGCCCTCTGAGCGGAGCATTCAATGTCGACCGTATTTCTCGCACTGCAGACCAACGAAGAGACGCGCCCGATCATCGAGGCGATCCTGCAGGACAACCCTTCCGCCGTCGTGGATGAGCAGCCGGCGATGGTGAAGATCAACGCCGATGGTCGCCTCGTCGTGCGTCGCGAAACCATCGAGGAGCTCATCGGTCGCGACTACGACCTGCAGGAACTGCAGGTCAACATGATCACGATGTCGGGCAACCTCGATCAGACCGACGACGAAATCATCCTGTTCTGGAAATCCTGAGACCCCGAGGAGACACGAAAATGGACATGCAAGTCGCGAAGAAAAAGCTGGGCCTGAAAGAGCGCTATGCCGTGATGACCCGGGGCCTGGACTGGACCCCGTCGTACCAGAAGATGGAAGACATCTACCCCTACATCGCCTACGAGGGGATCAAGATCCACGACTGGGACAAGTGGGAAGACCCCTTCCGCCTGACCATGGACGCCTACTGGAAGTACCAGGCCGAGAAGGAACGCAAGCTGTACGCGATCATCGACGCCTTCAACCAGAACAACGGCCACCTCAACGTCACCGACGCGCGCTACATCAACACCATCAAGCTCTTCATCAGCGGCATCAGCCCGCTGGAGTACGTCGCCCACCGCGGCTTCGCCCACGCCGGCCGCGCCTTCCCGGGCGCGGGGCCGCGCGTCGCCTGCCTGATGCAGTCGCTCGACGAGATCCGCCACGCGCAGACGCAGGTGCATTCGATCTCGAACTACAACAAGTACTACAACGGCATGCACGACTTCCATCACGCGCATGACCGCGTGTGGTTCCTGTCGGTGCCCAAGAGCTTCTTCGACGACGCCATCACCGCCGGTCCGTTCGAGTTCATGGTCTCGATCGGCTTCTCGTTCGAGTACGTGCTCACCAACCTGCTGTTCGTGCCCTTCGTCTCGGGCGCGGCCTACAACGGCGACATGGGCACGATGACCTTCGGCTTCTCGGCGCAGTCCGACGAGGCGCGCCACATGACGCTGGGCCTGGAGGTGATCAAGTTCATCCTCGAGCAGGATCCCGCCAACGTCCCGATCGTGCAGCGCTGGATCGACAAGTGGACCTGGCGCGGCTACCGCGTGCTGACCCTGGTGGCGATGATGATGGACTACATGCTGCCCAAGCGCACGATGAGCTGGAAGGAAGCCTGGGAGGTGTATTTCGAGGAGAACGGCGGCGCGCTGTTCAAGGACCTCGCGCGCTACGGCATCAAGATGCCCAAGTGCGCCGAGCAGATCGCCCTGGAGAAGGACCACCTGTCGCACCAGGCCTGGAGCACCTTCTACAACTACGCCGCGGCCGCGAACTTCCACACCTGGATGCCGGACGAGGACGAGATGGCCTGGCTGGCGGCGAAGTACCCGGCGAGCTTCGACAAGCACTACCGTCCGCGCTACGAGTTCTGGCGCGAGCAGGCCGCCAAGGGCAACCGCTTCTACAACAAGACGCTGCCCATGCTGTGCCAGACCTGCCAGATCCCGATGATCTTCACCGAGCCGGGCGACGCGACCAAGATCTGCTACCGCGAGGTCGACTACAAGGGCGACAAGTATCACTTCTGCTCCGACCACTGCAAGGAGATCTTCGAGCACGAGCCGGAGAAGTACGTCCAGGCCTGGCTGCCGGTGCACCAGATCTACCAGGGCAACTGCTTCCCCGAGGGCACCGATCCGACGGTGGAGGGCTTCGACCCGCTGGCCGCGGTGCTGCAGTACTACAAGCTCGAGCACGGCCGCGACAACCTCGACTTCGACATTTCCGAAGACAAGAAGAACTTCGCCGAGTGGCGTGGCCAGGCGACGAAGAACATCTGACCCATGCACGCTGCGGGCGCTCCGGTGCCCGCAGCGATCAAGCGATCGCTAGGAGACAAGACATGGCTGTTGCCGCAATTTCGAAGTACGAGTTCGCCCCTGCCGACACGCAGGACAAGTTCCACGGCGCCCAGCTGCTCTACATCGGCTGGGAAGACCACCTGCTGTTCTGCGCGCCCTTCGCCTTCCCCTTCCCGCCGACCATGCGTTTCGGCGACGTCGTCGCCGGTCCGATGCAGGCCGCCTTCGGCTACCACCCCGACTTCGCGCAGATCGACTGGGCGAAGGCCGAGTGGTTCAAGTCGGGCAAGCCGGTCACGCTCGACTTCGACAAGTCGCTGGCCGAGAACGGCTTGAACCACAAGGACGTGATCCGCTTCCGCACGCCCGGCCTCGCCGGCATCAAGGGCTCCTGCAGCTGATCGCCCGCAACGGGGTGCGGCGTGCGCCGCACCCCGCGCACCCCGCCCGAGAACGTACAAGAACGTACAAGAACGGAAGCGCACCATGAGCTACGAACTGACGATTGAACCGATCGGCCAGACGATCGAGGTGGAGGAGGGTCAGACCATCCTCGACGCCGCCCTGCGCGCGGGGATCTGGCTGCCCCACGCCTGTTGCCACGGCCTGTGCGCCACCTGCAAGGTGCAGGTGCTCGACGGCGAGATCGACCACGGTGAGGCCTCCAGCTTTGCGCTGATGGACTTCGAGCGCGACGAGGGCAAGACCCTGGCCTGTTGCGCCCGCCTCGAGTCCGACGTGACCATCGAGGCCGAGATCGAGGAGGAGGCCGACGCCGAGTCCATCCCGGTGCGAGACTTCCCCGGCACCGTGACGCGGATCGAGGCGCTGACGCCGACGATCAAGGCGGTCTTCATCGAGACCGACGAGCCGATGCATTTCCAGGCCGGCCAGTACATCAACTTCTTCCTCGAGGGGGGGGAATACAGCCGCGCCTTCTCGCTCGCCAACCCGCCGTCCACCGGCCGCGAGGTCGAGCTCAACATCCGCATCGTGCCCGGCGGCCGCGGCACCACCTGGATCCACGAGCAGCTGCAGGTCGGCGAGCGCGTGCGCCTGTCCGGGCCGTACGGGCGCTTCTTCGTGCGCAAGTCGGCGCCCGAGGCGCTGCTGTTCATGGCCGGCGGCTCCGGCCTGTCGAGCCCGCGCTCGATGATCCTCGACCTGCTCGAGGCCGGCGACACGCGGCCGATGACCCTGGTGTACGGCCAGCGCAACCGTGCCGAGCTCTACTACCACGACGAGTTCCTCGCGCTCGCCGCGAAGCACCCGAGCTTCACCTACGTGCCGGCGCTCTCCGACGAGCCCGCGGACTCGGGCTGGGATGGCTTTCGCGGCTATGTGCACGAGGCGGCGACGGCGCACTTCGACAACGACTTCCGCGGCCACAAGGCCTACCTGTGCGGCCCGCCGCTGATGATCGACGCCTGCATCACCGCGCTGATGCAGGGGCGCCTGTTCGAGCGCGACATCTTCATGGAGAAGTTCTTCTCTGCGGCGGACGTGCAGCAGGTTCGCAGCCCGCTGTTCAAGAAGATCTGAGGCACGCGGGGACGGGCGAATGAGCACCATGGCCACAGCGCAGGCGACATCGCAGGCGAGCGCCGCGGGTGATCCGGAGATCGGCCGCAGCGTCCGCGCGGCCGGCATCCTGACCAACTACCACGACCTGGGCGAGGGCTTCCCCGCGCTCTTCCTCCACGGCTCGGGGCCGGGCGTCTCCGCTTGGGCGAACTGGCGCCTGGTGCTGGCGCCGCTGGCGCAGCGCATGCGCGCGATCGCGCCCGACATGGCGGGCTTCGGCTTCACCGAGCGACGCGTCGACCTGCGCTACGACATGGATACCTGGGTGGCGCAGGCGCTCGGGCTGATGGACGCGCTCGGCATCGAGCAGGCGGACGTGGTGGGCAACTCCTTCGGCGGGGCGCTCGCGCTCGCGCTGGCGATCCGCCACCCGCAGCGCGTGCGCCGGCTGGTGCTGATGGGCAGCGTGGGCGTGCCCTTCGAGATCACCGCGGGGCTGGACGCGGTGTGGGGCTACACGCCCTCGTTCGAGAACATGCGCCGGATCATGGATTACTTCGCCTGGGACCGCAGCCTGGTGAACGATGAGCTCGCCGAGCTGCGTTATCGCGCCAGCATCCGCCCAGGCTTCCAGGAGTCCTTCGCGAGCATGTTTCCGGCACCGCGCCAGCGCTGGGTGGATGCGCTCGCCAGCCGCGAGGAGGACATCCGCGCACTGCCGCACGAGACGCTGATCGTCCATGGCCGCGACGACCAGGTGATTCCGCTGCAGACCTCGGAGACCCTGCTACGCTGGATCGAGCGCGCGCAGCTGCACGTGTTCGGCCGCTGCGGCCACTGGACGCAGATCGAGCACTCCACGCGCTTCGTGCGGCTGGTCGGCGATTTCCTCTGCGAGGAGGCCGGAGGCTGAGCCTGGCCAGGGGCCGGGCAGGCTGGAGGGGATGTTTGAAGTTTTCGTGGCGCCCCAGCGCAGGGTGGCGGGGGCCACGGCAGGATCCGTCTAGCGACGGAGGTAGATCGAGCGAACCGGCCCGGACGGGGGGTCCGTCCCGGGCACATCAAGAGAGGAGCAGACAAAATGGCAATGACAGGCGTACTTCGTCCGGGACACATCTCCCTGCGTGTCCTCGACCTCGAGGAAGGCATCAACTTCTACAAGAACACCCTCGGCCTGGTCGAGACCGGCCGCGACGGCCAGGGCCGCGTCTACTTCAAGGCCTGGGACGAGCGCGAGCACAACAGCGTGCTGATCCGCGAGGCCGAGAGCGCCGGCGTGGATTTCTTCGCCTTCAAGGTCGCCGACAAGGCGACGCTCGACAAGCTCGACGCCGACCTGCAGGCCTTCGGCCTCAAGACCGAGCGCATCCCCGCCGGCGAGATGCTGGAGACCGGGGAGCGCGTGCGCTTCGAGGTCCCCTCGGGCCACCTGATCGAGCTCTATGCCGAGAAGACCGATATCGGCAACGGCCAGTCGTATGTGAACCCGGACCCCTGGATCCCCGACGCCGAGCACGGCATCGCGCCGACGCGCATGGACCACTGCCTGCTGTACGGCCCGGACATCGAGAAGGTGCAGGAGATCTTCGAGAAGGTGCTGGGTTTCTACCTCGTCGAGCACGTGGTGATGGAAGACGGCAAGACCGACCTGGCGATCTGGCTGTCTTGCTCGACCAAGGCCCATGACATCGCCTTCGTGCGCCACCCCGAGCCGGGCAAGCTGCACCACATCTCGTTCAAGCTCGACAGCTGGGAGAAGGTGCTGCGCGCGGCCGACATCATGTCGATGAACCGCATCTCGATCGACATCGGCCCCACCCGCCACGGCATCACCCGCGGCACCACGATCTACGCCTTCGATCCTTCGGGCAACCGCTTCGAGACCTTCTGCGGCGGCTACGACACCTACCCCGACTACAAGGCGGTCACGTGGACCTGGGACGAGGTCGGCGCCGGCATCTTCTACCACGACCGCAAGCTCAACGAGCGCTTCCTGAGCGTGGTGTCCTGAGCGTGGCCGCGCCGGCGCTCCCTGCCGACCGGGCAGGGCCGCCGGCGCGCGCGATGCCGGACTTGCGTCCGGCGAGCCCGGGGCTTGACGGCCCGAGTCTTAACGGCCCGGGGCTCGCCGGCTCAGGATTTCCGCTTGCCGGCGAAAAACTCTTCCGGCAGCAGCTTGACCGCGTCGAGCGTGCGCAGCACGTGCTCGGTGAGGATGGAGGTCGCGCGCGTGGTGTCGCGTGCCAGGCTGGCGTTGAACAAGGCCTGGTGCTCGGCGTGGATGTCGCGCGGGATGGGGTGGCTGAACAGGCTCAGGCGCCGGTAGCGCTCGGACTGCTGGTAGAGGATGTGCTGGAAATGACGGATCCAGCGCGAGGGCGAGGCGGCGATCAGCGCCTCGTGGAAGGCGCGGTTGCGGCGCTCCCACTCCTCGGCGGCCAGCGAGTCGTTGTCGCCGAGCTTCTGCTCGGCGCGCGACAGGCGATGGAATGCGGCGACGATGGCAGCTTCCCAGTCCTCGCCGCCGAGCTGCAGCGACTGGCGCAAGGCCTCGGTCTCGAGCAGCAGGCGGGTGCGGGTGATGTCCTCGAAGTCCTCGATCGAGATTGGCGAGACGCGGAAGCCGCGCTGCCCCTGCGCGATCACGAGGGCGTCGGTGACGAGCAGGAGGAGGGCCTCGCGCAGGGTGCCGGCGCCGACCTCGTAGCGGTCCTTGAGATGTTCGACGCGAAGCTTCTCGCCGGGGGCGTGGACGCCCTCGATGATGTCCCGGCGCAGGCGCTGGTAGGCGCCCTCGACGAGGGTCTTCGGCTCGACGGCGTCCGGTGTTTTCGGTGGAACCGCTTCGTTCATGGTCGCGACAATGTTGGATACACCCCGGTTCGCGATTGTATCCGAGCGGAGTGGAATTAGCTTCTTCTATAAATCTCGAGAAAAAACCTTGACGTCGACATTGGCCTGACCTATCTTCAAACGCATTACAGATCAAACCTGAACCACAGGAGCTCACCCGATGAAAGTCGCTGTTCCTCAGGCCACCATCAGCTGGGAGGCGGCGCATGCCGCCGTCGCCGCCGCGGTCGCGAAGGCCGAGGCGCTCGGGGTGCGGATCAACGTCGGCGTCGCCGACGCCTCCGGCAACCTCGTCGCCTTCCTGCGCATGCCCGGCGCCTTCCCGCAGTCGATCGCGATCGCCATCGACAAGGCCTACACCGCGGGCGGCTTCGGCTTCCCGACCGGCAAGTGGATGGACGTGTGCGCGGGCAACGAGGGCATGAAGCTGGGCTTCTCTGCGCAGCCGCGGCTGGTCGTGTTCGGCGGCGGCCTGCCGATCCGCGTCGGCGGCGAGCTGTTGGGCGGCATCGGTGTCTCGGGGGCCTCCGAGGAGCAGGACGGCATCTGCGCGCGCGCAGGGTTGCTCGCGATCGGCGCCGACGACGTCGAGCCCTGAGCGGCGAACTTCGCTTTTCCGTCCGCGCTGCGGGCACCTCCCGGTTGCAGTCGTGCGGCGGTCCGTTCCTCTCCCCTCTCCCCGGACCGTCGCGCGGCCTGCATTCCTGGAAACGACTCAACCCCAAAGGAAGACAGGCATGAACAAGATCAAGTGTGCGCTGATCGGACCGGGCAACATCGGCACCGACCTGCTGTACAAGCTCAAGCGCAGCCCGGTGCTCGAGCCGGTGTGGATGGTCGGCATCGACGCCGGCTCGGAAGGCCTCGTGCGCGCCCGCGAGCTCGGCCTCAAGACCACCGCCGACGGCGTCGACGGCCTGCTGCCGCACGTCAAGGCCGACGGCGTGCAGATCGCCTTCGACGCGACCAGCGCCTACGTCCACGCCGAGAACAGCCGCAAGCTCAACGAGCTCGGCGTGCTGATGATCGACCTCACCCCGGCTGCGATCGGCCCCTTCTGCGTGCCGCCGGTCAACCTCGTCGAGCACGTCGGCAAGGGCGAGATGAACGTCAACATGGTCACCTGCGGCGGCCAGGCCACGATCCCGATGGTCGCGGCGGTGTCGCGCGTGCAGCCGGTGGCCTATGGCGAGATCGTCGCCACCGTGTCGTCCAAGAGCGCCGGCCCCGGCACGCGCAAGAACATCGACGAATTTACCCGCACCACCGCGGGCGCGGTCGAGAAGGTCGGCGGCGCGAAGAAGGGCAAGGCGATCATCATCCTGAATCCGGCCGAGCCGCCCTTGATCATGCGCGACACGGTGCACTGCCTGACCGAGACCGAGCCCGACCAGGCCGCGATCACGGCCTCCATCCACGCCATGATCCAGGAAGTGCAGAAGTACGTGCCCGGCTACCGCCTGGTCAATGGCCCGGTGTTCGACGGCAATCGCGTCTCGGTGTACCTCGAGGTCGAAGGCCTGGGCGACTACCTGCCCAAGTACGCCGGCAACCTCGACATCATGACCGCGGCCGGCGCGCGCACCGCCGAGATGTTCGCCGAGGAGATCCTCGCCGGCCGTCTGAAGCTCGAATCCAACCGCGCCACGATGGTGGCCTGAGCGCCCCGGCCACAAGGAGATGAACATGGAACTTCGCGGCAAGAAGATCACCGTCCACGACATGACCCTGCGGGACGGCATGCACCCCAAGCGCCACCTGATGACGCTCGAGCAGATGAAATCCATCGCCACCGGGCTCGATGCGGCGGGCGTGCCGCTGATCGAGGTCACCCACGGCGACGGCCTGGGCGGTAGCTCGGTGAACTACGGCTTCCCGGCGCACAGCGACGAGGAATACCTCGGCGCGGTGATCCCGCTGATGAAGCAGGCCAAGGTCTCGGCGCTGCTGCTGCCTGGCATCGGCACCGTCGATCACCTGAAGATGGCGCACGAGATCGGTGTCTCCACCATCCGCGTCGCCACCCACTGCACCGAGGCCGACGTCTCCGAGCAGCACATCGGCATGGCCCGAAAGCTCGGCATGGACACCGTCGGCTTCCTGATGATGGCGCACATGAACAGCCCCGAAGGCCTGGTCACCCAGGCCAGGCTGATGGAGAGCTACGGCGCCAACTGCATCTACGTCACCGATTCCGCCGGCCACCTGCTGCCCGACACCGTCAAGGCGCGCCTGTCCGCGGTGCGTGACGCCCTCAAGCCCGAGACCGAACTCGGTTTCCACGGCCACCACAACCTGGCGATGGGCGTGGCCAACAGCCTCGCCGCGCTCGAAGTGGGCGCCACCCGCATCGACGCCGCCGCGGCGGGTCTGGGCGCCGGCGCCGGCAACACCCCGCTGGAGGTCTTCATCGCGGTGTGCGACCTGATGGGCATCGAGACCGGCGTGGACGTGTTCAAGATCCAGGACGTGGCCGAAGACCTCGTCGTGCCGATCATGGACTTCCCGATCCGCATCGACCGCGACGCGCTCACGCTCGGCTACGCGGGCGTGTATGGCTCCTTCCTGCTGTTCGCCAAGCGCGCCGAGAAGAAGTACGGCGTGCCGGCGCGCGAGATCCTCGTCGAGATGGGCCGTCGCGGCATGGTCGGCGGCCAGGAGGACATGATCGAGGATACGGCCTTGAACCTCGCCCGGGCGAAGGGGCTGGCCGCCTGAATGTGAGCTGCGCCCCCGCTGGCCGATGCCGCGGGGGCGCGCCACATCGGGGCCGAGTGCAACGCAGCGGCGTCGTGCCACCGGGCAGGGCGCCATCGTTTCGATGACAAGGAGGGGCAGAGCATGCCGTTGGCAGAAATCACCATGATCGAAGGCCGCACCGAAGACCAGAAGCGCGCCGTGATCGAGAAAGTCACCCAGGCGCTCGTCGAGGCAGTGGGCGCGCCGATCCAGACCGTCCGCGTCGTCATCCGCGAGGTGCCCAAGACCAACTGGGGCATCGGCGGGGTGTCGGCAAAAGACCTCGGACGCTGAGGGCTGCGCAGTCGCAGGCAGGATTCACCGAGCGCCCCGCAGAGGGCGCCGGTCCAGGAGCAGCACACTCGTCGCAAGACCAATCAAGGAGGAGATGAAGGGATGAAGATCAGCAAGATTGCGGCTGCGGTCGCGCTCGGCGCGCTCGCGATCGGCGGTGCCCACGCCAAGGATGGCGGCGACCAGTACCCCAACGGGGCCGAGACCTGGCTGGGCGGCGCGGTGCCGCCGCCGGGCAACTATTTCATCAACTACTTCGGCTACTACGGCGGAGAGCTGCGCGACGGGGACGGCAACAAGGCACCCTCGGGCGAGGTCGACGCCTGGTTCAACGCCTTCCGCTTCGTGCACACCAGCGAGCACAAGATCCTGGGTGGCAACTGGGGTTGGCACGTGATCGTGCCACTGGTGCACCAGAAGGTCGATCTGTTCGGCTCCAAGTCGGTCAACGGCGTGGGCGATATCACGATCGATCCGTTCATCGTGTCGTGGCATTCGAAGAACTGGCACTGGGCGATCGGCCTGGACATCAATCTGCCGACCGGGCGCTACAAGGAAGGCGATGCGCGCCAGAGCATCGGGGCCAACTACTGGAGCTACGAGCCGCTGTTCGCCTTCACCTATATGGGCGACACCGGCTGGGAGGTCTCGGCCAAGCTGATGTACAACATCAAGACCAAGAACAAGGACTACGACGGTCCGGCCGGTGTTGGCAGCTACGCTTCGGGCGACGAGTTCCACATGGACTATCTTGTCGGCAAGCGCATCGGGCCCTGGGGCGTAGGCCTGTCGGGCTACTATCTCAAGCAGACCACCGACGACGAGATCAACGGACAGAAGGTTGCGGCGAACGCCTTCTGGTCGGAAGGCCGTCGCGGGCAGGTCTTCGCCATCGGCCCCACGGTCAGCTACACGACCAAGGGCGGCGTGCACCTCACCGCGCAGTGGAACCACGAGACCAAGGTGGAGAACCGCTTCGAGGGCGACAAGTTCATCGTCAAGCTGATCATGCCGCTGTAGGTCGCCGCCTGCGATCGTGATCAAGACCCCGGCACACCGCCCTGGTGGCCGGGGTCTTTTCGTCTGCTGCGTGCCCTGCATGGTCGATCGTGATCATGGTAAATGTTAATCGCGATTATTTATCAAAATCTCGAGAATTATGCGTTAGAGTAGCGCTCTACCTGCGGTGAGCTTCCCGTTCGGTTTCACCGCCCCGTCAGAACAGGAGAGTCCTCGATGAATGCCCCCGCCGCCGCACCTGCCGCCGCTCCCGCCCGCGTCACCCGCATCGCCCGCCGTCGTGCCCGTCCCGGGCACGAGGCCGAGTACGAAGGGATGTTGCGTGAGATGCTCGCCAAGATGCGCGAGCACAAGGGTTTTCTGGGGGGCGACCTGATCCCGCCCGAGGCGCCGGGCGAGGAGTATCAGCTCGTGGTCCGCTTCGCCTCGGAGGCCGAGCTGCAGGCCTGGGACATGAGCGACGCCCGCGGCGCGCTGCTCGAGCGCATGAAGGCGGTCGCCGAAGGCGAGCCCGAGTTTCGCAAGCTGAGCGGGCTCGAGGCCTGGTTCGAGCCCGCGGTGGTGCCGGCCACGATGCACCCGCCGCGCGCGCGCATGGCGCTGGTGACCTGGCTGGGCATCTTCCCCACGGTGTCCTTCTTCCTGTGGTTCGTGCTGCCATGGATCCAGCCGCTGCCCTTCCTGCCGCGCACCGCGGTGCTCACCGCGCTGATCGTGGTGACGATGACCTGGGTGGTCATGCCGCGGCTCACCCGCGTGCTGCGCGGCTTCCTGAATCCGCCGCGCAAGGGCTGAGCGGGCGCGCGTGAAGGCGGCACGCGGCGCGCGCCAGCCGTGCCGTCACGAGACGGAGAGTCGTGCCCGGCATGCCGCCTCGCAGCGGCGTACCGGGCTGCTGCGTCACTGCGCAGCGATGATGTCGATCTCGACCCGCAGCCCGGGGAAGGCGAGGCGCTCGATGCCGAGCAGCGTGACCGCCGGCGGGCGCTCGGCGTCGAAGTAGGCGGAGCGGATCTCGCGGATGCGCGCGGTGTCCTCGGGGCGCAGGCCGACGACGTAGATCGTCACCTGCACCAGGTCGCGCATGCTCGCGCCCTGCGCGCGCAGCGCGATCTTGAGGTTGTCGAGCGTGCCTGCGAGCTGCGCCTCGAGGTCGTCGGGGTTGCGCACCTTGCCCTCGCGGTCGCAGTCGACCTGGCCGGACACGAAGATCAGCCGTTGCGGCGTGCTGATCGAGAAGGTCTGGCTGAAGGCCTTGCCACTGAAGAGCTCGGGTGGATTGATCGCGATGCGTTCCATGGCGGATTTCTCCTGATGAGGTCGTGACCGCGCCTGCCCGCAGGAGGGCAGGCGCGGGGCGGGAGGGGGGGCATGCGGCGCCCGGCAATGGACGCCGCGCGGCGTTCAGCGCCCGGCCTGGGGCTGGCGGCAGCGGATCGACTGCGAGGGCAGCACGCCGTAGGTGGACTTGTAGAGCTCGGAGAAGCGGCCCAGGTGCGAGAAGCCGTACTCGAGCGCCACCGCGGTGACGTTCGGACAGGCCTGGGCGGGGTCGTTCAGGATCGAATGCACCTTCTCGAGCTTCTTCTGGCGCACGAAGTTCTTCGGCGTCGTCTTGACGTTCTTCTCGAACAGCAGGTAGAGCGAGCGCAGGCTCAGCCCGGCGTACTGGGCGAGCTCGTCGGCGCCGAGCTCGAGCTTGATGTTGCGCTCGATGTAGTTCTCCAGGCGCTCGAAGCTGGGCGCGTGGCGGGTGGGGGCGACCATGCTGACGTTGTGCTTTAGCATCACCATCAGCTTGGTGGTGACCACGCGGCAGTAGTGCTGCAGCATCTGCGGCGTCGCCAGCTCGGACTCGGCCTCCTCGCACAGCAGGCGCAGCAGCAGCAGCAGGCTGTCGATGTCCTCGAAGCGCTGCGGCTCGGGGCTGAACTTGATGCGCTCGTTGGGCTTGAACCAGCGGTGCTCGGTGCACGCGTCGTCGAGCATCGACGAGGGGATGCGGACAATGAACTTCTCGCAGTTGTCCGAGTAGGTGAGGTCCACCGGCTCGTCGGGGTTGAGCACCAGCACGTGGCCGGCGGGCAGGTCGAGCGTGCGGTTGGCTAGCGTGTAGCTGCAGTAGCCCTGCAGGATGAACTGGGCGTGGTAGATGTCGCCGAGGCTCTCGGACAGCACGCGCGCCTGCGCGCCGTAGCTCAGGCGGCACAGGTCGAGGGTGCCGGCGCGGCGGTGGCTGAGCGAGGCGCTGGCGTCGCTGGCGCGTGGCAGGCGCAGGCTGTGTGAGCCCACGTTGGCGCGCACGTACTCGGAGACCTCGAAGGGGTTGGCGGCGGCGAAGACGTTGCTCTGGCCGTTGAGGAAGCGGATGGGCATCACGCGATCCTCCACTCGGGTTTGCTCACGTGCGATTGAAACCGGCGTTCCGTGCTCATGCGCTTCTCCTCTCCGCCTGGCGTGCAGGCTGTCTCGCTCTCTGTCGGGCGAAGCCGGCTTCTTGATGTGCCGTTCTTCGAGATACTTAAGAATCTCGATTTTATTTGGATGGAAAAGCCCTGTCTATGGTTCTATGTATAAATTTTTCTGATGCCGAGCAGTCGGGACGATCCGGGTGAACGAAAAAAAGCCGCGCTGCATCACTGCAGCGCGGCCGAGGCGTCCGAGGGGAGGGAGAGGACGCGGGAAATCAGCCCAGGTCGCCACCGCCGACCGGCACGATGGTGCCGGTGATGTAGGCGGAGTCGTCGGAGGCGAGGAACAGGATGGGGTCGGCCTGCTCGTCGAGCGTGCCGTAGCGCTTCATCAGGCTGCTGTCGATCGACTGGGTGTAGATCTGCTTGTACCAGAGTTTCTCCTGCTCGCTCTGCTCCTTGGTGTTGCGCGGGATCAGGCGCGGCGGGGCCTCCGTGGCGCCCGGCGCGGTGGCATTGACGCGGATGCCGCGCTCGGCGTTCTCGAACGCCAGGCAGGCGGTGAGCGCATTGACGCCGCCCTTGGCCGCGCCGTAGGGCACGCGGTTGACGCCGCGGGTGGCGATCGAGGACACGTTCACGATCGCGCCCTGGCCCTGCTCCTGCATGTAGGGCAGGGCGGCGCGGCAGCACCACAGCGTGGGGAAGAGCGAGCGCCGGACCTCGGACTCGATCTCGTCCTCGTCGTAGTGCTCGAAGGGCTTGGTCCAGATCGTGCCGCCGACGTTGTTGATCAGGATGTCGATGCGGCCGAACTTCTCCACCGCGGCCTCCATGACGCGCTTGCAGTCGGCGAACTTCTCCAGGTCGGCGGTGAGGCTGAGGACCTCGACCTTCCCGGACAGCTCCTTGGCCACCTCATGGACGAGCTCGGAGCGGTCAACCAGCACCAGGGTGCCCTTCTCCTTGGCCATCTTCTCGGCGACGCGCTTGCCGATGCCCTGCGCGGCGCCGGTGATGACGGCCACTTTCTTCTTGAAACGGTTTGCCATTGTCGCTCCTGACGGGGTGGGCCGCGCTCAGACGCTGGCGGCGAACTTCTCGTAGTGGAAGCTGTTCGGTTCGACCTTGCGCTCGCGCAGGTCGTGGGCGACAGCCTCGACCATGGGCGGGGGGCCGCACAGGTAGATGTCGACCTTGCCCTCGTTGAGGTGGGCGGGCTCGATGTGGGCGGTGACGTAGCCCTTCTTCGGCCAGCTGCTGTCGTCGGCGACCACGCACACGTCGTAGGTGAAGTTGGGCAGCGCCGCCTTGAAGGCGTCCAGGCGCTCGAGCTCGACCACGTCGGCGTCGGTGTTCACCCCGTAGATCAGGTGCACCGGGTGCGCGCTGCCGCCGGCGGCGACGAGCTTGTCGAGCATGGCGAGGAAGGGCGCGAGGCCGGTGCCGCCGGCGAGCATCAGCACCGGGCGGGCGACGTCGCGCAGGTAGAAGCTGCCGATCGGGCCGGCGAGCCTGATGGTGTCGCCGGCCTTCGCGGCGCCGGTGAGGTAGCCGCTCATCAGGCCGTTGGGCACGTTGCGGATGAGGAAGCTCACCTTGCTGTCGGCGGGCATCGAGCTGAACGAGTAGGCGCGCGTCTGCTCGGTGCCGGGCACGGTGAGGTTGGCGTACTGGCCGGGCAGGAAGGCGAGCTTGGCGATGCCTTCGCCCTGCAGCACCAGGGAGAGCGTGCTCGGCGAGAGCTGGCGCACCTCGGCCACGGTGGCGGTGAGGGTGGCGTGCTTGATCTTGCACACCTCGGACGAGGCGGGCACGTTCACCACGCAGTCGCTCTTGGGGTGCATCTGGCAGGTGAGGACGTAGCCGAGCTTGGCCTCTTCCTCGCTCATGGCGTCGTCGATGTAGAAGCCGAGCTCGTACTTGCCCGATTCGGCCTTGCACTTGCAGGCGCCGCAGGCGCCGTCGCGGCAGTCGATGGGGACGTTCACGCCCTGGCGATAGGCCGCGTCGGCCACCGTCTCGGTGGCGTTGCAGTCGATGAAGCGGGTGACGCCGTCCTCGAAGTTCAGCGCGATCTTGAATGTCATGGTTGTCTCTCCCGGTTGGGGCGGGGTCGCCCGCGCCGTTGCCGGCACGGTGCCCCGCCCTCGTTGTCAGACGTGGTAAACGTCGATGACGTGGCGGATGTAGTCGGTCTTCAGGACGACCTTCTTGTCCTTGATCAGCGGGCTCGCGCCGGACACGTCCAGGGTGTAGTAGCTGGTGCCGCAGAAGTGGTCGGTGTGGTGGTAGCGCACGCTCATGGTGTGCCAGTTGAAGCGCAGCTTGACCGTCTTGTCGTTCTGCTCGACCACCTCGATGTTGCTGATGTGGTGGTTCGTGCGGGTGTCGGGGATGGTCGCGCTCGAGCGCTCGGTACGGATACGGAATACGCGGTCTTCCAGGCCGGAACGGCGGCCGTACCAGATCAGCGAGATCTCGGACTGCGGATCTTCGGTCAGCTCGCCGTCGTCATCCCAGGCCGGCATCCAGAAGGTGCAGTTCTCGTCGTACATCGCCAGCCACTCGTCCCACTCGCGGTCGTCCAGGTGGCGAGCCTCACGATACAGGAAGGCGCACAGGTTCTCGTAGGAAATGCTCATCTCGTAAGTCTCCGATTATGCGTTCTTGGCTTCGGCTTCGGCGGCCTTGCGGATCTGCTCGAGCCAGTAGGTGTGCTGGGCGACGTAGAGGCCCTCGTCCTCGGTCTTGACGCCGGACAGGATGGGCTTGAGGCCGATCTTGTCGGCTTCCTCGTCCGGGCCTTCGACCCAGTGCGTGGCGCCGCGCGACATGTCGTTCCATTCCAGCGCACGACCCATGAAGCCTTCCTGGCAGGCGCGGAATTCCTCGAGGTCGTCCGGCGTGGCCATGCCCGAGGCGTTGAAGAAGTCCTCGTACTGGCGGATGCGGCGCGTGCGCGCCTCGGCCGACTCGCCCTTGGGCGCGATGCAATAGATCGTGACCTCGGTACGGTTCACGTCCAGCGGGCGGAGAACGCGGATCTGCGAGCTGAACTGGTCCATCAGGTACACGTTCGGGTACAGGCACAGGTTGCGCGAGTTGCCGATCATCCAGTCGGCCTTGGCTTCGCCGAACTCGGCCACCAGGCGGTCGCGCTGTTCCATCAGCGGACGGTCTTCGGGGTTGTCCCAGCGCGTCCACAGCAGCAGGTGGCCGTTCTCGAACGAGTACGAGCCGCCGCCCTTCTTGGCCCAGCCGCCGGCGCTCATGGCCTTGATGTCGTCGCCGGCGTCGCGGCTCTTGCGCTGCGCCTGGGTGGCGGCGTAGTTCCAGTGTACGGCGGTGACGTGGTAGCCGTCGGCGCCGTTCTCGGCCTGCAGCTTCCAGTTGCCTTCATAGACGTAGGTCGAGGAGCCGCGCAGCACTTCCAGGCCCTCGGGCGACTGGTCGACGACCATGTCGATGATCTTCTTCGATTCCCCCAGATAGTCCTCGAGCGACTGTACGTCCGGGTTCAGGCTGCCGAAGAGGAAGCCGCGGTAGGACTCGAAGCGCGCGATCTTCTTGAGGTCGTGCGAGCCCTCGCAGTTGAAGCCCTCGGGGTAGCCGGTCTCGGTGGGGTCCTTGATCTTCAGCAGCTTGCCCGAGTTGTTGAAGGTCCAGCCGTGGAAGGGGCAGGTATAGGTGGCCTTGTTGCCGTGCTTGAAGCGCGCCAGCGTGGCGCCGCGGTGAGCGCAGGCGTTGATGAAACAGTTGAGCTGGTTGTCCTTGTTGCGGGTGATGAACACCGGCTGACGACCGATCTTGGTCGTGTAGTAGTCGTTGATCTTCGGCAGCTGGCTCTCGTGGGCGAGATAGATCCAGTTGCCTTCGAAGATGTGCTTCATCTCGAGGTCGAACAGCTCGCGGCTGGTGAACATCTCACGCTTGCAGCGGAAAAGCCCTTTTTCCTTGTCCTTCTCGAGGAGTGAGTCCAGATATTCCGTAGTGATCATCGCCAGAGTCTCCTGTGTTGTCTGATGCGCGGAGTTCGCATCGTAGGGGGGGCAAATGGCGCGAAATATCCAGTTCTTGCAACATCAATATCCAGTCTCTGCAGGGCGGTCCCCGCTGCACAAAGCGGATAGCGGTTGTGCACGAAGTGGATATTGCCGTATGGCCGCTCCCCCTAATCTGCGCCCCAGATCGTTCCGCACTGCCGTCCGGCGCGCGTGGGGCGAGACGGACAAAACGCCTGGCGACGGGCTGATAAAAGGGGAAGGACACTCATGTCATCCGGCAAGCAAATCTCCAACACGTTCACCCAGGAAGAAGGAGACATCCACCTGGGCGGCATCGACGCGATCGTCCGCCTGACCCTCGACCAGGTGCGCACCGACGCCCGTCGCGGGCTCAAGACAGGCATGTTCGTCTCCGGCTACCGCGGCTCGCCCGTCGGCATGCTCGACGCCGCGCTGATCAAGCAGCAGAAGCTGCTGGTGCAGAACCACATCCACTTCGTCGACGGCATCAACGAGGACCTCGCCGCCACCGCGGTGTGGGGCACGCAGATGCTGCACACCGTCGGCAAGCAGAAGTTCGACGGCGTCACCGGCATGTGGTACGGCAAGGCGCCGGGCGTGGACCGCTCGGGCGACGCGCTCAAGCACGCCAACTACACCGGCATCGCCAAGAACGGCGGCGTGCTCGCGATCGCGGGCGACGACCCGAGCTGCAAGAGCTCCTCGCTGTGCTCGCAGTCAGAGCCGATGCTGTTCCACGTCGGCATCCCCTCGCTGTACCCGGGCAACGTCCAGGAGATCCTCGACTACGGCCTGCACGGCTACCAGATGTCGCGCCTGGGCGGGCTGTGGGTGGGCATGAAGATCGTCACCAACGTCGCCGACGGCACCGGCACCGCCAGCGTGTCGCCCGAGCGCCTGAACTTCGTCACCCCCGACCTCGAGTTCGACGGCAAGCTGTTCACGCCCAACATGAACCTGGGCATGAACGTGCGCGTCGAGGCGCTGGAGATGGAGCAGTCGCTGTACACCCGCCGCCTCGAGGTGGCCAAGCGCTACGCCCGCGCCAACAACCTCAACAACGTCGTCTTCCCCAACCCCGGCGCCTGGATCGGCATCATCACCGCGGGCAAGACCTACAACGACCTCAACCAGGCCTTCCTCGAGATGGGCCTGGACGACGCGGCGCTGCGCCGCTACGGCATCCGCATCCTCAAGATGGGCATGCTGTTCCCGATGGAGCCGACCATCGTGCGCGAGTTCGCGCAGGGTCTGGAAGAGATCTTCGTCATCGAGGAGAAGCGCCCCTTCCTGGAGATGTTCGCCAAGCAGGTGCTCTACGGCATGGCCAACGCGCCGCGCATCGTGGGCAAGTTCGACGAGGAAGAGAAGGAGCTGCTGCCGCACTACGGCGAGTTCGAGTCCGACATCATCGTGCGCGCGCTGCTCAAGCGCCTGTCGCGCAAGACCCGCATCGAATCGGCCGAGAACTGGCTCAAGCGCCTGGACGAGATCCACTCGCGCAACAAGCTGCCGACCGCGGTGCGCACCGCCTGGTTCTGCTCGGGCTGTCCGCACAACTCGTCCACCCAGGCCCTCGACGGCAGCATCGTGTCGGCCGGCATCGGCTGCCACACCATGGCGATGTGGATGGGCCGCAACGTGGTCATGGGCACCCACATGGGTGCCGAGGGCACGCAGTGGATCGGCATGGCGCCCTTTACCGAGGCGCAGCACATCTTCCAGAACATGGGCGACGGCACCTACGCCCACTCGGGCAGCCTGGCGATCCGCTACGCGGCCTCGACCGGGGTGAACATCACCTTCAAGCTGCTGCGCAACGCCCACACCTCGATGACCGGCGGACAGGCCATCCAGGGCGAGGTCCCGGTGACCAACATGGTCTCCGACCTGCTCGCCAACGGCGTCAAGAAGATCATCGTCACCACCGACGAGCCCGCGCGCTTCAACGGCGTGCAACTGCCCGGCGGCACCGAGGTCTGGCACCGCGACCGCATCGAGGAGGCGCAGCGCGTGCTCGCCGCCACCCCGGGCTGTACCGTGCTGCTGCACGACCAGGAGTGCGCCGCCGAGCTGCGCCGCGCGCGTAGCCGCGGCAAGGCCGACGAGCCGGTCGAGGTCACGGTCATCAACGAGCGCGTGTGCGAAGGCTGTGGCGACTGCGGCGAGAAGTCGAACTGCATGTCGGTCGAGCCGGTGCAGACCGAGTTCGGCCGCAAGACCCGCATCCACCAGTCCTCGTGCAACAAGGACTTCAGCTGCGTGAAGGGCTTCTGCCCGTCCTTCCTCACCATCACCCCGCACCCGGCCCCGGCCAGCGAGGGCGCGCCCAAGAAGAAGAAGGGCCGCATCCCCGCGCTCGAGCGCGAGCTGCCGGCGCCGGTCAACAAGGTCGATGACAGCCTGGGCTTCGGCATCCACGTCATGGGCATCGGCGGTACCGGCTCGGTGACCGTGGTGGCGACGCTGGCGCGTGCCGCCCGCCTCGAAGGCAAGCACGTGATCGGCCTCGACCAGACCGGCCTGGCGCAGAAGGGCGGCGCGGTGATCTCCGACATCAAGATCACCCACGCCCCGTTCAAGGGTTCGAACAAGATCTCGGACGGCCGCGCCGACCTGTATCTGGGCTTCGACATCCTCAACGCCACCGACCCGAAGAACCTCGACAAGTGCAACCCGGAGCGCACCATCGCGGTCGTGTCCACCACCCAGACCCCGACCGGTCAGATGGTGACCAACCGCAAGGCGCTGTTCCCGGCCACCAGTGGTCTCACCGGCGGCATCGACCGCGTCACCCGCAAGGAGCACAACGTGTTCCTCGACGGCGAGGCGCTGGCCGCGGGCCTGTTCGGCGATGCCATGGCGACCAACAACTTCATGGTCGGCGTGGCCTTCCAGGCCGGCACCATCCCGCTCGCGGCCGAGTCGATCGAGGAAGCCATCCGCCTGTCCGGCGTGGCGGTGGACATGAGCCTGGCGGCCTTCCGCTGGGGCCGCATGGCGGTGGTCGATCGTGCGTTCGTCGAAGCCGAGGTGGCGCGCCAGAAGCCGGGCGGCAAGGTGGTGGTGCTCAACAAGGCGCCGCAGCTGTCGCCGGCCGCGCGTGCGATCGTCGATTCGATCGGCGCCAGCGGCGAGGTCAAGCGCCTGGTCGAGGTCCGCGTGCCCGAGCTCATCGCCTTCCAGGACGAGGCCTACGCCAAGCGTTACGCCGAGGTCGTCAAGCGCGTGGTCGCGGGCGAGCAGAAGGCGGCGTCGTCGTCCAGGCTCGCCGAGGCGGCAGCCCGCTACCTGTACAAGCTGATGGCCTACAAGGACGAGTTCGAGGTCGCCCGCCTGCACACCGACCCGGCCTTCCTCGCCGAGCTCGACGCGCAGTTCCCGAATGGCTACTCGGTCAAGTACAACCTCGCGCCCCCGCTGCTGTCCAAGCCGGATCCGGTCACCGGTCATCCGCAGAAGAAGCAGTTCGGCGAGTGGATGTTCAAGGCCTTCAAGCGCCTGGCCGGCCTGAAGCGGTTCCGCGGCAGCTCGCTCGATGTGTTTGGCAAGACCGAGGAGCGTCGGACCGAGCGTCAGCTGATCGAGGAGTACATCCAGCTGCTCGACCAGATCCTCGCCAGGCTCAGCCCGGTGAATCACGCCGCGGCGGTTGCGCTGGCGAGCGTGCCCGACGAGATCCGCGGCTTCGGCCACGTCAAGGAGAAGAACCTCGCCGCGGCCCGCGAGCTGCAGGCGGCGCGCCTGAAGGCCTTCAACGAGGCGCAGCAGGAACGGCAGGTGGCCTGACATGAACCTCCCGGCGCCCAAGGTCTTTCACCAGGTCACCCTCGTCGAGACCGGTGAGGTGTATCGCTGCCGCGAGGACGAGACCCTGCTCGCAGGCATGGAGCGGCTCGGCAAGCGCGGCATCCCGGTGGGGTGCCGCGGCGGTGGCTGCGGCGTGTGCAAGGTGCAGGTCGAGGCCGGCGAGTACAGCAAGCGCGTGATGAGCCGGGCCTACGTCAGCGCCGAGGAGGAGGCCGCCGGCATCGTCCTCGCCTGCCGGGTGAAGCCGCTGTCGGACATCCGCCTGGCGGTGCTCGGCAAGATGAAGAAGAACGTGTGCGCGACGCCGCCAGCGGCGGACGCGGGCGCAAGTCAGCCGTAGAAACAGGCGGGCGCGACCCGCCGCATGAGAACCCGGGGAGCGCGGGTCGCAGAACGCGCCCGCAACCCCGTCCGTGACCCCTGAGAGGAGATGCAAGATGGCAACTACCGGAGTGATGCGTCCTGGCCACATCCAGCTGCGCGTGCTGGACCTGGACGAAAGCACGACTTTCTACAAGGACGTGCTCGGCCTCGTCGAGACCGGCCGCGATGCCGCCGGCCGCGTGTATTTCAAGGCCTGGGACGAGCGCGACCACAACAGCGTGGTGCTGCGCCAGGCCGACCGCGCCGGCGTGGACCTGATCGGCTTCAAGGTCAAGGACAAGGCCACGCTCGAGCAGCTCGACAAGGACCTGCAGGCCTACGGCGTCGCCACCGAGCGCGTCCCCGCCGGCGAGCTGCTCGAGACCGGCGAGCGCGTGCGCTTCACCATCCCGACCGGCCACGTCCTCGAGCTCTATGCCGACAAGACCGACGTCGGCAACGGCCAGCCCTACACCAACCCGGACCCGTGGATCCCGGCGGCCGAGCACGGCATCGGCCCGCACCGCTTCGACCACTGCCTGCTCTACGGCCCGAACCTCGAGCAGACCCTCGAGCTCTTCACCCAGGTGCTCGGCTTCCACCTCGTCGAGCGCGTGCTGATGGAAGACGGCAAGTCGCTGCTGGCGATGTTCATCTCCTGCTCGCACAAGGCGCACGACCTGGCCTTCGTCTGCCATCCGGAGCCGGGCAAGCTGCACCACGTGTCCTTCCTGCTCGGCAGCTGGGAGCAGGTGCTGCGCGCGGCCGACATCATGTCGATGAACCGCGTCTCGATCGACATCGGCCCCACCCGCCACGGCATCACCCGCGGCACCACGATCTACGCCTTCGACCCCTCGGGCAACCGCTTCGAGACCTTCTCCGGCGGCTACGAGAGCTATCCCGACCACCAGCCGATCACCTGGACCTTCGACGAAGTCGGCCCGGCGATCTTCTACCACGACCGCAAGCTCAACGAGCGCTTCCTGAGCGTGGTGACCTGATCCGGTTCGCGGCCCGGCGCATCGCGCCGGGCCTGCGCCCGCACCCACCCCCGACCCCATCCCCGACGCCGCCCGCCCGACGAGGCCACGACGACAAGCGGCACTACAATCCAGATACGTTCGAAAACGCAACGGGAGAAATCATGATCGCTGACAAGATCCTCAACTTCATCGACGGCGCATACGTCGCCACCGACAAGTGGTACGAAAACCGCAACCCGATCAACAACAAGGTGATCGGCATGGTCGCCGAAGCCGGCGAGAAGGAAGTCGACGCCGCCGTCAAGGCCGCCAAGGCCGCGCTGAAGGGCCCCTGGGGTTCGATGTCGCTGCAAAAGCGCATCGAGCTGCTCGAGGCGCTGGTGGTCGAGATCAACAACCGCTTCGACGACTTCCTCGAGGCCGAGTGCGCCGACACCGGCAAGCCCAAGAGCATGGCCTCGCACGTGGACATCCCGCGCGGTGCGGCCAACTTCAAGGTCTTCGCGGACATGGTCAAGAACGTCCCGACCGAGTTCTTCGAGATGACCACGCCCGACGGCGGCAAGGCGATCAACTACGGCTATCGTCGCCCGGTCGGCGTGGTCGGCGTGATCTGCCCGTGGAACCTGCCCCTGCTGCTGATGACCTGGAAGGTCGGCCCGGCGCTGGCCTGCGGCAACACCGTGGTCGTCAAGCCCTCGGAAGACACCCCGCGCACCGCCGCGCTGCTCGGCGAGGTGATGAACAAGGTCGGCATCCCCAAGGGTGTCTACAACGTGGTCAACGGCTTCGGCGCCAACTCCGCCGGCGCCTTCCTGACCGCCCACCCGGACGTCGACGCGCTCACCTTCACCGGCGAGACCCGCACCGGCGAGGTCATCATGAAGTCGGCGGCCAACGGCTCGCGCCCGGTGTCGCTGGAGATGGGCGGCAAGAACGCCGCGATCGTGTTCGCCGACTGCGACTTCGACAAGGCCATCGAAGGCACCCTGCGCTCCGTGTTCCTGAACTGCGGCCAGGTCTGCCTGGGTACCGAGCGCGTGTATGTCGAGCGCCCGATCTTCGACAAGTTCGTCGCCGCCCTGAAGGCCGGCGCCGAAGGCATGAAGATCGGCGTGCCGGATGATCCGGCCGCCAACTTCGGCCCGCTGGTCAGCAAGAAGCACCAGGAGAAGGTGCTGTCCTACTACAAGGTCGCCGTGGAAGAGGGCGCGACCCTGGTCACCGGCGGTGGCGTGCCCGACATGCCGGGCGAGCTCGCCGATGGCTGCTGGGTCCAGCCGACCATCTGGACCGGCCTGCCGGAGACCGCCCGCGTGATCAAGGAAGAGATCTTCGGGCCGTGCTGCCACATCGCCCCCTTCGACGCCGAGGACGAAGTGCTGGAGAAGGCCAACGACAACAAGTACGGCCTGGCCTGCGCGATCTGGACGCAGGACGTCTCGCGCGCGCACCGCGTCGCGCAGAAGATGGAAGTGGGCATTTCCTGGGTGAACAGCTGGTTCCTGCGCGACCTGCGCACCCCCTTCGGCGGCTCCAAGCAGTCGGGCATCGGCCGTGAAGGCGGCGTGCACTCGCTCGAGTTCTACACCGACCTGAAGAACGTCTGCATCAAGCTGTAATAGGAAGATCGTACATGGACCAGAAAACCATCGAAGCCCTGGGCGATTCGCTCTACGACGCGCTCGTCGCGCGCACGCCGATCGCGCCGCTGAGCGCCGCGCATCCCGACATGACGATCGAGGACGCCTACCACGTGCAGCAGCGCATGATCGCGCGCCGCCTCGAGAAGGGCGACCGCGTGATCGGCAAGAAGATCGGCGTCACCAGCAAGGCGGTCATGAACATGCTGGGCGTGCACCAGCCCGACTTCGGCTACCTCCTCGACAGCATGGTCTTCAACGAGGGCGAGTCGGTCGACATGGACACGCTCATCCAGCCCAAGGCCGAGGGCGAGATCGCCTTCCTGCTCAAGAAGGACCTGCAGGGCCCGGGCGTGACCGCGGCCGACGTGCTCGCCGCCACCGAAGGCGTCATGGCCTGCTTCGAGATCGTCGATTCGCGCATCCAGGACTGGAAGATCAAGATCCAGGACACCGTGGCCGACAACGCCTCCTGCGGCGTGTTCGTGCTCGGCGACCAGCTGGTCGACATTGCCGACCTCGACCTCGCGCTCGCCGGCATGGTGCTGGAGAAGAACGGCGAGATCGTCGTCACCGGCGCCGGCGCGGCCACCATGGCCCACCCGGTCAACGCCATGGTGTGGCTGACCAACATGCTCGGCTCGCTCGGCATCGCCCTCAAGGCCGGCGACATCGTGCTCTCCGGCGCCATGGGCGCCATGGTCCCGGTGGTGCGCGGCGACAACCTGCGCATGACGATCGGCGGCATCGGCGGCTGCTCGGTGCGCTTCGTCTGACGCGCCCCATCCCCGCCCCCCAATCCAACAGGAAACTTCCAATGAAGCTGAATCAGCAAACCATCGAACAACTCGCCGAACACCTCGAGAACGCCGAATTGCAGGCCTTCGAAGTGGTGAAGATCACCGAGGCGCATCCCGACATGGACTGGGACGACGCCTACGCGATCCAGGCGGAGATCCTGCGCCGCAAGCTGGCGCGCGGCAACCGCGTGGTCGGCCTCAAGGCCGGCCTGACCTCGCGCGGCAAGATGAAGCAGATGGGCGTCGAAACCCCGGTGTTCGGCTGGCTCGTCGATTACTTCAGCGTGCCGGACGGCGGCGAGATCAAGACCAGCGAGCTGATCCACCCGAAGGTCGAGCCCGAGATCGTGTTCGTGACCAAGCGCGCGCTCAAGGGTCCCGGCTGCCACATCGGCGCGGTGCTCGCAGCCACCGACTTCGTCATGCCCGGCATCGAGATCATCGACTCGCGCTACAAGGACTTCAAGTTCGACCTCAAGAGCGTGATCGCCGACAACTGCTCGTCGACCCGCTTCGTGCTCGGCGGCCAGGCCGCGCCGGTGGCCGGCCTGGACCTGCGCACCCTGGGCGTGGTGCTCGAGAAGAACGGCGAGCCGGTGGCGGTCGGTGCCGGCGCGGCGGTGCTCGGCCACCCGGCGGCGGCGATCGCGGCCCTGGCCAACCACCTCGGCGCGCGCGGCGAGGAGATCCCGGCCGGCACCATGATCCTGTCGGGCGGCGTCACCGAGGCGGTGGCGGTGCAGGCCGGCGACAGCGTGAACCTGCGCATCCAGTCGCTCGGCAGCGTCAGCACCCGTTTCATCTGAGGCTCCGGGCTTCGTCCCTTTTGCGGTCGCCCCCGGGCGGCCGCATTTCATGTCCCGCCGAGGCGCGTCGCACGCCACCGGCGGGCACTCTGTGAGCAGCAAGACGATGCGTCGTCCAGAAGACGCACGAACCCAATCCACCTTCAAGGAAGAGACATGATGAAGAGCACGTTCAAACTCGCCGGCAACCTCGCCCTGACCCTCGCGCTGGCCGCCGCCGGCATCGGCGCCGCCAACGCGGCCGACAAGGTCAAGGTCGGCCTGATGCTGCCCTACACCGGCACCTACGCGGCGCTCGGCACTGCGATCACCAACGGCTTCAAGCAGTTCGTCGATGAGAACGGCGGCAAGCTGGGCGGCCGCGAGGTCGAATACTTCACCGTCGACGACGAATCCAACCCGGCCAAGGCCACCGAGAACGCCAAGAAGCTGGTGTCGCGCGACAAGGTCGACGTGCTGGTCGGCACCGTGCACTCCGGGGTCGCGCTCGCCATGGCCAAGGTGGCCCGCGACACCAAGACCCTGATGATCGTCCCCAACGCCGGCGCCAACGATCTCACCGGCCCGCTGTGCTCGCCCTACGTGTTCCGCTCGTCCTTCTCGGCCTGGCAGCCTTCCTACGCGATGGGTGAGGCGCTGGCGAAGAAGGGCATCAAGAACGTCGCCACGGTGACCTGGAAGTACTCCTTCGGCGAAGAGTCGGTCGCCGGCTTCAAGGAGGCCTTCGAGAAGGGCGGCGGCAAGCTCGTCAAGGAAATGACGCTGCCCTTCCCCAACGTCGAGTTCCAGCCCTTCCTCACCGAGATCGCCTCGGCCAAGCCCGACGCGGTGTTCGTGTTCTTCGCCGGCGCCGGCGCGGCCAAGTTCGTCGCCGACTATGCCGCGGCGGGCCTCAAGAACAGCATCCCGCTGTACGGCCCGGGCTTCCTCACCGACGGCAACCTCGGCGCCATGGGCGGCGCGGGCGAGGGCCTGCTCACCACGCTGCACTACGCCGACGGCCTCACCAACGCCAAGGACGCGGCCTTCCGCACCAAGTACGCGCAGACCTACAAGCTGCAGCCCGACGTGTACGCGGTGCAGGGCTACGACGCCGCGCAGATGTACGAGGCCGGCCTGAAGGCCGCCGGCGGTGATCCGGAGAAGAAGGAAGACGTCATCAAGGGCATGGAGTCCGCGAAGATCGACAGCCCGCGCGGCGCCTTCACCCTGTCGAAGGCGCACAACCCGGTGCAGGACATCTACATGCGCCAGGTCAAGGGCGACCAGAACGTGATGCTCGAGGTCGTCTCCAAGAGCCTCGAGGATCCTGCCCGCGGCTGCAAGATGTAAGCCCCCGGCCTCTTAGGGGCGGCCCGGCGGGCCGCCCCCCAAGTCCCGTTTCTTCTTGAACCCTGATCGATCCTGACAGGCGCATGCCTGCCGGGAGGGGGAGTGTCATGGATTTCGCAAGCTTTCTGATCCAGACGCTGAACTCGCTGCAGTACGGATTGCTGCTTTTCCTGGTGGCAAGCGGACTGACGCTGGTGTTCGGCATCATGGGCATCATCAACCTGGCGCACGGTAGTTTCTACATGATCGGCGCCTACCTCGCCTTCGTGCTCACCAGCGCGACCGGCAGCCTGGTACTGGCGGTGGTGCTCGGCATCCCGCTGGCGCTGGCCTTCGGCGCCTTCCTGGAGTGGGCGCTGTTCTCCCACCTCTACAAGCGCGACCACCTCGAGCAGGTGCTGCTGACCTACGGCCTCATCCTCATCTTCGAGCAGCTGCGCAGCCTGCTCGTGGGCGACGATGTGCACGGGGTGGCGATCCCCGCCTTCCTCGACGCCTCGATCCAGCTCACCGAGGTCATGAGCTACCCGGTGTACCGGCTGGCCATCTCGGTGGTGTGCATCGTGCTCGCGGTCGCGCTCTATTACGTGATCCAGCGTACCCGCCTGGGCATGATGATCCGCGCCGGCAACGACGACCGCGGCATGGTCGAGGCGCTCGGGATCAACATCAACATGATCTACCGCGTCGTGTTCGCGCTCGGTGTCGCGCTCGCCGCGCTCGCCGGCATGCTGGCCGCGCCGATCTCGTCGGTGTTCCCGAACATGGGCAGCCACGTGCTGATCATCTCCTTCGTGATCGTGGTCATCGGCGGCATCGGCTCGGTGTGGGGCGCGCTCGTCGCCGCGCTGATCGTCGGCTTCGCGGACACCTTCGGCAAGGTGCTGGTCCCCGAGCTCTCCGGCATCGTGGTGTATGTGGTCATGGCGGTGGTCCTGCTGTGGCGCCCCGAAGGCATCCTGAAGAAGGGCTGAGACCATGAACGCAAACGCATCCCTGATTCCCAAGCTGGTCGCGCTCGCGATCGTGGCCTGCGTGCCGCTGTCGGGCGAGTCCTTCTACATCGAGATCGTCGGCAAGGTGCTGGTGATGGCGATCTTCGCCATGAGCCTGGACCTGCTGGTGGGCTTCACCGGCCTGGTCAGCTTCGGCCACGCGGCCTACTTCGGCATCGCCGCCTACGCGGTGGCGATCCTGAGCCCCGAGTACGAGGCGGCCAGCCTGTGGTACGTGCTGCCCGCCTCGGTCGGCCTGTCCGCGCTCGCCGCCTTCGTGATCGGGCTCTTCGTGCTGCGCACCAAGGGCATCTATTTCATCATGGTGACGCTGGCCTTCGCCCAGATGGCCTACTTCATCTTCCACGACACCCCGCTCGGCGGCGGCTCGGACGGCAAGTACCTCAACAACAAGCCCTCGGCCTCCATCTTCGGCTGGGAGCCGTTCGACCTCAC
The DNA here is from genome assembly GCF_000310225.1 of Thauera phenylacetica B4P. Taxonomy (GTDB): domain Bacteria; phylum Pseudomonadota; class Gammaproteobacteria; order Burkholderiales; family Rhodocyclaceae; genus Thauera; species Thauera phenylacetica. The sequence goes on from NZ_AMXF01000020.1 coordinate 33,557, forward strand.
CAACGAAGTGCACATGTTCTACTTCATCCTCGCGGTGCTGGTGCTGGTGTACCTGTTCCTCGCCCGCGTGCTGCAGTCGCCCTTCGGCCGCGTGCTGGTGGGCATCAAGAGCAACGAGCACCGCATGCAGTCGCTCGGCTACCTCACCTTCCGCTACAAGCTCGGCGCCTTCACGCTGGCCGGCGCGCTCGGCGGTCTGGCGGGCTTCCTCTACGCCGTGCTGTTCGGCTTCGTGACCCCGGAGCTGCTGTCCTGGCACGAGTCCGGCAACGTGCTGCTGATGGTGATCCTGGGCGGCATGGGCAACCTCGCCGGCGCGATCGCCGGGGCCTTCGCCTTCGAGGCGATGCGCGAGATCTTCGCCGACATCACCAAGTACTGGCAGCTGCTGATGGGCGGCGTGATCGTGGCGGTCGTGCTGTTCCTGCCGGGCGGGCTGGCCGGTGTTCCGGGTCGCATCAAGCGTGCCCTGCAGGGGGGAGAAGCCAAATGAGCACGACGACGAAGAACGAAGTCCTGCTGCAGGCCGACAGGCTGACCCGTCGCTTCGGCGGCCTGGTGGCGAACCAGGACATCAGTGTGACGCTCGAGCGGCAGATGATCCACGTGCTGCTCGGCCCCAACGGCGCGGGCAAGTCGACCTGCATCAACATGCTGTCGGGCGACCTGCCGCCCTCCGAGGGCAGGATCCACTACCTCGGCAAGGACATCACCGCGCTCACTGCGGCGCAGCGCTCGCAGGTGGGCATCGGGCGCAGCTACCAGCGCACCAACATCTTCCCGCAGTTCACCGTGCTGGAGAATGTGCGCCTGGCCGCGCAGTCGCGCCGCCAGCAGCCGTGGAGCCTGTTCACCAAGGCCATGGAGCAGAAGTGGGCGCTCGACAAGGCGCGCGCCTGCATCGAGGAGGCCGGACTGGGCAAGCGCGTCGACTGGGTGTCGGGCGTGCTCAGCCACGGCGAGCAGCGCCAGCTCGAGATCGCCATGGTGCTCTCCACCGATGCGCAGGTGCTGCTGCTCGACGAGCCGCTCGCCGGCATGGGTTCGGAAGAGTCGGCGAGCATGGTCGAGGTGCTCAAGCGCCTGCGCCAGACGCGCGGCATCCTGCTTGTGGAGCACGACATGGACGCGGTGTTCGCGGTCGCCGACATGATCACGGTGATGGTCAACGGCCAGTTGCTGGAGTGCGGCCCGCCCGCGCAGATCAAGGCCAGCGTGGCCGTCCAGCAGGCCTATCTGGGTACGGAGGACAGCTTCCATGTCTAACATGCTGCTCGAAGCCAAGGAAGTTCATACCTACTACGGCGCGAGCCACATCCTGCACGGCATCGACTTCAACATCCGCGAAGGCGAGGGCATCGCCCTCATGGGCCGCAACGGCATGGGCAAGTCCACGCTGATCAAGAGCATGCTCGGCATCGTGCGCCCCCGGCATGGGCGTGTGCTGGTGCGGGGCGACGACTACACCAAGGCGCGCACCTACCAGACGGCACAGCAGGGCATCGCCTACGTGCCGGAAGGGCGCGGCATCTTCAAGAGCCTGACCGTGCGCGAGAACCTGCTGATGTCGGCGCGCGCCGGCGTCGACGGTCGCCGCGAGTGGACCTTCGACCGCGTGATGGAGACCTTCCCGCGCCTGGGCGAACGCATCAACAACGGCGGCTGGCAGCTCTCGGGCGGCGAGCAGCAGATGCTCACCATCGGCCGCGCGCTGATGACCAACCCCGACCTGCTGATCCTGGACGAGGCCACCGAGGGCCTCGCCCCGCTGATCGCCATGGAGATCTGGCGCATCGTCAAGGAGATCCGCAGGACCGGCATCGCCACCGTGATCGTGGACAAGAACCACGGCGCGGTCACCAGCATCTGCGACCGCGCGATGATCCTGGTGAAGGGGCAGGTCGTGTTCGACGGCACCAGCGACGAGATCCGCGCCCAGCCCGAGCTGATCCAGAAGCACCTCGGCGTCTGAGTCCAAGGAGGAAACCAAGCATGAGCAACAAGTCACTGGACATCATCCACGACGAACATCGCGCCCTCGCGGCGATGCTGAGCGGGCTGCGCGGGCTCGTGGCCTCGATCGAGGCCGGCCGCCTGAAGCCCGACTTCGAGCTGATGGCGTCGATGATCGAGTACATCGAGATGGTCCCCGAGAAGGTGCACCACCCCAAGGAGGACACCTATCTCTTCGCCCGCCTGCGCGAGCGCAGCGCGGAGGCGCTGCCGGTCATCGAGCGCCTGGAGGCCGAGCACCGCGAGGGCGATGCGCGCATCGCCACCTTGCGCGGCGCGCTCGAGGCCTACCGGCGCGAGGGCGAGGCCGGCCTGGCCGGCTTCCAGGCCGCGCTCAAGACCTACATCGAGCACGAGTGGCAGCACATGAACACCGAGGAGCACCTGATCTTCCCGCTCGCCAGGAAGCACCTGAGCGCAGAGGACTGGGCGCAGATCGACGCCGCCTTCCTCGCCAACGACAACCCCTGGCAGGGACCGGCGGGCAAGTACGCGGCGCTATTCACCCGCATCGTCAACACCGCCCCGGCGCCGGTCGGGCTGGGCGGCGGCTGAGCGCGGGCTCCGGCGGAGCCGGCCGCAGGCGTCGCGCGCGAGC
>NZ_AMXF01000021.1 GCF_000310225.1 Thauera phenylacetica B4P
GCGGCTATCGCCCGCTCGGAGGCGAGGCCCGCCTCGCGCTCGACGCCGCGACCCTGCGCCTGGCGGTGACCGAGACCGTGACCGCGCCGCGCCACGACCGCCGCCGCCTCGCCCGCGACCAGGCCTGGAAGCTCGGCTTCATCGCCCTGCGCCAGGCCATCGAGGGCGGCCCCGTGCCCAGCTTCCGCCCGGTGCCGCCCGCCTGGCTCAACGGCCGCTTCGAGGACTTCTGCCGCCACCTCGCCGAGCGCGAGGGCGTGCGCCTGCCCGCGGCGGTGGATTGGGCGCAGTGGGAGGCCATCGGCGAGCGCCGGCGCGACGAGGTGCGCCGCCTGGAGCTGGTGCGCCACGCCTTCCGGCGCGCGCTCGAGGTGTGGCTCGCGCTCGACCTCGCGCTCGGCTTCGAGGCGCGCGGCTTCACGGCACGGATCGGCACCTTCTGCGAGCGCACGCTGACGCCGCGCAACCTGCTGGTCCTCGCCAGCCGGCGCGGCGCGGGGACGCTTCAGCCGTAGCGCCGCGCCGCCTCGACCGCGAGGCCGGCGCCGATGCTGCCGTACAGGTCACCCTCGACGCTGCGTGCCCGCGGCAGCTCGGCCGCGATACGCGCGCGCAGCTGCGGCACGCCGCTCGCCCCGCCGGTGAAATAGATCGTGTCGATGCGTTCCCGGTCCACGCCCGAGGCCGCGAGCAGGCCGGCGACGCAGCCGCCGACACGCTCGACCAGCCCCTGCGTCGCCGCGGTGAAGGCCGCGCGCGAAAGATCGAGCGCCAGCCCGGGCTCGATGCGCTCGAGCGCCACCTGCGTGCGCTCCGCCGCGGACAGCGCGATCTTGGCCTCCTCCACCTGCATCGCCAGCCAGTGCCCCTCGCGCAGGTTGATGAGCCGGCACAGGCGGTCGAGCTCGGTGCGCGCAAGCGCGTCGCGGTAGACCTGCTGCAGGTCGGCCCAGGCCTGGCGGGTGTAGGCGAAGTTGATCGTGTGCCAGGCGGCGAGCTGGAAATACACGCTCGCCGGCATCGTGGCCCCGTTGCGCAGGCGGCTGCGGTAGCCGAGCAGCGGCATCACGCAGTCCAGGCTCAGGACGCGGTCGAAGTCGGTGCCGCCGATGTGGATGCCCGCGTTGCCGAGGAGGTCCTCGCGGCGCTCGGCGGCGCGCGCGCGCTGCGGCGACAGGCGCACGATGGAGAAGTCGGCCGTGCCGCCGCCGATGTCGGCGATCAGCACCAGCTCCTCGCGGCTCAGGGTGCGCTCGTAGTGCAGCGCGGCGCCGATCGGCTCGAACTGGAAGCCGATCTCGCGAAAGCCCACCTGGCGCGCGATGGCCTCGAGCGTGTCCTGGGCCTTGCGGTCGGCGGCCTCGTCCTCATCGACGAAGTGCACCGGGCGGCCGAACACCGCGTGGTCGAAGGCGCGCCCGGTCGCGCGCTCGGCGCGCGCCTTGAGCTCGCCGATGAAGCTCGCGAGCAGCTCGCGAAACCCGAGCGCGCGTCCATTCACCTCGGTCTGGCCGTCGATCAGGCTGGTGCCGAGCAGGCTCTTGAGCGCGCGCATCAGGCGGCCTTCGTAGCCCTCCAGGTATTCGGCGAGCGCCGCGCGCCCGTAGTGGATCGAGTCCTCGTCGGCGTTGAAGAACACCGCCGAGGGCAGCGTCGCCCGGCCGTCCTCCAGCGGGACGAGGACGGCCGCGTCAGGGCGCAGCCAGCCGACGGTGGAGTTGGAGGTGCCGAAGTCGATGCCGCAGGCGCGGGGAGGCTGGGTCATGGGGTCGCTCGCGGGACGGGACGCGCTCGGCGCGCACAAACGGAGAGGCGGCGATTATGCGTCCCCTCGGGCCCGCGCGCGACAGTGGGAGCGGACAAGCCCGCTCCCACCATCGCACAAGTCACCCCTGCCGTTCGCGCGCAGGCGCGGTTTCCTGGGGCCAGCGCCGATCAGCGCTCCCCGAGGAAGCTCTCGGGCGCCGGGAGCGGCGTGGCGGGCACCGCCATGTCGCCAGGGCAGAGCTGCTCGGTGAAGCCATCGAGCGAGCCCATCGAGCGGCAGTCGCGACGCGCCACCGGCTCGCTGGTCATGTAGGCGATGACGAGCCGCGTGAGCGCCTCGAGCGCGTCGCGGTGGGTGCGCTCCTGGGCGTGCGAGGCGTCGGCGCCGAAGCCGATCAGGGCGGTGCGGAGGTCGTTGCCCGCCTCCACCGCGGCGGCCGAGTCCGAGCGGTAATAGCGGAAGATGTCGCGGCGGTGGGCGATGCCGTGCGCCTTGGCGAGCGCGATCAGCTTGTGGGTGAGGTGGTAGTCGAAGGGGCCGGACATGTCCTGCATGCAGATCGTCGCCGCATGCTCCGAGGTGTTCTGCCCGGGCGCGGCGATCGAGATGTCCAGGCTGACCATCTCGGCGATCTCGCCGTGCAGCGCGGCCGAGGCGCCGGAGCCGATCTCCTCGGTGATGGTGAGCAGCGGATGCACGTCCACCGGCAGCGGCAGGCCGTGGTCGCGCACCGCCTTGCAGGCGGTCAGCAGCGCGGCCACCGCAGCCTTGTCATCGAGGTAGCGCGAGTTGATGTAGCCGTCGGGCTGGATCTCGGGCTGCGGATCGAACGCGATCCAGTCGCCGACGTTGAGGCCCGCCGCCTCCAGCCCGGCATGATCATCGACTGGCAGGTCAACGCGGATCTCGACATGCTCCCAGCCCACCGGCTGGGTGTCGATCTCGCCGCCGAAGGCGTGGCCCGAGGTCTTGAGCGGCAGGCAGGTGCCGCGCACCTGGCCGTGGTCGGTGAAGATGGTGAGCCGCCCGCCCTCGGCGAAGCGCGCCGACCAGTGGCCGATGGGCACGATCTCGAGCCGGCCGTTGGGCTTCAGCGACTTCACCATCGCCCCCAGCGTGTCGAGGTGGGCGACCACCGCGCGCGCCGGCTGCGCGGCCTGGCCCTTGAGCGTGGCGCGGATGGCGCCGCGGCGGGTGATCTCGTAGGGGATGCCGAGCACCTCGAGGCGGCCGGCGGTGTAGCGCACCGCGGCGTCGGTCAGGCCGACCGGGCTGGGGATGGCGAGCAGCTGCAGCATCGTCTCCTCCAGATAGGCGTAGTCGATCGCGGGCAGGGGAATGCCTCGGGCCGGGTCGTTCATGGGGGCGTCTCCTCTCTTGTCGGTGGATTGGGCGCGCGACGGGGAATGGCGCTCGCGGCGGGCTTCAGCCGCAGGCTGCTCGCGCGCTTGCCCGCGAGGGCGGCGGCATCGGCGCGATCAAGCCGTCGCCGCGCGCGAGCGCGGAAAGAGCAGGTCGATGAAGCGCTCGGCGGTGGGCTGCGGTTCGTGGTTGGCCAGGCCCGGGCGCTCGTTGGCCTCGATGATCACGTACTCGGGCCCGTCGACCGCGGGCACCAGGAAGTCCAGCCCGGTGACCGGGATGTCGAGCGTGCGCGCGGCCTTTTCGGCGGCCTCGCGCAGGGCCGGGTGCAAGGCCGCGGTAACGTCGTGGATGGTGCCGCCGGTGTGCAGGTTGGCGGTGTTGCGCACTTGCAGGCGTTGCTCGGGCGGCAGCACGGCGTCGAGCGTGAAGCCCTGCGCGGCGAGGCAGCGCGCGGTCTCCGCGTCGAGCGGGATGCGCGACTCGCCGCCGGTAGCTGCGGCACGTCGGCGGCTCTGGCGCTCGATCAGCGCACGCACCGTGCTGCGGCCATCGCCCACCACCTCCGGCGGCCGCCGCACCGCCGCCGCCACGACCTGGTGGTCGATGACGACGATGCGCAGGTCCTCGCCCTTGCAGAACTGCTCGACGATGACGCGATCGCAGAACTGGCGCGCACGCTCGATCGCAGCGCGCACCTCCTCCGCGCTGCGCAGGTCGACGCTGATGCCCTTGCCCTGCTCGCCCTCGACCGGCTTGACCACCACCGCGCCGAGCTCGGCGAGCAGCACCTGCCAGCCCGCCTCGTGGTCCCCATCGGCCTGGCGTGGCACCGCGAGCCCCTCGCCGGCGAGCAGCTTCAGGGTCACGCGCTTGTCCTGGCAGCGGCTCATCGCCACCGCGCTGGTGAGCTCGGACAGGGACTCGCGACACACGATGCTGCGCCCACCGAGGGTGAGGCGGAAGTAGCCGTTGTCGGCGTCGATGACTTCGGCGTGGATGCCGCGCCGGATCGCCTCGTCCACCAGCAGCCGCGCGTAGGGGTTGAGATCCTGCAGCGCTTCGCCGCCGCCGATGAACAGCGGCTCGTTGATCGCGTTGCGGCGCTTTACCGCGAACGCGGGGATGCGCTGGAAGCCGAGCTTGTCGTAGAGCGCGATCGCCTGCTCGTTGTCGTGCAGCACCGACACGTCCATCCACTCGCGCCCGCGCGCCTGGTAGTGCTCGGCCAGATAGCGCACCAGCGCCTCGCCCACGCCCGGGTGCGCCGCCTGCGGCGCCACCGCCAGCGCCCACAGGCTGGCGCCGTGCTGCGGGTCGGCGAAGGCCTCGACGTGATCCAGGCCCATCGCCACGCCGATCACCTCGCCGCTCGCGCGATCCTCGGCGAGCGCGTAGCTGATCGCCCGGCTGGCGCGCGCCTTCCACACCGCCTGCGCATCCACCGGCACCATGCGGCGCGCGCGGTAGAGCACGTTGATCGCCGCCACATCGGCGCGCGTGCGCAGCCGGCGCAGGGTGAAACCGCTGCGCCCGGTGCGCTGCGGGGCGCCGCGATAGGTGGCGAGCTTGAGGCGGAAGGCCTCGGACGGATCGAGGAAGAGCTGCTGCGGTGCGAGCGCCACGACCACGTGCGGCTTCTCGACGTAGAAGGCGATGTCGCGCTGGCCGGGGCGCTCGGCGAGCAGGGCCTCGGCCAGGCTCGCGGCATCGCGCCAGGTCTGCGCCGGCAGCAGCCGCCCCCAGCCGCATTCGATGACGACGTCCGTGGGCGCGCCCGCCGGCTCGGGCTGGCCGGCGGGGCGGTGCACGGCCAGTTGTGCGCTGCGCTGCTCGGCGCGCAGGGCGCGCGCGATGTGCTTGCGGATCATCGTGCCTTGCCCTCAGCCCACATGGGTCTGCAGCCACCACTCCAGCAGGCCCAGCTGCCAGAGCTTGGAGCCGCGCAGCGGCGTGATGTGGGCGGACGGGTCGGCGAGCAGCGTGTCGACGTAGTCCTTGCGGAACAGCCCGCGCTCGCGCGCCGACTGGCTGGACAGCGCGTCGCGCACTCGCTCGAGCACCGGCCCCTGCAGGTACTTGAGCGCCGGCACCGGGAAGTAGCCCTTGGGGCGGTCAATGACCTCGTCGGGGATCAGCTTGCGCGCGGCCTCCTTCAGCACGCCCTTGCCGCCGTGCGCGAGCTTGTGGCGCGCCGGGATGCGCGCGGCGAGCTCGACCAGCGCGTGGTCGAGGAAGGGCACGCGCGCCTCCAGGCCGAAGGCCATGGTCATGTTGTCCACGCGCTTGACCGGGTCGTCGACCAGCATCACCGTGGTGTCCAGACGCAGCGCCTTCTCCACCGGGTCATCCGCGCCCGGCGCGCTGAAGTTCGCCGCGACGAAGGCCGCGCTCGCATCGACGCCGTGCCACTGCGGATTCACCGTGGCGAGGTATTCCTCGTAGTAGCGGTCGCGAAAGGCGGCGAGGTAGTCCGCCACCGGGTCGGCGCTGCCGGCGAGCTTCGGGTACCAGTGGTAGCCGCCGAACACCTCGTCCGCGCCCTGCCCGCTCTGCACCACCTTGCTGTGCCGGCTCACCGCCTCGGAGAGCAGGTAGAAGCCGATGCAGTCGTGGCTCACCATGGGCTCGTTCATCGCCGCCACCGCCTCGGGCAGGCGGGTGAGCAATTCCTGCTCGGGCACGAAGATGCGCTCGTGCACCGTGCCGAACTCGCGCGCGACGATGTCGGCGTATTCGAACTCGTTGCCCTTCTCGCCGCCCACATCGGCGAAGCCGACGTTGTAGGTGCGCAGATCCTTCACACCCGCCTCGGCCATCAGGCCGACGATGAGGCTGGAGTCCACGCCGCCCGAGAGCAGCGCGCCCACCGGCACGTCCGCCACCAGGCGGCGCCTGACCGCGGCGCGCAGGCCGTCGAGCAGGATCTCGGTCCAGTCCTCGAAGCTGCGTGACTCATCGGCGGCGTCGCGGGCGTAGTCCAGCCCCCAGAAGCTGCGCTCGCTGCGGCGGCCGTCGGGCTCGATGCGCATCAGCGTGCCCGGGGCGAGCTTGCGCACGCCGGCCAGCAGCGTATGCGGCGCCGGTACCACGGCGTGGAAGGAGAGGTAATGGTTGAGCGCCGCCGGGTCGATCGCGGTGTCCACCCCACCCGCCGCGAGCAGCGCCGGCAAGGCGGAGGCGAAGCGCAGCCCGCCCGCGATCGGCGCGTAGTAAAGCGGCTTGATGCCCAGGCGGTCGCGGCCGAGCAGCACGCGGCCGCTGTCGCGCTCCCAGATCGCGAACGCGAACATGCCGTTGAGCCGGCTGACGAAGTCCTCGCCCCAGGCGTGATAGGCCTTGAGCAGCACCTCGGTGTCGCCGTGGGAGTAAAAGCGGTAGCCCTTGGCCTCGAGCTCGCGGCGCAGCTCGGGGTGGTTGTAGACGGCGCCGTTGAACACGATGCCCAGGCCGAGCTCGGGGTCGACCATGGGCTGCTGCGCCGATTCGGACAGGTCCATGATCTTCAGCCGACGATGGCCCCAGGCCTGCGCGCCCTGCGCAATTACGCCGCCGCTGTCCGGGCCGCGCGCCTGCTGCTGCGCGTTCATGCGGGCCAAAGCCGCGAGGTCCGGGGGGGTGTCGTCGAATCTCAGCTCACCTGCAATTCCACACATCGCACTTCCTGATCTGCTCGAAGAAAGTGCATTGTAGCAAATTTAATTTTCGCAAATGTTCATGCAGCACCCGCGCTCGAGGCGTGACGGTGACCTGGCCTCTCGCCCGCGCTCAGAACGCCGCCTCGGGGAAGCGTTCCAGGGACGGCCCTGCCCGGCAGACGGTCGCCGCATGCGCAGCCGCCTGGGGACCGAAGGTGGCGAAATAGAAGCGCACGAGTTCCACGACGCCCTGCAGGTAGGTCGGATCGCTCCCCTCCCCGCCTCCCTCGGCCGCCCCACCCTGCAGCCGCCGCTGCGCCGCCAGCGCCGCGCGCGCCAGTTGCCATCCGCCACAGACCGTGCCGAGCAGCATCAGGAAGGGCACCGCGCCGGCGAGCACCTCGCCGGGTCGTTCGCCGCCCTCGCCCAGCACCCAGTCCATGGCCAGCCTCAGGGCCGCGAGGTTCTCGGCGAGGCCGGCCGCGATCTCGTCCAGCCCCCCCGCCACGTGTAGCGCTTCCAGTGTCGTCCCCATGTCGGCGACGAGCTCGTGCAGGGTCTCGCCCTTCTCGCGCAAGATCTTGCGCCCGATCAGATCGTTGCCCTGGATGCCGGTGGTGCCCTCGTAGATGGTGATGATGCGGGCATCGCGGAAGAACTGCGCGATGCCGGTCTCCTCGACGAAGCCCATGCCACCGAAGACCTGGATGGCGTCGTCGCAGACCTCGTTGCCGACCTCGGTGCACCAGCCCTTGGCGACCGGCATCAGCAGGTCGACATAGCGCCGGCACTTGGCGGCCACCTCGGCGTCGGGATGATGGCGGGCGCGATCGAACCAGCCCGCGGCGGCGTACAGCAGCGCCCGCATCGCCATCACCCGGGCGCGCATCGACAGCATCATGCGCTTGACGTCTGGATGGCACAGGATCGGCCGCCCGCTCTCCCCGCTCACCGCGTCGCGCCCCTGCACGCGCTCGCGCGCATGCGCGAGGGCGAACTGGTAGGCGCGCTCGCCCAGTCCCACGCCCTGGATACCGACACCGAAGCGGGCCTCGTTCATCATGATGAACATGGTCTCGAGGCCGCGGTTGGGCGCGCCGAGCAGGTAACCCACGGCGCCGCCGCCGTCCCCGTAGCTCATGGTGCAGGTGGGGCTGCCGTGGATGCCGAGCTTGTGCTCGATCGAGATGCAGCGCACGTCGTTGCGCGCGCCCGGCTCGCCGTCGGCGCCGAGCAGGTACTTGGGGACGATGAACAGGGACAGCCCCTTCACCCCCGCGGGCGCATCGGGCAGGCGCGCCAGCACCAGGTGCACGATGTTGCCGGTGAGCTCGTGCTCGCCGTAGGAAATGAAGATCTTCTGCCCGAAGACGCGATAGCTGCCGTCGGCCTGCGGCTCGGCCCGGCAGCGCGTGGCGGCGAGATCGGAGCCCGCCTGCGGCTCGGTGAGGTTCATCGTGCTCCCCCACTCGCCGCTCACCACCTTGCGCAGCCAGGTCTCCTTCTGCGCCGCATCGCCGGCGATCAGCAGCGCCTCGGCCTGGCTGACGTTGAGCTGGGGCAGCATCGCAAACGCCATGTTGGTCGAGAACCACATCTCCCACACTGCGGTCGAGAGCACGCGCGGCAAGCCCTGGCCACCCCACGCCTGCGGTAGCGACAGGCCGATCCAGCCCGCCTCGGAAAAGCGCTCGTAGGCCGCTTTCCAGCCATCGGGCAGATGCACGCGGCCATCGCCATCGAGGCGGCAGCCCTGCACGTCGCCCGCGCGGTTGATCGGAGCGAGCACGCCGGCGGCGAAGCGGCCCGCCTCTTCCAGCACGGCGGCCACCAGGTCGCCGGAGGCCTCCTCGCAGCCGGGCAGGCCGGCGATCTCGTCGAGGCCGGCGAGTTCCTCGAGCAGGAACTGCATGTCGCGCAGCGGCGCCTTGTAATCGACCATGTTCGACCTTCTCCTGTTCGTCCTGCGGGTTCAGCGCGGTGCCAGCCGGATCGCGCCGTCGAGGCGGATGGTCTCGCCGTTGATCATGACGTTGTCGACGATGCTGCACACCAGGCGCGCGTATTCGGCCGGCTGCCCCAGGCGCTGCGGGAAGGGCACCGAGGCGGCGAGCGACTCCTGCACCTCGGGCGGCAGCGTGTGCATCATCGGGGTCAGGAACAGCCCGGGCGCGATGGTGACGACGCGGATGCCGTTCTTCGCGAGTTCGCGCGCGATCGGCAGCGTCATCGACACGATGCCGCCCTTGGAGGCGGCGTACGCGGCCTGGCCGATCTGGCCGTCGAAGGCCGCCACCGAGGCGGTATTGACGATCACCCCGCGCTCGCCGTCGTCCTGAGGCGCGCCTTCCGCCATCGCCGCGGCGGCGAGGCGGATCATGTTGAAGGTTCCGACCAGGTTCACCTGGATCGAGCGTGCGAAGTCGGCGAGCGGGAGCGGGCCGTTCTTGCCCAGCACCTTGCCGGCGCTACCGATGCCGGCGCAGTTGACCAGCCCGTTGAGGCCGCCGAAGCGGGATTTCGCCAGCTCGACCGCGGACTGCGCATCGCCTTCGTCGGCGACGTTGGTGCGGGCGAACACGGCGCGCTCGCCGAGCGCTGCCGCGAGGCGCTCGCCGGCCTCGACGTTGAGGTCGGCAATCACGACGCAGGCGCCGCCGTCGTGTAGCGCGCGCACGCTCGCCTCGCCGAGGCCGGAGGCGCCGCCGGTGACGATGAAGATGCTGCCTTGCAGTTTCATGCCCTGTTCTCCCTTGTCAGCCGACGTTCTCGAGCACGATCGCGACACCCTGTCCGCCACCGCAGCATGCGGACGAGACGCCGTACTGCAGCCCGGCCTCCTTCAGCTCACGCGCCACCGTGGTGGTGAGCCGCACACCGGAAGTGCCGAGCGGATGTCCAATCGCGATCGCGCCACCATGGACGTTGACCTTGTCGCGGTCGAGCCCGAGTTCGCGTTCGCAGGCCAGGTACTGCGCCCCGAAGGCCTCGTTGATCTCGATGCGGCCGAAGTCGCCCACGCCGAGACCCGCGGCGCGCGCCGCGGCGCGGATCGCGGGCGCCGGCCCGATCCCCATGATCTCCGGCGGCACCGCCACCGCGGCGCCGGAGACGATGCGCGCCAGCGGCACGAGGCCGTGGGCGCGCACCCAGTCGCCGCGGGCGACGATCACCGCCGCGGCGCCATCGACGATCGCCGAGCTGTTGCCGCCGGTCTGCACGCCGCCGAAGGCGGGCTTGAGCTTCTGCAAGGTCTCCAGGCTCGTCGGGCGCACGTGACCGTCGCGCTCCACGCGCTCGACGCGGTCGGCCAGCTTCAGCCCGCGCGGCTGGTAGCCGTCCAGCGTCCAGCTTGCATTGGTGACGGCACACACCTCGCCGTCGAAGTAGCCGCTCTCCCAGCCCGCGAGCGCGCGCGCGAAGCTCTGCGCAGCGAAGCGGTCGACCTCCTCGCGGCCGATGCCGTAGCGGCGGGCGAGGTTCTCGGCGGTATCGCCCATGCTGGCTGCGGGCGCGGTGTCCTTGGTGGCCTCCCAGAGGAAGTCGCGGAAGTCGACCTGGCCCATGCGAAAGCCGGCACGGTGGGTGTAGGCCGCGATCGGGTTGCGCGACATCGACTCGGTGCCTACGCACAGGACGACGCCGGCCTTGCCGAGGGTGATCTGGTCGGCGGCGTTCAGGATGGTCTCGAAACCGGTGCCGCACAGCCGCTGCACGAGCACCGCCGGCACATTGGGGTTTACCCCGGCGTAGAGGCCGACGTGGCGCGGCAGGAAATAGGCGTCGAAGCTCGCCTGCGCCATGTTGCCGGCGACGATGCCGTCGACCTCGGTGGCGGGAATGCCGCTGCGCTCGAACAACGCGCGCGCGGCGTAGATGCCCATGTCGGTGGGCGAGACGTCACGCAGCGGGCCGTTATAGTCGGCAAACGGCGTGCGTCGGCCCGCCACCAGCCAGATGTCGTCGTAGGCACGGGCTTGCGCCGAGGCTTCGGACGCGGAGTACGGATTGCTCATCGCTGGGGTCCCTTTCCTTTGCGCTCCAGGAAGTGACCGATGCGCTCGGCGACCTCCGGGCTCGTCTGGGTGAGTGCGGCGGTCAGCGATTCGACGAAGAGCCCGTCGTCGCTGGCCATGTTGTCGATGCGCGAGATCGCCGAGACCATCGCCCAGTTCGCCATCGGGGCGTTCTCGGCGATCCGGCGCGCGAGCTGCTGCGCCTTGGCGAGGCTCTCGCCGGCGCCCACAAGATAGTGCGACAGGCCCAGCCGCTGCCCCTCCTCGGCATCGAGGATGCGTCCGGTCAGCATCATCTCGCACATCCGCCCCGCGCCGATGATGCCGGCCACGCGCACCGAGCCGCCGCCGCCGACGAAGATGCCGTGGCGGCCTTCGGGGAGCTGGTAGATCGTGCTCGGCTCGGCCACGCGCACATGGGTCGCCGTCGCGAGTTCGAGCCCGCCGCCGATCACCGCACCCTGGATCGCAGCCACCACCGGGATGCCGCCGTTCTGGATGCGGTCGAAAATGCGGTGCCAGCCGCGCGAGTGCTGCATCACCCCGAAGGGCTCACGGTGCTGGTGCTCGGAGAGATCCAATCCGGCGCAGAAATGCGCGCCATCGCCGGCGAGGACGATCGCCCGCGTACCCTCCGGGGTCGCGATCAGGGCCTGCTCCAGCGCAGCGAGCAGGCGATCGCTGACCGCGTTGCGCTTTTCCGGGCGCGCCAGCGTGATGGTGTAGATGTGCTCCTCCGAGGAGGTCCTGACCAGTTGTTCGCTCATCGTCATTTGTTTCGTTCCGGTCGTTCAGATTGCGGGATGCACCGTGATCACGGACTTGTCCGCGATGTCGGCATGGAGGAACTCGACCAGGTCGGCACGCCGAGCGAGCGTGAGGCGCTGGTTGATGTAGCCCTTGTCGGTGATTTCTCCCGCCTCCACGGAGGGCGGCTCGGCCATCAGGAGCGCGCGCGAGGGGTAGGTGGACGTGCCGCCGCCGCCGCTGCGAAGCATCGCCATGCCCTGGCGGATGCGACTGCGGATGTCCGGGTTGAGCAGCACGTCCACCAGCGCTGCGTCCGGCGGCAGGCCGGGACACAGGCGGCGACATTCGGGGAGGTTGGGGAAGATGAGGAAGCCGATCTCGTCGCGGTCGTGGCCGGTGACGACGATGTCCTGCGCGATCGGCTTCATCGCGTCGATGCCGGCGACGCGCAGCGAGCCGACATGGACCCAGGTCCCGGTGAGCAGCTTGAAGTCCTCGCCGATGCGACCGTCGAAGCGCAGGCCGAGCTCCGGCCGTTGCGGGTCGACGAACTCGACCGCATCGCCGATCAGGTAGAAGCCTTCCTCGTCGAAGGACTTCGCGGTGATCTCGGGCTGCTTCCAGTAGCCCGGGAACACGTTCGGCCCCTTTACCCGCACTTCCAGCTTGTCCGCCGAGGGGACCAGCTTGAGGGAGGTGCCCGGAACCGGCACACCGATCACCCCGGGCCCGATCGCGTCGAAATGGCAGTCGGTGGCCATCGGTGCGGTCTCGGTCGAGCCCCACGACGACACGATCATGACCTTCCTGCCGGTGGCGGCCTCGGAGAGGTCCTCCAGCGCCGACCAAAGGTGGTGCGGAAGTGCAGCGCCCGCATAGAAGAGGAATTTGAGCCTGCGGAAGAAGCTCTCGCGCAGGGCGGCATCCTCGCGCAGCAGCGGCACCAGCATGTCGTAGGCGCGCGGGACGTTGAAGTACATCGTCGGCGAAACCTCCTTGAGGTTCTTCACCGTGCGCTCGAGCAGCGCCGGGGTCGGCTTGCCGTCGTCGATGTACACCGCGCCGCCCCAGCGCAGGACCATGTTCAGGTTGTGGTTGCTGCCGAAGGTGTGGCTCCACGGCAGCCATTCGACCAGCACGGGCGGTTCGCCGGCCAGGAAGGGCCACATCAGCTCCTTGGCGAGCTGGTTCGAGCACATCATGCGCTGGGTATTGACGACCGCCTTGGGCGTACCCACCGAGCCCGAGGTGAACAGGAACTTCCCGATCGTGTCGGGCGTCACCTCTGCGAACGCCGCCATCACGGCGGCCTCGTTCGTGGCGGCCTCGATGCCGGCGAACGCCTGCACGCCGTCGCTCGGCGCGCTGTTGCCACCCGCCACCACGACGGCGTCGTGCAGCTCGCGGATGGCCTCGAGCGCGGGTGCGAAGCGTTCCGCGGGATCGGCGTAGATGACGCCGGGGCGAAGCAGCGCGATGTTGCCCTTGAGCTTGGCGAAATCCTTCGACATCAGCGAGTTGCCCGGCGAGATCGAGCACACCGGCACGCCGACGTGCATCGCCGCCAGCATCAGCAGGGCATGCTCGATCGAATTGTCGGACAGGATCACCACCGGCCGTTCGGCCGAGAGACCCTGCCCGAGCAGCCAAGTGGCGACCGCCACCATGCGGCGCCTCGCCTCCCCGTAGGTCAGCCGCGACCAGCCGCCGTCACGATCGCGTTCGGCCAGGAACAGGCGATCGGGCGCGGCCGTTGCCCAGTGCTCGAACCAGTCGCCCACGCAGCGGGCATAGGTTTCGGGAAAGGGAATTCCCGAGCGCAGCACCTGCGTGCCGTCCGGCCGCCGTTCCACCTCCACGACCGGGGGGGTGAACATGCGCTCCATCTTCCGGGTATCTGCGGTCATGACGACCCTCCTGCCTGTTCCGGCCAATTACTGTCCGATCATGGAGTAGCCGCCGTTCTCGATACGGACGAGGACGCGACCCCGCGTGTCGAGACCGAAATGATCCTCGGCGCTCATGTTGTACACACCATGCGCGCCGACGACCTCCTTGTTGGTCTCGAGGGCGTCGCGCAGGGCCAGGCGAAACTCCGCCGTTCCCGGTGCCGCGGTCTTCAGCGCGACCGGCACGGCCGCCTCGAGCAGCCGGAACACGTCGTGCGCATGACCGGCAAACGACGAGAAGGTGCCGGCACCGTATTTCTCCTCGTAGCGACGCACGAAGGCCGATCCGATCTCCTTGGACGGATGGTCCGCGGGGATCTGGTCCACCACCACGACCGGCCCGACCGGCAGGATCACCCCCTCTGCGGCCTTGCCCGCCACGCTGAGGAAGGCCTGGTTGGCGACCGCATGGGTCTGGTAGACCTGCCCCTTGTAGCCGCGCTCGACCAGCGTGGTCTGCGGCAGGGCGGCAGGACTGCCGGAGCCGACGACGATGATCGCATCGGGCTTCGCGCCCACCAGCTTGAGGACCTGCCCGGTGACGGAGGTGTCGTTGCGTGCGAAGCGCTCGGCCTGCACGATCTTGATGCCGGCCTTCTGCAACAGCGGCTCGAGCGCAGCCAGCCATTCGTCGCCGTAGGCATCGGCAAAGCCGATGAAGCCCAGCGTCTTCACCCCAGCGGACTGCATGTGACCGACGAGCGCTCCGGCCATCACGCTGTTGTGCTGCGGCGTGCGGAACACCCAGTGCCCGCGATCGGCCGGAAGGGTCACCGGCGAGAGCGCGATGTGCGGGGTCCCGGTCTCGAATGCGACCTGCGCGATCGCGGCACTGGCCGGTGTCACCGCCGAACCCACGAGTACGTCGGCCTTCTCCTCCGAGACGAACTTGCGGGCGTTCTTGGTCGCAGTGGACGGATCGGAACCGTCGTCGAGGACGACGTAGCGCACCGTCTCTCCCGCGATCGTGGTCGGAAACAGCGCGACCGCATTCTTTTCGGGAATTCCGAGCGAGGCGCCCGGCCCCGTTGTGGACACGGAAACGCCCACAACCACTTCCGCCAGTGCCGGCGGACTGCCGAGCACGCCGAGGGTGGCACACAGCATTACGAGATTCTTGATCTTGTTCATCATCCCTCCTCCTGATTGCGAATCCGGATCCTTAGGGATCCGGAAGACTGCGTTGGATGAAACCTGGAGCCGGCCGTCGCACGACCCGCCCTCACGCTGCACAACCTGCTCCACGACTTCTTGCCCGACCTGCTGCCCTCTCCACCACCCCGCCCCGTATGCCGGCGATCAGGTCTCCGCCGATCCCGCCGGGCGGTGGTGGCGCAGGGGCAAAGCTACGCCTGACGAACTAACTTGTCAAACGTCCGGTCAAAAGATCAGCTACCCTTCCCCACGGGCTGCGCCTCGATGCACGGAGGCTTCGCCCGGACGAAGCCTCCACAAGGCGGCTAGAATCCGCTCCCGCCCTAAGCCGAAGCTGCCTGCGACGATCCGATGACCTCGCCCTCCCCTTCTCCCGCCGCCGAGACGGCCGAATCCGCCATCCTCCGGCTCGCCCGCAGCGAGCCGACGCTCGGCCAGGCTGCCGTCGCCGAACGCCTGCGCCGGGATGGGCTCGACATCTCCGCCTCGGGTGTGCGCTATATCTGGCAGCGGCACGGGCTGGAGACTGCGGTGAAGCGCCTGCAGGCCCTGGCGGCATCGGCGCCCGAAGGGATCGATGCGCTGAACGCGAACCAGCAGGCGCTGCTCGCGCGCGGCAGGCGCAGCGACCGACTGGCCGGCGCCATGCGCTCGAGCGTCCAACGCAGCCCGAGCGAAGCCAGCGAGCCCCCCGACCGTCGCCAGCTGATCCTGCACGCGGCGGCACGGTTGTTCTCGCAGCAAGGCTACGACCGCACCTCGATCCGGGACATCTCGCGCGAAGCCGGACTGCTCCCCGGCTCGGTCTATCACCACTTCCCTTCCAAGGACGCGCTCTTCCTGGCCGTGCATCGGGAGGGCTTCCGGCGCGTACGCGAACGCGCCAGCGCCGCCGCGGCGCTCGGCAGCGACCCATGGGACAGCCTGCGTCGCGCCTGCGAAGTGCACGTCTCAGGCATGGTCGGCGACTCGCCGATCGACCGGATCACCGGACGCAGCATCGGCCTGACGGACCACCAGAACCTGCTGGCGATGACGCTGGAGGATCGCGAGGCCTTCGAGAATCTCTACCGCGAACTGATCGCCGCGCTCCCGCTGGCGCCGAACGCCGACCGCAGCCTGCTGCGCCTCGTCCTGCTGGGCGCGCTCAACTGGGTGTTCATCTGGTACCGCGAAGGGCGACGGACACCCGAAGCGATCGCGGCCGGCATCGTCGACATCGTGCGCCGCGGGGTCCAGGCCTGAACCACCCGGGCGGCGCCTGCGCTCGCCGAAGGCCGCGCCGGGCCCGGGCGCCAGCGGCCGCGCCCTTGTGCCGACGAGCCTCCCCGGGCAGACCACGCATGGACGCTCCAGATCCCCGCCCCCGATGGCCTCGGACAGTAGACGGGACTCGGGTTTTGGCTATACTGGTATAACTGAATAATCGTTCATTCAGCTATGGCCACAAGGCCTTTCCCGGAGGAGACACAAGATGAAGATCCGCACCACGACGCTCGGGCTCGTTTCGGCCCTGTTGCTCCCTGCCGTCGGCCACGCACAGGAAGTGACGCTGAAGGTCGCCCACTTCCTGCCCCCGACGACGCCGATGCACGCCAAGGTGATCGCGCCATGGTGCGACAAGATCGCGGCCGAATCCCAGGGAAGGCTGAAATGCCAGATCTACCCTGCGATGCAGCTCGGCGGCACGCCGCCCCAGCTACTCGGACAGGTACGCGACGGCGTCGCCGACGTGGTGTGGACGCTGCCGGGCTACACCCCCGGCCGCTTCCCGATGACCGAGATCTTCGAGCTCCCCTTCATCACCACCACGCACGAGCCCTCCGCGCGCGCGGTGTGGGATTTCGTACAAGCGAACGCGAGCAAGGAATTCGCCGGCCTGAAGCCGATCGCGGTGTGGGCCAACGGGCCGAATATCCTGCACATGCGCGACAAGGAGATCCGTAGCCTGGAGGACCTGAAGGGCGTCAAGGTGCGCGCTCCCTCCCGCCTGGGCACCAAGCTGCTCGCAGCGCTGGGGGCCACCCCGGTGGGCATGCCGGTTCCGCAGATGACCGAGAGCCTGTCCAAGGGTGTCATCGACGGTGCGCTGATCCCCTGGGAAGTCGTTCCCCCGACCAAGGCCCACGAGTTGACCAAGTTCCACGCGGAGTCCGGCGTCGAGCGCGCGATGACCACGGCGACGATGATCTACGTCATGAACCAGAAGAAGTACGACAGCCTGCCGGACGACCTCAAGAAGGTGATCGATGCCAACAGCGGGCGCGAGTTTTCCGCCTGGGTCGCCGCGCAGCACGTCGCCGCCGATGCCGTCGGACGAGACATGACGATCGCCAGGGGCAACAAGGTCTATTCCATCCCCGCCGATGAAATGACGCGTTGGGAGCAGGCCGCCAAGCCGGTGACCGCCGAGTGGATCAAGGAGGTTACCGCGAGCGGCGCCGACGGCCAGAAGCTCTACGACGATGCCGTCGCGCTGGTCGCCAAGTACAGCGCCGCAAGGTAATCGGCGACAGCACGCCGCATGGATCGGAAAAAGGGGCGAGCGGTTTAACCGCTCGCCCCTTTTTCATTCTCTGGCGAAGATCGTGCTCAGCCGACCACCCAAAGCGCGACCAGAGAGATGCTGGGGAAAAGCACGAGCACCAGGACCCGCAGGATGTCTGAAACCAGGAAGGGCGCCACGCCGCGGAAGATCGTGCCCATCGGGATATCCCGGGCAACGCCGTTGATGATGTAGACGTTCATGCCGACCGGCGGCGTGATCAGGCCGATTTCCATCACCACCAGCGCCACCATGCCGAACCAGATCGCCTTGTCGTCCGCGCTCAGGCCCCAGTAGTCCATGCCGAGGACGATGGGCAGGAAGATCGGCACCGTCAGCAGGATCATCGACAGGCTGTCCATTACGCATCCGAGCACCAGATAGATGCAGATGATTGCGAAGAGCACCGTGAAGGGCCCGAAGCCCATGCCGTCGACCCAGGCCGCAGCCTCCGCAGGCAGCTGCGACAGCGCCATGAAGGAGTTCAGCGTGTCGGCACCGAGCAGGATCAGGAACATCATCCCGGTGCTCGTGGCCGTGCCCTGGATGCAGGCCATGAATCCGCCCTTGGCGAGGCCTCCTGTGCGCCAGGCGGCGATCCCGGTGGCGAGCGCACCGACTGCGGCGGCTTCGGTCGGGGTGAACAAGCCGCCATAGATGCCGCCGATCACCACGAGGAAGATCAGCAACACCGGCCAGGTATCGATGATCGTCGCAAGACGCTCCGACCAGCTGTGCCGCGGCGTGCCCGGACCACCCGCCGCCGGATCGAGCCGGCAGACGATGCCGACGACCACCATGTAGCCGATGGCGGCGAGGATGCCGGGGATGAAGGCGGCCAGGAACAGCTTCGCGATGTTCTGCTCGGCCAGGATGGCGTAAATCACCAGCGGCACCGAGGGCGGGATCAGGATGCCCAGCGTGCCGCCGGCCGCCAGCGAGCCGGCAGCCAGGCTGGGTTTGTACTGGTGGCGCTTGAGCTCGGGCAGCACGACGTGGGCCATCGTGGCCGCCGTCGCCAGCGACGAGCCGCAGATCGCGCCGAAGCCGGCGCACGAGGCGATCCCCGCCATCGCCATGCCCCCCTTCCAGTGCCCGATGAAGGCGTTGCCCGCCTTGAACAGCGCGCGCGACAGCCCACCGTGCGTGGCGAACTGCCCCATGAGCAGGAAGAGCGGCACGACCGACAGGTCGTACAGCGAAAAACGCCCGTAGGGGGCGTTCTTCAGGTACGCGAAAAAGGGGTCGAGTCCGGAAATCCACACGTAGCCGATGGCACCGGTCAGGAACATGGCGATGCCGATCTGCACGCGCAGCGCGAGCATCCCCATCATGACGGCGCCCATGGTCAGGCCGATCAGGCTGCTGGTCATTTCGAACCCTCCTCGCCGATCTCCAGCGCGAACGTGCGAAGGGCCGTGATGCCCAGCAGCACGAAGGCGGGCACCACCGGGATGTAGCCCCACCAGATCGGCAGGGAGATCACCATCGAGGTCTCGCCGTATTCGCGCATCTCCATCATGCCGACCCAGATGCGCCAGGCCAGCAAGAAGGCACACGAGGCCATCAGCAATGCAGCCATCGCATCGAGAACGCGTTTCAGCCCGCGCGGCGCCCACAAGGTGAAGAAGTCCACGAACACGTGCCCCTTGCGCAACTGGCAATAAGGCAGGCACATCGCGATCCCCATCGCCGACAGCATCTGCACGAGCTCGTAGTCGCCTGGGACCGGCAGGTCGAACAGCGCCCGCCCGATCACGCTGGCGACGGACATCACCGCCTCGGCGCAGAACATGAGGCCCGCGAGCACGGCCATCGCCACGCAAGCCCATTCCACGGATCTACCGATTGCGCCACTGGGCCGGCTCACCGGCGCGGCAATGGATTCAGCCATGTCATCCTCCTTGTCTTGATCGCGCTCGTCGTTTGCACCGGGCCGTTCCGCGCTATCGGGCCCGGATTGTGCTGCCGTCCTACTTCGAATACTTGTCGATGAGGGCCCTCGCCTCCTCGTGCAGGCTGCGGCCGTCCATGCCCTTCGCGGTGATCTCTTCCACCCACCCTGCCGTCACCGGGCCCGCCGCAGCCTGCCACTTTGCCACCTCGTCCGCCGCGAGCGCACGCACGGCATTGCCGCGCTCCTGCGCACGCTTGCGCCCGTCCTCGTCCGGCTCGACGAACTGCGCCGACACCCAGGCCGAAGTCTCGCGCCCGCTGTTGGCATCGATCACCTTCTTCAGATCGATCGGCAGGCTGTCGTACTTCTTCTCGTTCATCACGAAGATCATCGTGGCGGCAAGCAACGCGCGATCGCCGCTCACCTCGACGTGGAAGCGGGTGAGCTCGTGGACCTTGGTCGCGGGCAACACCTCCCAGGGCAGCAAGGCACCGTCGATGACGCGCTTGGACAGGCTCTCCGCCATCTGCGGCACGGGCATGCCGACCGGGGTGGCGCCGAGCGCGGCGAGCAGCTTGGTGCCGAGTCGCGACGGCGCGCGCACCTTGAGGCCCGCCAGGCCCTCCAGCGTGCTCACGTCGTGGTCGCGCAGGTGCAGGGCATACGGCCCCGTCACCCAGGTCGCGATCGGCTTCATGCCGGCGAACTCCTGGCTCGCCCGGGACTGGGAAAAATCCCACAGCGCACGGGACGAGGCCTCGCGCCCGGTGGTGATGAAGGGCAGCTCGAACACTTCCGACACCGGGAATCGGCCAGCCGTATAGCCAGGCAGCGTCCACACCACGTCGGCGACGCCATCACGCACCTGGGTGAGCAATTGCGGCGGCGTGCCGCCGAGCTGCATGGCGGGATAGATCTGGCACTCTAGTCCGCCCTTCGACTCGGCCTTGATCCTTTCGCACCAGGGCACGATGAACTTGGTGTGCGCCGGCGACGCCGGAGGCAGGAAGTGCGCGACCTTCAGCACCACCGCCTCGGCCTGCGCGGTGGCGGGCATGAGCACGGAGGCGAGGACTCCGAGGGCAAGCGTGCGGACCTTCATGTGAATCTCCTTGTGGTGACCGATCGACGAGCGGGCCAGGATATCGATGCGCGACGGGCGGCGATCTCCTGGGCGGGATGCCATTCTCCGTGCAGCCGGACGCGAGCGAATTTTCACGACGACCGATATATGAACGACTGTTCATTCATTATACGCACCGACCACGCATCCGCAAGCACGTTCATCCCCGACCGCCCCGGCTGCGGGACGCGGGACGCGGCGCCCATCGTCGGCCACGGAGCCCCCTGCGGCCCGCCTGGCGCGGACGGCAGCCACGCCAGGCGTCCCCCAAAGCAAATCGGCCGGGCCCAAGGGGCGCCGGCCGATCCTCACGCGCTGCGCCGCTCAGTTCCGGGAATGCTTCTCTACGAGCTCGACGGCGCGCTCGTAGAGCTTCCGACCGTCGTGTCCCTTGCTCGTAACCTCGGCGATCCATTCATCGACGACCGGTTGCGACGCATCCTTCCAGCGCTTGACCTCGTCGGCCGGGATCTCGGTGATCTTGTTCCCGCGCCCGAGCGCCGCCGCACGCCCGCCTTCATCGCCCACCTTGAACTCTGCCGCGACCCAGGCCGACACCTCGCGCCCGCTGTTGTCGTCGATGACCTTCTTCAGCTCGGGCGGCAGGCTGTCGTACCGCTTCTGGTTCATGACGTAGATCGACGTCGCAGTGGTCAGGGAACGCCCGCCGCTGACCTCGACGTGAAACTTCGTCAGTTCATGCGCCTTGGTCGCGGGCACGACCTCCCAGGGCACGATCGCCGCATCGATCACGCCACGCGACAGCGACTCCGAGATCTGCGGCACCGGCATGCCGACGGGCGTGGCGCCGAGCGCGGTCAGCATGCGATTGCCCAGCCGCGACGGCGCACGGATCTTCATGCCGCGGAAATCCTCGATCGTCTTGAGATCCTTATCGCGCAGGTGAATCACATACGGACCGACGACCCAGTTGGCGATGCGCTTGACGCCCTCGAACTCGCTCGCGGCGTGTTCGTCGATGAAATCCCACACCGCGCGCGCGCTGGCCTCGTGCGTCGTCGTCATGAACGGCAGCTCGAACACCTCCGAGATCGGGAACCGCCCGGGGGTGTAGCCCGAGATGGTCCATACGATGTCGGCCACGCCGTCGCGCACCTGGCTGAGCAATTGCGGCGGCGTGCCGCCCAGCTGCATCGCCGGATAGATCTGGCACTTCATGCGACCTTTCGACTCCGCCTCGATCTTGTCGCACCACGGCACGATGAACCTGGAATGCATCGTGGACATCGGCGGAAGGAAGTGCGCGACCTTCAGCACGACCTCCTGGGCTTGAGCGGACGACATCATGGCCGTGGCGGCCAGTCCGAAAGCGATTTTCCTGAGCATCGCCGGCGTCTCCTCTGTCTATATGTCTGGGGTCACGATCGGGCATCTGTAATGAACGATCGTTCAGCCATTATAGGACAGCCCCTTCGCTCCACAATTGCGGAAGCCCCTTACCCTCGGCGCCAGCGGGCACGAAAGGCGTGGATCCGATTGCCGGGCTCGCTCGCCGCCCATCGGCGGAGATCCCGGACCAGCGGAAGGCCCGTGAGTGGATCACGCAGGTGAAGCCGTTCGGTGCGACCGGTGCAGCCTCAATCCACCGGCAGGTCCGCGCCCGGCACCTCGTCCCTGGCGCGCTTGCTCGCCAGCGCGAGACGCCCCTTCGCGGTCAGGAAGGGATCGACGAGGAGCTGGATCCCCTCCTCGACGTATTCGTCGAGCGCGTAGCGCTCGCGGTAGGACCAGTGCTTGAGCGCCCAGGAGTGGGCGAACATGACGTACTGGTAGGCGAGCAGGTGCTCGGCAACCGGGCGCATGAAGCCTCCGGTGGTGCAGTCGCGCACGCAGGCCTCGATCAGGCGGTTGGTGCGCGTCTCGCCCTCCTTGATGAGTGCCCGGCGCTCGGCGCGCAGGGACATCGTGGAGCGGTAGGCCAGCACGGTGGCGTCCCGCAGGCGATCGACCACCCCGCAATACGCCGACAAGGCCGTGCACAGGCGCTCGACCGGATGGACCACCCCGTCCAGGCGAAAGGGGATCTCGTTCTCGTAGGAGTCGATGACGAGCTTGAGCGTCAGGAAGAGCACGTCCTCCTTGTCGCCGAAATACTGGTAGATCAACCCGGTGCTCGTTCCCGCCCGGCGCGCGATCTGCTGGATCGTCGTGGTGTGGTAGCCCTCCTTGGAGAAGAGCTCCACCGCCGCAAGAATGATCTGTCGCCGTCGCTCCTCGACCAGCCTAGGATCCGACACCACGCTCTTGACCTCGCCCGCTGCACTCATCGTCATTCTTCCTGTGATCTTCCCCGCTCCCGCGCGGTGCCCAGACGCTCCGCGGCCGCCGGCAGCATGCCGGCTACTCCGCGCCCCGCGCCCCGCGCCCAAGGCGCGAAGGGTACACGCATGTCTTCGATCTGGCGCATGCTTCCCGGCGACAGGGCGCCGACACGTTCGCGCCGGATCATTTCTGCCGGGAGAGGAAGCGCTGCACGCGCTCCTGGGTGTCCGCCGCCGCCAGCAGGGCCGCGCTGCCCTCGAGTTCGATCTCGTAGCCGTCTTCGAAACCGTCCACCGCCGCGAAGATGCAGCGCTTGCAGGCCGCCAGCGCAGGTGCAGGCAGGGCCGCCAGACGGTCGACCTGCTCGCGCGCGACGCGTTCGAGCTCGGCCGCCGGCGCGCTTCGATGCGCCAGGCCGAGCGCTACCGCCTGGGCGCCTCCGACCAGCTCCGCACCGAGGATCAGCCGTCTCGCAACCGCCTCGCCGCAGATCCGCGTCATGCGCTGCGTGCCCCCGGCAGCGGGAAGCAGCCCCAGCCTCGCCTCGGGAAGACCGACGCTTGCCTCCTCGGCGACCACACGCAGGTCGCACGCCAGCGCCAGCTCGAAGCCGCCCCCCATCGCGGCGCCGCCGATTTCGGCCACCGACACCTTGGCAGAACGCTCCAGGCGCGCGAAGACCTCCTGCATCCGGCGCGTGGTCTCGATCATCCGCGCGCGCCCGGCGTCGGATGCGAACAGGGTGCGCATCATCTCCAGATCGGCGCCGGCGCAGAAAACGCGTTGATCGCTGCGGATCCATAGCACCGCGATGCGTTCGTCGGCCTCGACGCGGTCCAGCACTTCCTCGAGGCGATCGAGCCACTCGTCGTTGATGGCGTTGACCGGGGGGCGGCAAAGCGTTGCGGTGGCGACCGCTCCATCGATATGCAGGGAGATCATGATTTCCTTTCGCTTGCGTGGGTCGAGAGGGCGGAGCCAGTCACGCGGCTCGATGCGAGTTTGAATACCGGTCACACTTGACTGACTCCCCATTCATTTTCAGCGTGGCACGTCGATCCATGAAAATCAAGTAGCCAATCGCCCACAATCCAGCCTTAAAGGGAAAATACGCTCTGCCCTGCCGCCTTCAAATTCCGGTTGACTTCAAAATCTGACTGAACGATCATTCATTCGACGCAGGGCCGACCCGAGGCCCCGGCGGCACCCACGGGCACACCGACCGGGCACCAAGCCTGGATATGCGCGGTCGGCGGCAAAACATCGATTCCGATCCGGAGATCAAGAAAATGCGACTTGAGGGAAAAACAGCGGTAGTCACCGGCGGGGCGTCCGGTATCGGTCGTGCAACGGCCGAAACCCTGGCGGCGGCCGGCGCACATGTGGTCATCGGCGATCTCGACCAGGACAAGGGCGCGACGGTCGCCGCCGCAATCCGCGATGGTGGCGGCAAGGCCAGCTATTTCTCGCTCGACGTCACCAGCCAGGACTCGGTCGGTGCGTTCGCCAGGAGCGTGGAAACCCAGGGGCTGGAGGTCGACATCGTGGTCAACGTCGCCGGCTGGGGAAAGATCCAGCCCTTCATGGAGAACAGCCCCGATTTCTGGCGCAAGGTCATCGACCTCAACCTGCTCGGGCCGGTCCTCGTCACCCACGCTTTCCTCGGCGGCATGATCGCCCGCGGTCGCGGCGGCAAGGTCGTCACCGTGGCGAGCGACGCCGGCCGCGTGGGCAGCAGCGGCGAGACGGTCTACTCGGGGGCCAAGGGCGGCGCGATCGCCTTCGGCAAGGCGCTTGCCCGCGAGATGGCGCGCTACAAGATCAACGTCAATAGTGTCTGCCCCGGCCCCACCGACACTCCGCTGCTTGCCGCCGTGCCGGAAAAGCACCAGGAGGCCTTCGTCAAGGCCACGCCGATGCGCCGCCTCGGCAAGCCGAAGGAGATCGCCGACGCGGTGCTGTTCTTCGCCAGCAGCGACTCCGACTTCATCACCGGCCAGGTGCTGAGCGTCAGCGGCGGCATGACCATGGTCGGCTGAACGCCAGACCTCCCCCACTCGAACCCTGGAGACAGAAATGTACAAACTGAAAGCCGCCGACTGGCATCCCGAGCACTTCAAGCTGGAAGTGGCCGACCGTGTCGCCACCATCACGCTGAACCGCCCCGACCGCAAGAACCCGCTGACCTTCGAGAGCTACGCGGAACTGCGCGACACCTTCCACAAGTTCCAGTACGTCGACGACGTGCGCTCGATCGTGATCACCGGCGCCGGCGGAAACTTCTGCTCGGGTGGCGACGTGCATGACATCATCGGGCCGCTCACCAAGATGGACATGAACGGGCTGCTCACCTTCACGCGCATGACCGGCAACCTCGTCAAGGAGATGCGTACCTGCCCGCAGCCGATCATCTCGGCGATCGATGGCATCTGCGCCGGTGCCGGCGCGATCGTCTCCATGGCCTCGGACATGCGCTACGCCACGCCGGACGCGAAGACCGCCTTCCTGTTCGTGCGTGTCGGCCTCGCCGGCTGCGACATGGGCGCCTGCGCGATCCTCCCGCGCATCATCGGCCACGGCCGGGCCTCCGAGCTGCTCTACACCGGCCGGGTCATGAGCGCGCAGGATGGCCTCGCCTGGGGTTACTTCAACGACGTCGTCGCGCCCGATCAGGTCCTCGCCAAGGCCCGGGACATGGCCCTTTCGCTGGCGAACGGCCCCGCCTTCGCCCACGCCATGACGAAGAAGTGCCTTCACCAGGAATGGGACATGAGCATCGAGCAGGCGCTGGAAACAGAAGCCGAAGCCCAGGCCATCTGCATGCAGACGCAGGATTTCACCCGCGCCTACAATGCCTTCGTGGCCAAGCAGAAGCCGGTGTTCGAAGGCAACTGACGGCGGACCGGGGCGGGCCATGCCCTGGCGCGCCCGCCCCGACGGATCACGGAACCCGATTCACCCCGACTGCAAGGACGGCTGTCGATGAACGCCACACCAGCATTGAGCGGAAGACACGCGGTGATCACGGGCGGTGGACGCGGCATCGGCGCTGCGATCGCACGTGCCCTGGCCGAGCAGGGTGCCAGGGTGACCTTGATGGGAAGGACGCTGGCCCCCCTGGAAGAACAGGCCGGCGCGCTGCGCGAGATCACCGAAGTCCATTGCGAGCGTGCGGACGTCGCCCGCCCCGACTCGGTCGACGCCGCATTTGCCGGCGCCGTCGCACGACTCGGCCGGGTGGACATTCTGGTCAACAACGCCGGCCAGGCGCTCAGCGCCCCCTTCGTCAAGACCGAATTCTCGCTCTGGCAGCAGATGCTGGATGTCAACCTCACCGGCGTCTTCCTCGGCACGCGCGCGGTCCTTCCCGGAATGCTGGAGGCGGGCTGGGGGCGGGTCATCAACGTCACCAGCACCGCGGGACAGAAGGGCTATCCCTACGTCAGCGCGTATTGCGCGGCGAAGCACGGGGTGATCGGCCTGACCCGGGCGCTCGCGCTCGAGACGGCGAGGAAGAACGTCACGGTCAACGCCGTCTGCCCGGGCTACACCGACACCGACCTCGTGCGCGACTCGATCGCGAACATCGAGGCCAAGACCGGGCGCAGCCATGCCGAGGCGCTGGCCGAGCTGACCCGATTCAACCCCCAGGGCCGCCTGATCGATCCCGGCGAGGTCGCCAACGCCGCACTCTGGCTGTGCCTACCGGGCTCGGAGGCGATTACCGGCCAGTCGATCTCGGTGTGCGGCGGCGAAGTGATGTGATGCGGGCAACGGTGCCGGCACCGCCGCGAAAGCGGCCGATTCAATGAGCGAATGGAGCATGCAGTGAGCGACAAATCCTATCTCGAGTGGCCCTTCTTCGAGGAGCGTCACCGCAAGCTGGAAGCCGAGCTCGACGCATGGGCCCGGGACAATGTCACCGCGGAACATGGTGATCTCGACTCCGCCTGCCGCGAACTGGTCGCCAAGCTGGGCGCCGCCGGCTGGCTGCGCTACAGCGTCGGGGGCACGGCCTACGGCGGCGCGCACGAAACCATCGACACGCGCTCGATCTGCCTGCTGCGCGAGACCCTCGCGCGCCACTCGAGCCTGGCCGACTTCGCCTTCGCGATGCAGGGCCTGGGCTCCGGCGCGGTGACGCTGTATGGCAACGACGAGCAAAAGCGCCGGTATCTCACCCGGGTCGCCCGCGGCGAGGCCTTGCCCGCCTTCGCCCTGTCCGAACCGGGTTCCGGCTCGGATGTCGCGGCGATGGCCTGCAGTGCCCGCCTGGACGGCGACCACTACGTGCTCGAAGGCGAGAAGAGCTGGATCTCCAATGGGGGCATCGCCGACTTCTACGTCGTCTTCGCACGCACCGGCGAGGCGCCGGGCGCGCGCGGCCTCTCCGCCTTCATCGTAGATGCGGACACCCCCGGACTCGAGATCGCCGAGCGCATCGAGGTGATCGCCCCCCACCCGCTCGCCCGCCTGCGCTTCACCGACTGCCGGGTTCCCCGGTCGGCGATGCTCGGCACTCCCGGACTTGGCTTCAAGGTGGCGATGCAGACCCTCGACATCTTCCGCACCTCGGTGGCGGCCGCGTCGCTGGGTTTCGCCCGCCATGCCCTCGACGAGGCGCTGCGCCGCGCCACCACCCGGGACATGTTCCAGCAGAAGCTGGCGGACTTCCAGATCACCCAGGTCAAGCTCGCGCAGATGGCGACCAGCGTGGACAGCTCCGCCCTGCTGACCTACCGCGCCGCCTGGCGCCGCGACCAGGGTCACAAGGTGACACGCGAAGCCGCGATGGCCAAGATGACCGCGACCGAGAGCGCACAGCAGGTCATCGACGCCGCGGTGCAGATCTGGGGCGGCTGCGGCGTCGTCAGCAACCATCCGGTCGAACGCCTGTATCGTGAGATCCGCGCGCTGCGCATCTATGAGGGCGCGACCGAAGTGCAGCAGCTGATCATCGCCCGGCAGACGCTCAAGGCCTACGAAGAGGGCTGAGCGCGCCCCGGGCAGCGAATGCCGCAAGCCGTGCCTCGATCCCGGGCACCCGGCACGCCGAGGGCGTGCCGCGGTCCGCGGACGAAGCCCTCGGCGCCGATCGAAACCGTGTTTCGGAGCACGCACCATGCCTGAAGAACTGCAGCCACAACACACCATGAACGCCGCCGACGAGATCATCGGCCGAGCCATCGGACGAGGCCTGGGCGAGCAGACCGCCATGCTGTGCCGCGAACGCTCGACGAGCTATCGCGAACTCGACGCCGCGACCAACCGCAATGGCCACGCCCAGCGCGCCAATGGGGTCGGTCGTGGCGACCGCATCCTCATCCTGATGGACGACTCGCCCGAGCTCGCCGCGGCCTATCTCGGCGCGCTGCGCATCGGCGCGGTCGCGGTCGCGCTCAACGTGCGCCTGGCCCCGCGCGATCTCCTCTACGTCATCCAGGACAGCGCCTGCAAGCTGCTCTACGTGGATGCGGAGTTCCTCCACCTCTATGAACAGATCGTCGGCGAACTCGCCGCGCCGCCGCAGGTGGTCGTCCGCGGCGGCGAGGCAAGCGCCCCCGCCCTGACACTGGAGCGCTTCCTCACCGACCAGCCCGAGACGCTCGAATCGGTGCAGGTCGATCCCGAAGAAATGGCGTTCTGGGTGTATTCGTCGGGCACCACCGGGCGCCCGAAGGCGGTGGTGCACGGGCACCGCTCCGTGCTCAACAGCGACCAGATGGAGCGCGAGTACTTCGGTGTCCAGCCCGGCGACCGCGTGTACAACACCTCCAAGCTCTTCTTCGCGTGGTCCCTCGGCCACTCCCTGCTCGGCGCCCTGCGTTGCTGCGCGACCGTGATCGTCGCCCCCGGCTGGCCCGACCCGGAGAACGTACTCGCCACGGTCGACCGGCATCGCCCGACCATCCTGTTCAGCACGCCCGTGATGTATCGCAACCTGTTGCGCGAGGGTGCGGCGAACTCGGCCGGCATGCGCGGCGTCCGCCATTTCGTGTCGGCCGGCGAGAAGCTGCCCGAGAACATCGCCCAGCAGTGGGCGGACAACTTCGGCGTCCCCATCTGCGAGGGGATCGGCGCTTCGGAGACCATCTCCCTCTTCCTGTCTTCGCATCCCGATGCCCACCGGATAGGCTCCTGCGGCAAGCGCGTCCCGTGGGCGGAGGTCCGCCTGATCGACGAGTCTGGCGAGGAGATCACCACTCCCGACACGCCGGGGGTGATCGCCATCCACACCGACTCGCAGCTCGTCGGCTATTGGAACCTGCCCGACACCACGGCGAAGGCCTTGCGCAGCGGCTGGTACTACCCCGGCGACATGTTCAGCTTCGACGCCGACGGTTTCTGGTACCACTGCGGGCGGGCGGACGACATGCTCAAGATTTCCGGCCAGTGGGTGAGCCCTTCCGAAATCGAGAGCTGCGCCGCCACCGTGCCCGGCGTCGGCGAGGCGATCGTGGTGGCCGAACCCAACGAAGACGGCCTCACCCGCCTCGCGCTGTTCGTCGTTCCCAAGGACGAGTGGGTGAACCCACGCAAGCTGGAAGAGGAGCTGACCACGACCCTGCGCAACACGCTGTCGATCTACAAGTGTCCGCGCACGATCCGCTTCCTCGAGGAACTGCCCCGCACAGCGACGGGCAAGGTGCAGAAGTACCGCCTGCGCGAGTTCCTGCGCGCGCAAGCCTGAGTCCGGGCCCGCGGCGCCCCGGTCGGGTGCGTCGCGCTTTCGCCACCCCCCTCGAAGGAAGTCCCCCATGAGCGCAGTCCTGGTCGAGCAGCCCACGCCGGAGATCGCCCTTGTCCGCCTGAACCGTCCCGAGGCGCGCAACGCCCTGGACCAGGAAACCCGCGGCCAGCTGGCCGAGCACTTCGACCGCCTCGGCCGCTCCGGCGAAGTGCGCTGCATCGTCCTCACCGGGGGTGAGCGCTGCTTCGCGGCTGGCGCCGACCTGCGCGCGCTGGCCGAGGCCGGCGCGATCGAGATCCTGCTGCGGCAAACCCATCGCCTGTGGCAGACGATCGCCAGCTGCCCCAAGCCCATCATCGCCGCGGTCAACGGCTATGCGTGGGGCGGCGGTTGCGAGCTCGCCATGCACGCGGACATCATCGTCGCCGGAGAAGGCGCCTCGTTCTGCCAGCCCGAGGTGAAGGTGGGCATCATGCCCGGCGCGGGCGGGACGCAGCGCCTGACGCGGGCGGTGGGCAAGTTCCAGGCGATGAAGATGGTCCTCACCGGCCTCCCCGTGAGCGCCGCCGAAGCCCTCGCCATGGGCCTGGCCAGCGAGGTCGTCGCGGACGCCGCCGTCCAGGCGCGCGCGCTCGAGCTCGCCCGTCACATCGCCGCCCTGCCCCCGCTGGCCATCGCGCAGATCAAGGAGGTGCTGCTCGCCGGCCAGGACGCCTCGCTGGAGACCGCGCTGATGCTCGAGCGCAAGGCCTTCCAGCTGCTGTTCGCGAGCTCGGACCAGAAGGAAGGCATGCGTGCCTTCCTGGACAAGCGCCCTGCCGTGTTCCACGGGCATTGAGCCAGACCCCGGGCTCGGGCATCCTTCGAAAAAAACTGCGCCAGACCCCCCAATGACGAAGACACCGGCCGCCCCTCGCCCCTACGACCACTTTGCCAGCCCGATCGACGACCGCTATTTCGAGGACTACGTCCCCGGCGCGGTGCATCGCTTCGGCGAGATCCGCGTCACCGCGCAGGACATCATCGATTTCGCCCGTCGCTACGACCCGCAGGACTTCCACACCGACCCCGAAAAGGCGGCGCAGACGATCTTCGGCGGGATCATCGCCAGCGGCTGGATGACCGGCTCGCTGATGATGCGGATGTACGCGGACCATTACCTCACCCACAACGCCAGCCTGGCCTCGCCCGGCATCGACGAGTTGCGCTGGCCCGCCCCGGTGCGTCCCGGCGACGTGCTCGGCACGCGGGTCACGATCGTCGAGGCACGCCGCTCGACGACCAAGCCCGACCGTGGGATCGTGCGCTCGAAGATCGAGGTGCTCAACCAGCGCGACGAGGTGGTCATGAGCATGCTCGCGATGAACCTCATCGCCTGTCGCACGCCCTCTCCGGCGTAGGCCGGGCTCGCGCGGAGCGCCCTCGCACCGGCTCCCGGCCACCGAACGACGAAAACGCGGCCGGCAGCCGGCGCCCCGCTCGGGGCGCCGGCGTCGCACAGGCTCAGGGGGCGGAATGCTTCGCGAGCAGGCGCCGCGCCTCGTCCAGCATCTCCTGTCCCGGATAGCCCTTCGCGGTTACCTCGCCCACCCATTCAACCGCGATCTTGTCCCCGACGGCTCGCCAGCTCGCCGTTTCGGACGCGGGAATGGAATTGAACTGGTTGCCGTTGCCGACCGCGAGCTGGCGCGCCGGGGCGGCGGACTCGTCCCACGCCCTGCCGATCGCCGCCGACAGCGCGACCCCCGAGTTGGCGTCGATCACACGCTTCAGCTCGGGGGGCAGGCCTTCGTATCTCGCCTTGTTCATGGCGAGCACGAATACCGCGGTATAGAGCGCAGGCTCGCCCGCGGCGGTTTCCGAATGGTAGCGAGTGAGCTCGTGCAGCTTCATCGCCGGCACGATCTCCCAGGGCAGCAGGTAGCCATCGACCACGCCCTTGGACACGGCCTCCACGACCGCCGGCATCGGCATGCCGACCGCCGAGGCACCGAGCTGGGACAGCATCCTGTTGGTCAGCCGGGTCGGCGCCCTCATCTTCAGTCCCTTGAAATCCGCCATCGTCCGAATCGGATGGCGATTGTTGTGGGCTTGTCCGTTGTCATGCACATGGAACGCAAGCGGTTTCACCTGGGCGAAATCGCCCGCGCCGTATCTTTCGTAGTACTCCCACAGCGCACGGGAGGTGGTCTCCGCCTTCCTGGACATGAAAGGCAGCTCGAACACCTCGACGGAAGGGAAGCGCCCGGGGTTGTAACCCGGCAGCGTCCAGCCGATGTCGGCGATCCCGTCGACGACCTGCTGGTAGACCTGCGCCGGCGTCCCGCCGATCTGCATCGCCGGATAGATCTGGCACTTCATCCGGTTGTCGGACTCGGCAGCGATCTTTTCGCACCACGGGACGATCTGTCGGTGTCCCAGCGCCGCCGTGGGCCACATGTGCGAAACCTTCAGAATCACCTCTTGGCTTTGCGCAGCCGTGGAAGAAAGTGCGGCCGTCATCGCGACCAGACCGGCCCCAAGGTATCGTCTCTGCATTTTTCGTGTCTCCTCGCTCTTGCCACGCTGGATGGAACGCCGACTAACCCCGTGGCCCGGGTAGTCCTGGAAAACCGCCTCCCGCCGCACCGCCGCCAGTCCGTGCGGGCAATCCTGCCCGGCGGATGATGTCCGCCAGGGCCTCCTCGTTCCTGTG
Organism: Thauera phenylacetica B4P; assembly: GCF_000310225.1. GTDB lineage: Bacteria > Pseudomonadota > Gammaproteobacteria > Burkholderiales > Rhodocyclaceae > Thauera > Thauera phenylacetica. The sequence continues at coordinate 31,873 of NZ_AMXF01000021.1, forward strand.
CCCCATCAGGTGGATGCCGGCCACGCCCTCGATGCCTCGAATCGCCTCGATCGTCTCCAGGCACACGCGTGCGGCCTCGGCCTTCTGGTCGGTCGCGCTGCCGATGCGCTGGAGTACGGCCTCGGGAACATGGACGCCGGGCACGTGTGCCCCCATCCAGCGCAAGGCCTTTGCCGAGGACAAGGTGCCGACGCCGACGAGGATGTGCGCCCGGCGATGCAAGCCGCGGGCGCGGACGCCGTCCATGAAGGCCTCCAGCAGCGGCAGGTCGAAACAGAACTGGGTCTGGATGAAGCACGCGCCGGCGACGACCTTCTTTTCCAGATTGGCGATGCGGTCGACGAAGGGTGGCACGAAGGGGTTGCAGGTCGCGCCGATGAACAGCCGGGGCGCACTTTCGAGCTTGCGCCCGGAGGCGAATTCGCCCCGGTCGACCATGCCCCGAGCCACGTGCAGCAGGGACACTGCATCCAGATCGAACACCGGCTTGGCCTGGGGGTGATCGCCCTGGCTGACGTCATCGCCGGTAAGGCAGAGGATGTTCTTCACCCCCAGCGCCGCCGCCCCGAGGATGTCGCCCTGAATGGCGATGCGGTTGCGGTCGCGGCAGGCGACCTGATACACCGGGTTGAAGCCCGCATGGGCGAGGATGGCCGAGGCGGCCACGCTCGACATGTGGCAGTTGCCCCCGGCGCCATCGGTGACGTTCATCGCATCCACCAGTCCGCGGAAGCGCTCGGCGCGGGCCAGCAAGACGGACGGATCGGCGGAATCCGGCGGCGCGATCTCGACGGTGACGACGAAGCGGCCCGAGCGGCAGGCCGCCTCCAGCGCGCTCTCCTCGGCCTCCCGGGTGGAATCGTGCGCGACCGGCGGCTGGAACGCAGGCTCCTTGTGACCATGGATGACCTGGATCCAGGTGGACTGCCCGCGCCTGCGCTGGTCCACCGCGGGCAGCAATGGCGTGGGGTGGGCCTTGTGGTCGGGCGCGATCCGCTTGGTGCCCGCGGTGGCCTCGACCCAGGCGCAGCGCATCTCGGGCCGGACTTCGCAATGACCGTCGGGCCGCACGCCACCGCAAGGGCCGTTGCGCATCTCCTTCGCGCAGTTCATCGGGCAGGCCATGCCGGTGGCCGAGAGCACGCACTGACCGCACATCCTGCAGTCGAACAGGAAGCCCTTGGCGTGGCGTTCCAGGGGACGCAGCACCGCGGCGGTCCGGTCGACACCGAGGACCCGGGCTACGGGCCGCATCAGGGGGGCGAGCCGGGAGAAGAGCTCGTAGAGGCTCCTCAGCCGACGCGCATGGCGCACGGACCACAGACGGACGCGATACATCAGGCCGGCACTCCGTCCGTCCCGCGTACGGCGCGTCCGCGGGACGCTCGCGCACGCCGCGCGACAGGGCGCGTCATGCCTCGGCGTCCTCTCGGCCTGCCGGCGCGCACGCCGGGTCGGGCGGCGCGGTCCACGCGCGCAGGGGCTTGCGCAGCGCACCGATGTCGGCGAACGGCGAGCGTTCGAGCAACATCGCATCGAAGGGCGCACCACGCTCCAGGCGCGGACGGGCGTGGCCGAAATGACGGCGCGCGGCGGCGGTGGCCGACTGCAGCACTTCCAGGGTAGACAGGCCGGCCTCGAGGTAGCGTGCGATCTCCTCATGCACCGCGTGCCCATGCTCGACTCCCATGCTGCCGGCGTCGGTGCCGAACAGCAGTCGCACCCCCAGCTCGCGCGCGATCAGCAGGTGGCGGGCGTGTTCGTCGAGAATGCGGCGCAGATTGCCCACGGTCTGCGCCGACCACCCCACCGCCTCGGGGTGCGCCCACTGGAAATGCACCGGGCAGAAGGTCGGCGTCCAGGCCACGTCGTGCTCGGCCATCCGCGCGAGCAGGTCGCGGCGCATGAAGAAGCCGTGCTCGATCGAACCGACCCCGGCGCGGGCGGCGATCTCGAGTCCGGTGGCCCCGCTGCAATGGACCATGGTCTTGCGCCCGCAGGCGCGCGCGCTATCGACCACCAGGCGCGTCGCGGCGAGGTCGAACTGCGGCTCGTCGGTGACCGCGCCGGCCTCGAAGTCGATGATCCCGGTCAGGATCAACTTGATCTCGTCGCTGTCGCGCGCCAGTTCGCGCACCGAGTCGCGGATCGCGGCGTCGTCGGCGACGTCGCGCGCCATGAAGGCGCCGTAACGCTTGGGGCGCTTGACCCCGAGCCCGGCCGAGCGCACCCGCGCCAGCGCAGGATCGGCCGCGGCCTCGTCGCGCAGACGGTGGTTGATGCCGTGGCGGTCGCCCGCGTCGCGCACCAGGGTCACGCCGCACGCGAGCGCCTGGCGGGCGCTCGCGCGTGCCGTGTCGAACAGCGCTTCCACCGGCTTCTTGAGATGGGCTGCGCGCTGCGCGCCGTCGGTGGGAGCGCCGTCCAGAAACAGATGGACGTGGGCATCGACCAGCCCGGGCAGCACGAAGCCGCCGCGCAGGATCTCCATTCCCTGGGTGGCGAGCGTCGCACCGAAGTCGCCCGCGACGATGTCGCTGATCCGGCCGTGCTCGATGCGGAAGGTGAAGGGGCCGTGCGCGTGCAGGCGCTCGCCGTCGAACCAGCCGTCGGCGACGATGGCGAAGCGATCGGTCGGCGTCATGTTCAGGCCTTGTAGAGCTTGCGCACCGCACGCAGCGCGTTGCTGCCGGTGGTGCCGAGGAAGTTGCGGTAGGCGGTGAGCACGTAGTCGTCCTCGGGCAGCGGCGCGTAGCCGCGCCACGGGGTACCGAGCACGGTGTCGAAGCCGTACGGCACCGCCAGGGTGAGGAAGGCGTTCTCCAGCCCGTGCTTGAGGTCCGAGCCGTCGGCGGCCCTGACCGGGAGCTGCTGGCCGATGTTGGACAGTCCGCCCATCATGTGCAGGCCTTTCAAGTCCGGGTCGGCGCCGATCAGGCGCACCGCGTCGAGGGTCGCGCGGTTCAGACCCTCCGTATCGGCGATGATCGCGCTCACCGACAGGTCCACGAAGACATGATCGAGCGGCATGCGGTACTCGTCGCGCAGGCGCAGCGCGGCACGCCGCGCGGTCGCGGCGATGTCCTCGGCAGTCTTGTTGTTCATCGCCACCCCGTCGATGACGCGCTCGGAGGCCATCACCATGACCCGGAACGGCAGGTCGCGGTAGAGCTGCATCGCCTCCCAGCGGTGCTCGGTGATCGAATTGACGATCGCCAGCTCGCCGCCGGCGCGGCCGCGGTCGTAGGTGGTGAGGCACAGCGCGAAGAGCTCGGCGGTGGGCACGTCGAACGACAGCGGCACCGTAACCACGTCCTGGATGGCGCGGATCACATCGACCAGAAAGCCGCGGTCGGTCATCGCCTGCGGGCCGATGTTGACGTTGAGGGCGAAGGCGCCGGCCTCGACCTGCTTGAGCGCGAGCGCCTGGATGGCGCCGAGGTCCTTGTCCTCGAACATCGCCCGCGTGCTCTTGAAGCCCGGATTGATGCGCTCGCCGATGATGCGGATGCCAAAGCGGTTGGTTTCGTTCATGACGGACTCTCTTCGGTGACGGTTCTTGGAGAAAGGGCGCAGACGGGGGGGGAGGCGGAATCGGAAGCGGGGGCGAAGCCGATGTGGCCGAGAAAGACCTTCTGGAAGTCGGCGCGCGCGTTGAGCGCGCACGCGCGACTCGCGCGCGCCAGTTCGCGCGCGCGGGCGCGCTCGACGCACGACAGCAGCAGCCGGCGCACGCCCTCGCCGGCGGCGTTGCCGACCTGGACGAAGCGCTCGCGCGGCAGCGGCGGGAACAGGCCGATCTCGATACCGCTCGCGATGTCGATATAGGCGCCGAAGGCACCCGCAAGGACGAAGCGCTCGATGCTGTCCGCGGCAAGCCCGGCCTCGGCCAGCAGCAACTCGGTGCAGCTGCGGATGGCGGCCTTGGCCAGCTGCACCGCGCGCACGTCGGCCTGGGTGAACAGCACCTCGGGTGCGAGCCGCGCGGCCCGCTGCCCGCCCTCGTCGGTGACGATGTCGGGGTGATCGGCGCGCAGGCGGCCGCGCGCATCGACCAGGCCGCCGCGGCGCAGCGCGGCCACGGT
>NZ_AMXF01000022.1 GCF_000310225.1 Thauera phenylacetica B4P
CCCGGCTTGACCATGAAGGCGGTGCCGCGCAGGTCGCGGATGGACTCGACCGGCTCGCCTGCGTCGAGCCGATGGGTCAACGCCACCAGCGCGCGCTCGGCGTTGCCGAAGAGCAGGATGTCGGCCTTGGAGTCGGGCAGCACCGAGCGCCGCACCTTGTCCGACCAGTAGTCGTAATGCGCGATGCGGCGCAGCGAGGCCTCGATGCTGCCGATCACGATCGGCGTGCCGGGATAGGCCTCGCGCGCGCGCTGGGCGTATACCGTCACTGCGCGGTCGGGGCGCTTGCCGGCCTCGGCATTGGGCGTGTAGGCATCGTCGGAGCGGATCTTGCGGTCGGAGGTGTAGCGATTGACCAGCGAGTCCATGTTGCCCGCGGTGATGCCGAAGTACAGCCGCGGCCTGCCCAGCGCGCGGAAGGGCCCAGCCGAGTGCCAGTCGGGCTGGCTGAGGATGCCGACGCGGAAACCGTGCGCCTCGAGCAAGCGTCCGACGAGGGCCATCCCGAAGCTGGGGTGGTCGATGTAGGCGTCGCCGGTGACCAGGATGACATCGCACTCGTCCCAGCCGAGCGCGTCCATCTCGGCGCGCGACATGGGCAGGAAGGGGGCGGCGCGGCGGCCGCGCGCGGCCCCGGAGAGGATGCTGGAAACCGTTGATTCGCCGACGGAAACCATGGCGTTGGAGGCAGGATGTGAGCGCATGATGGGCGCCATTGTATCGGGCGAGGCGGGCGGGTGCGGCATCGTTACGCGCGCGCCCGCGTGCGCCGGAACGCAGCCAGGTGGTTTCCGGGCTGAGGCCGGCCAGGCGCTCGCTGGCAAGGCGCGTCAAGATTTATTTCTGCTGGAAAACGGATCGGATCCGAGTCGATCGATTGGACTCCCCGCCCGCCGCTCGCACCCCCTTCACCACAACCGCGCATCGGGCCGGTATTGGATACGCCGCGTCCTCACCCGGCGCACATCCGGGTGCGCGGGGTTCAGCAGGTAATTCCAGCCCACCGGCACGACCACCGAGGGCACGCGCAACAGCAGTGACGTGCCGCGCGCCAGCCAGTCGTCGCCGATGCACTGCGAAGCAGCGCTGCCCACTGACCAGTCGACGTTGTCCGCATGCCAGTCTTCCGGCAGCACGACACCCTCGGCGGTAGCCACGGCTACGGCGGGCACGATCGCCTCGACCGCGACCATCTCCCGCGGCGGGCGCATCGGGGTGTGCACCCGCTTTTCGAGCTGCGCCAGCGCGAGGCTGTCGGCGAGGTAGATCACCGGTCGGCCGACGCTGTTCCAGCGCCCGCCGACCGCGGCGGCGCCGTTGCCCGCGCAGGCGAAATCCTCGGCGGCGCACAGCAGCGCGCCGGTTTCCAGGTCTACCCAGTCCTGCGCCAGCCGCCACAGCGTGGCCGTGCGTGCGGCCATCAGGCGGCGGTGCCGGCCATGATGCGGCGCAAGGCGTTCATCACCGCCTGGTGGCCCGGCGTGGTGACGAGCAGTTCGATGGGGATCGCGCCGCCCAGCACCGGGATGGGGGCGCCGAGCCACTCGCGGGCGGCGGCTTCGTCCCCGAACACCCGCGTGGCCGCACGCTCGACGTCGATGAGGCGGGCGACGCGGTCGGAGTCGTCCTGTGACAGCGGCTTGCCTTCGCGCACACGGCGGTCGTAGGTGGCCGGCGCCATGCCCAGCAGCTGCGCCAGGCTGCGCCCGCTGCGCCCGAAGCGGTGCGCGAAGGCATCGAGCGAGCCGGGCTCGAAGCCCTCGCGCACCATTTGGTCGCGCTCGAGCGCCGACGCAGCGTGCAGGTAGTGCTCGATGCTGGCCCCGCCCAGCGCGCCTCGCGCAGCGTAAGGGACGGCGGGCTCTCGCGTGGATGGGCTCGGCTTGCTGGCGGACATTTTGATCACCTGATTGCTCAATGTGAATCAATTGAATCCCTTCGACCCCAATCTGTCAAGCCACCGTTGCTGCTGCAGTGGGAATTCGCACGGCGGGTCGGTCCGGTCGCGCGTGCTAGACTCGCGCGCTTCCAACGAAGCGATCCCGATGCAGATACAGCTCCTGATTCCCGGCCTGCTATGGCCTGTCGCAACCTTGCTCGGCCCGGCCTCCGGGCTCGCGCTCGACGGGCTGGCGAGCCTGCTCGGCCGCGGGCGGCGGCAGGTGACGGCCTTCGAGCCCTACGACCGCCAGCTCGCGCGACTCTTCGGCCTGCATGGCGACACCCTGCCGCTGGCGATGCTGCGCCGCCTCGGCGAAGCCGATGCGCGAGCGCCCGAACCGGGCAGCCACTGGCTGTGCGCCGACCCGGTCAACCTCTCGTTCGCACGCGAGCACCTGCTGCTGCAGGCGTTTCCGGATGAGGAGCTGGACCCTGCCGAGAGCGCCGAGCTGGTTGCCGAGCTCAACGGCATCTTCGCCGACCTCGGCCGCTTCGAGGCGTGCACGCCCACGCGCTGGTACCTCCGCCTGCATCGGCCGACTGCTGTCACCCTCTACCCGCTCGACGACGTGACCGGGCGGCCGGTGAAGCACTTCCTGCCCGAGGGCGAGGACGCCCGGCTGTGGCAGCGCACCATGAACGAGGCGCAGATCGTGCTGCACAACCATGCGCGCAGCCGCGCCCGCGAGGAAGTCGGGCGGCGCGCGGTCAATAGCGTGTGGCTGTGGGGCGCGGGTGCACTCGACACGCCGCCGCAGGCCCCGGCGCGCCGGGTCCAGGCCACCGACCCGATCAGCATCGGGCTCGCGCGCGCCGCCGGCGTGGCGGTGGGCGCGCCCGATCCAGGTGCGGCACTGACGCAGGACACGCTGGTCGTGCTCGATGCGCTGCGCAAACCCGCCCAGCAGCTCGACCTCGACACCTGGCGCCGGGGGCTGGAGACGCTGGAGCGCGCCTGGTTCGCCCCGCTCGCCGAAGCCTTCCGCGCCGGCCGCCTCGACACCGTGCGCCTGACGGCCCCGGGCGATCGCGGCACCCTGCAGCTGGAACTGCACCGCAGCGAGCGCTGGAAGTTCTGGCGCAAGCCCTACGCCTTCGACGCGCTGCTGAAATCCATCGCCCCCGCGCCGATGCAGATGCAGATGCAGATGCAGATGCAGATGCAGATGCAGATGCCCCACCCTACAGGCCCCACCGATGCCCCCCGGTAGGAGCGGCGGCCGCCGCGAACACGACGGCTCGACGAGCGCCGTCGCGCATAGAGCGCCGCGGTTCGCGCCTGCCGGCGCTCCTACAGGAACCGTCGCGGCCCCGATGCCCGGCAGGAGCGGCACACGCCGCGAGCACGGCGGCATCCCCATGAACGGCGCCCGTACAACCCAGTTCCTCGACCGATGACCCGAATCCAGCCTCGCTCCGTCCCGCAGCAAGCCTTCGCCCGCCTCGCCGATGCCGGCCTGCATCCCCTGCTCGCCCGCCTCTACGCCGCGCGCGGCATCCGCCGCGCCGACGAGCTCGACACCAGCCTCAAGAACCTGCTGCCGCCCGAGGCGCTCACCGGCACGACCGAGGCCGCGATCCTGCTCGCCGACGCGATCGAGGCCGGCGCGCGCATGGTGATCGTCGCCGACTACGACTGCGATGGCGCCACCGCCTGCGCAGTGGGCGTGCGCGCGCTGCGCGCCTTCGGCGCCGACGTGCATTACCTGGTGCCGGATCGCGTGACCCTGGGCTACGGCCTCACCCCGGCGATGGTCGAGATCGCGGCGCGCCTGGAGCCCGACGTACTCATCACCGTCGACAACGGCATCGCCAGCGTCGAGGGCATCGCCGCGGCGCGCGCCCACGGCATGGCCACGGTGATCACCGACCACCACCTGCCGGGCGACGTACTGCCCGAGGCCGACGTGATCGTGAACCCCAACCAGCCCGGCTGCGAGTTCCCGAGCAAGGCGCTGGCAGGCGTGGGCGCGATGTTCTACACCATGCTCGCGCTGCGCGCCGAGCTGCGTGAGCGCGGCGCCTTTTCCGGCGCCAAGGAACCCAACCTCGCCGAGCTGCTCGATCTGGTCGCGCTCGGCACCGTGGCCGACGTAGTCAAGCTCGACCGCAACAACCGCATCCTGGTCGCGCAGGGCCTCGCCCGCATGCGCGCCGGCCGCCTGCAGCCCGGCATCCGCGCGCTGTTCGGACTCGCCGGACGCGACCCGGCGCGCGCCAGCACCATGGACCTCGGCTTCATGATCGGCCCGCGCCTCAACGCCGCCGGCCGGCTGTCGGACATGAGCCTGGGCATCGAGTGCCTGATCACCGACGACCCCGGGCGCGCGATGAACATCGCCCAGGAGCTCGACAAGCTCAACCGCGAGCGCCGCAGCATCGAGGCCGGTATGCAGGAGGAGGCGCTGGCCCGACTGGAAGGCTTCGACGCCGGCAACCGCGCGACCGTCGCGCTGTTCGAGCCCGACTGGCACCAGGGCGTGATCGGCATCGTCGCCGGGCGCATCAAGGAGCGCCTGCACCGCCCGACCATCGCCTTCGCGCGCGCCAACGACGGCGAGCTCAAGGGCTCCGGACGTTCGATCCCCGGCCTGCATCTGCGCGACGCGCTCGATCTCGTCACCAAGCGCCACCCCGATCTCATCGTCCGCTTCGGCGGCCACGCCATGGCGGCGGGCCTGACCATCCGCGAGTCCGAGCTCGCGCGCTTCGATGCCGCCTTCGAGGACGTGGTCGGCGAGCTGCTCGAGCCCGCCCAGCTCGAGCGCCGCATCGACACCGACGGCAGCCTGGAATCCGGCTACTTCGCGCTCGATGCCGTGCGCCTGCTCGAGCACGAGATCTGGGGCCAGGGCTTTCCGGCGCCGGTGTTCGACGACGTGTTCCGCGTCGAGCGCCAGCGCCTGTTGAAGGACAAGCATCTCAAACTCGATCTGTGCCGCAACGCCGCGCGCTACGAGGCCATCCAGTTCAACCACGCCGGCGGCGCCCCGGAGCAGATCCACGCGGCCTACCGCCTGGGCATCAACGAGTTCCGCGGCGTGTCGAGCGTGCAGTTGATGCTGGAGCATTTCGAAGCGGCCTGAGCTTCGAACAGGCGGTCGCACTCCGCCCGTACCGCGCGGTAACACTCGCAGGCGCGCGCCTCGAGGCCGGCGCGATCATTCACCGTGATGTGTCCACGCCGATAACGGATCAGGCCCTCCGCCTGCAGCTTGCCCGCCGCCTCGGTGACCGCCTCGCGGCGCACGCCCAGCATGTGCGCGATCACCTCCTGGGTGACATCGACCTGATTGCCCGGCAACAGGTCGAGACTCGACAACAGCCAGCGGCACAGTTGGCGATCCACCAGATGGTGGCGATTGCAGACGATGCTGTGTGCCATCTGCGTCATCAGCGCCTCGGCGTAGCACAGCGACAGGCGCTGCAGACTTCCGCCGCGGTCCCGTTCCCGGCACATCACCTCGGCAGGCAGGCGCCACGCCTCGCCACCGCTCTGCACCGTCATCGCAAAGCGCGTGCTCACGCCCCCGAGCACGAGCGGAATGCCGACCAGGCCGTCCTTGCCGGTCATCGCCAGTTCGGCCGACGCGCCGCTGTCGTTGGCAAGTATCAGCGCCACGATGGCGGTGGTGGGAAAGTACGCAAACTCGAAGGGCGCACCGGGTGCATGGAGAAGCGTGCCCGGTACCAGGGTGACACGCTCGAGCTCCCCCACCAGCCGCGCATAGTCGCGCGCTGGAAGCGCCGCCAGAATCTGGTTCTGGCGCGGATCGTGTATCGGAAGCCCCATCATGCCGCCCCTCTGCTGCTGATACCGCCATTCGGTTTGGGCTGCGGACAAAGACCCGCTGCGCGACGTGTGTCCGGTGGAATTTGTATTCCTTATGTCGGCACGCATCTGTTCGACGGCGCACGCAGGCGCTGATGACAAGCCCGGCAATTTTCACCGCGGCTTATGTGCCCTGACGTACAGACCGCCCTGATGGATGCGCCCACCCTGCATGAACCCGCTGCCGGCCACCGTCCGTGCAGCGGCGCCGAAAGGCCAACCCAGAGCGAAGGAGACGAGCATGAACAAGGATCAAGTCAAGGGCCGTGTGAAGGAAGCGACCGGCAAGGTGAAGGAAATCACCGGCAAGGTGGTCGGCAATGAAAGCCTGGAAGCAGAAGGCAAGATCGACCAGGCAGTCGGCGAGGTCCAGGCCGACTACGGCGACCTGAAGGAAGACATCAAGGACGCGGTCAAGAAGACCGATTGACAACACACTCCGCCACGGCACAAGACGTGCCGGCGGAATCGAACCCGGATCGGTTCTCCATGCGATCCTCATGCTGAACATCCGGCGGGGGTCGCCACACCATGAGGCGCCCCGCCATGTTGATCACCTTCAAATCCACTGCAAGCAACGATGTGCTGATGTTCGACACTGCCGCGAAGGATTTCCTGCGCTGCATCGGCAAGGCCCCGGATGCGGCCACCGGGATCATCACGGTGGACCAGCTTCCGGCCGCCATCGACAGCGTCCGGGCAGCCATTGCGGCCGACAGGACGCAGCCGCTCACGGCGGTCGACAACGCCGGCAAAGAAGTGGCTGGCGGGGACGACGAGCACGATGAGCGCGTCGGATTCGGCGTGCGTGCGGTGCCGATGCTCGAGCTCATGGAGCGCGCGCTGGCCGAACGCGCACCTGTGGTCTGGGGCGTTTAGCCGGCACGGCAACGCGTGCATTTCGCCTTTCGCGTTTCGCATTTCGCACTCACCGCCCGAGGAGAACCACCATCAAGAACCCCAACCTGGTCCTTTTGCCGGGACTACTCAACGACGCGAGCCTGTTCGAGCAACAAGCCGAAGCGCTGGCCGACGTTGCCGGCATCACCATCGCAGACCTCACCGGCGCTGCCACGATCAGGCAGCTTGCCGCCGACACACTCGCCGCTGCGCCGGACGGACAGTTCGTGCTCGTCGGCCTGTCGATGGGCGGCTACGTCGCGCTGGAGATCATGCGTCAGGCGCCCGAACGCGTCCGCGCGCTGGTGCTAATGAGCACGAGCGCGCACCCGGAGACACGCGAAGCCACCGCCGCGCGTGAGAAGCTCATCGAGCTCGCCGAAACGAAGTTCCAGACCGTCATCGAAACCCTGCTGACGCGCATGGCGCACCCCGATCATGCACGCACGCCCGAGGTCGGCGGCATGTTCCAGTCATCCGCCAACGGACTGGGAAAAGAGGTCTTCGTGCGTCAGGAACGCGCCATCATCGGCCGCATCGACAGCCGCCCCGGGCTCGCCCGCATCAAGTGCCCGACCCTGGTGATCTGCGGCCGCGAGGACGTGATCACGCCACCCGCCGTGCACGAAGAACTGGTCGCGGCAATACCCGGCGCGAAACTGGAGGTCATCGAGAACTGCGGCCACCTTTCGCCACTCGAGCAGCCCGAGCAGGTCACCGAGATCCTGCGCAACTGGCTGCGCACACTGCCGGGTTGAAGGACGGCAGCCGCACCCGCCAACAGGTCATCAGGAGCGCGCGTCCGGAGGCCCGCCGGATTCCCTGCCGGTCCATTCAGCGCGGAGGTGTTGACCTGCCATATCGCCAGCGTGAGTCAGACGACGGCGCCGAACAGCGCGCCGACACCCGCGGTCATCGCCATCGCCAGTGCGCCCCAGAAGCTCACGCGCCACGCCCCGGCGACCTTCCCTGCGCCACGAGCGTCCTGCCGAAGCGGCATTCGTTTCTTGGTGGACTATCATTGCATTCGGGCTGCATGCATCTGTTCGGCAGCGTACCCCGGCCCCTGACAACGCCCCGCGCGCACCAGCGCGCGGCAACTGAAAGGAGACCACGATGAGCGAGCCCCTGCCGCCCCCCGCCGGCGAGAACCGCATCCTCGCCACCCTTCCGGCGGACGAGCGTGCACGACTGATGGACGATCTCGAGCAGGTCACCCTGCCGCTCGGTCATGTGCTCTACGAACCGGGAGACGTGCTCGGCTTCGTGTACTTCCCGACCTCCTGCATCGTGTCGCTGGTGTTCACCACCGAAAACGGCGCCACCGCCGAGCTGGCCATGATCGGCAAGGATGGCCTGGTCGGCATTCCGCTGGTACTCGGTGGCGGAACCTCCACCCACAAGGCGGTGGTCCAGTGCGCAGGCACGGCGTGGCGGCTGCGCGCCGATGTGATGACCTGGGAGCTCAACCAGCACGGCCACCTGCTGCGCCTGGCGCTGTCCTACACGCAGGCGCTGATGACGCAGATGGCGCAGAGCGTGGTGTGCAACCGCCATCACGCGGTGGATCAGCAGTTGTGCCGCTGGCTGCTGCTGAGCCTGGATCAGTTGCCAGACAATCAGTTGAACATGACCCAGGAGCTGATCGCCAACATGCTCGGCGTGCGCCGCGAGGCGGTCACCGAGGCGGCGGGCAAGCTGCAGGCCGCCGGCCTCATCCAGTACCGCCGCGGGCAGATCACGGTCACCGACCGCCCCGGCCTCGAAGCGCGTGCGTGCGAGTGCTACAGCGTCGTCCGCGCGGAGTACGAACGCCTGTTCCACCTCCCGCAGGTAATCCTGCCCAGCGACCGTGCGCGGCCCAATCCGGCCACCCTGCGCAAGCGGGCCGAAGCGCGACTGGAGAAAGAAAAGGCCGACCGGCTCGCAGCATCGAACGCAGCGTCGGACGCCGAAGCGGACGCGGCATGGCAGCAGGCACGGCTCGTGCACGAACTCGAGGTGCACCAGATCGAGCTCGAGATGAGCAACGAGGCCCTGCGCCAGGCCTATGACGACGCCGATGCGCTGCACCGCAAATACGCCGACATCTACGACTTCGCCCCCATTCCCTATTTCACGCTCGATGAAGCGGGCGTGATCGTCCAGTTCAACCTGGCCGGGGCGATCCTGCTCGACATCCAGCGCTCGCATACGCGGCCTCACCGCTTCGCCGCGTTCGTCAAGCCCGAGTTCCTGCCCGTGTTCAATGATTTTCTGGACGAAAAGCTGCGCGGCAGGTGCCGGCGAAGCTGCGAGCTCGTGCTGCTCGCCACCGCCCATCACCCGGAACGGCCGGTCCGTATCCAGGCCGTGACCGACGAGAGCGGTCGTGAAATCCAGATGGCGGTGCTCGACATCTTCCCGAGCGGGCAAGCGGCGGACCATGATCGCCGCCACACGGATCCTCAACATCAGGTAGTCAATGACCGCACAGCCCAGGCGTCCGCGCAGTAATCCGCGCACGAAGTCAGCGCCCCCGCCAGCCGCCACGCCCGGCGCCGAGCCACGCGGCGACACGCCCGCAACGGCCTTCCCGATCGTCGGCATCGGCGCCTCGGCGGGCGGGCTCGAGGCCCTGGAGCAGTTCCTGGGCAGCGTGCCGCCCACTTCCGGCCTCGCCTTCGTGGTCGTCCAGCACCTGGATCCGACCTACAAGGGCATGATCGTGGAACTGCTGCAGCGCGCCGCCACCATCCCGGTCACCCAGGCCGAGGACGGAATGAAGGTCGAGCCCGACCATGTGTATGTGATCCCGCCCAACCGTGACCTGTCGATCCTGCACGGCGTGCTCTACCTGCTCGAACCGGCCGCCCCGCGCGGCCTGCGCCTGCCGATCGACTTCTTCTTCCGCGCGCTCGCCGACGACCAGCAGGCACTCGGCATCGGCGTGATCCTGTCGGGCATGGGCTCGGACGGCATGCTGGGCCTGCGTGCGATCAAGGAAAAAGCGGGAGCAGTGTTCGTCCAGACTCCCGCCTCGGCCAAGTTCGACGGCATGCCGCGCAGCGCGGTCGATGACGGCCAGGCAGATGTGGTCGCAAGCGCAGCAGAGCTGCCGGGCCGCATCATCGGCTACCTCCAGCACCTGCCAACACTGACCGAGCTGCTCCCCCGCCAGTCGACAGACACCAACCAGAGTGGCCTGGAGAAGGTTCTGGTGCTGCTGCGTGCCCGCACCGGCCACGATTTCTCGCTCTACAAGAAGAGCACGCTCTACCGCCGCATCGAGCGCCGCATGGGGCTGCACCAGATCCCCCACATCGGCGACTATGTGCGTTACCTGCGCGAGAACCCGCAGGAAGCCGAGCTCCTGTTCAAGGAATTGCTCATCGGCGTCACCCGCTTCTTTCGCGACCCCGAGGTCTGGAAGCAGTTGCGCACCGAAGTCCTGCCGGCGCTGCTGGCCACTCACCCCGAGGGCAGCGTGCTGCGGGCGTGGACGGCCGGCTGCTCGACCGGCGAGGAGGCCTACTCGCTCGCCATCGTCTTCCGCGAGGTGCTGCGGGACCTGACGCCCGCCGCACGCCATGGCCTGCAGATCTTCGCCACCGACCTCGACCATGACGCCATCGACAAGGCGCGTACCGGGAACTACCCCGCCAACATCGCCGCCGACGTCGGCGAGGAACGCCTGAAGCGCTATTTCGTGCAGGACGAGCACGGCTATCGGGTAAGCAACGAGATCCGCGAGATGGTCATCTTCGCGCCGCAGAACCTGGTGATGGATCCCCCCTTCACCCGGCTCGACCTGCTGAGCTGCCGCAACCTGCTGATCTATCTCGAAGCCGAGCTGCAGAAGAAGCTGCTGCCGCTGTTCCACTACAGCCTCAAGCCCGGCGGCGTGCTGATGCTGGGCAGCGCGGAAACGATCGGCGACGCGACCGATCTGTTCGCCCCCCTGCCCGGGCGAACCCGCCTCTACCGGCGGCAAGACCACGATGCGCGCACCGAACTCGCGGGCTTTCCATCGGCGTTTGGCCAGACGCGCGGATCGACCGCGGTGGCGACCGGTGCAAGCACGGCCGCCGAGCCTTCGTCGCTGTCGGCCCCCAACCTGCAGGCACTCACCGAGGCCCAGCTCCTGCTGCACCACTGCCCGCCCGCGGTGCTGACCAACGACAAGGGGGACATCGCCTACATCAGTGGCAAAACCGGAAAGTACCTTGAGCCGGCCGCCGGCCAGGCCAACCTGAACATCTTCGCCATGTTGCGCGAGGGCCTGAGCGGCGCGGTGCATGCCGCCTTCGGCAAGGCGCTGCGCCAGAAGGCGACCGTGTGCCTCAAGTCCCTGCGCGTCGGGACCAATGGCGGCACGCAGTACGTTGACGTCACGCTGCAGCCGATGATCACCCCGGGTACCGCGCGCGACATGGTGCTGGTCGTGTTCAGCGACGTCATCCCGCCCGACATGACGCCGGTCGCCGCCGTGACCGATCATCTCGGCGCGCATCGCGCCAGGCTGAGCGCAGCAGAAGAGGCACTCAAGCAGTGCCGCGACGAGCTGCACATCACCCGCGAGGAGATGCAAAGCTCGCAGGAGGAGCTCAAGGCCGCAAACGAGGAGCTGCAGTCCACCAACGAGGAACTGCAGAGCACGAACGAGGAACTGACCACCTCCAAGGAGGAAATGCAGTCGATGAACGAGGAACTGCAAACGGTCAACCACGAACTGCAGGCCAAGGTGGACGAACTGTCGCAGGCCAGCGACGACATGAAGAACCTGCTCAACAGCACTGACATCGCCACCCTGTTCCTCGACGACGACCTCAGGGTGCGCCGCTTCACCAACCAGACCACGACCATCATCAAGCTGATCCCGGGCGACGCCGGCCGCCCGGTCACCGACCTCGTCACCGAGCTGGACTACCCTCAACTGGCCGATGACGTGCGCGAGGTGCTGCGCTCGCTGATCTTTCACGAATGCCGCGTGCCGGCGCGGGACGGGCGCTGGTTCGTGGTGCGCATCATGCCCTACCGCACCCAGGACAACCGTATCGACGGCGTGGTGATCACCTTCGTGGACATCACCGTGGCCAAGACCCAGGAGGACACGCTGCGCGAGGCACTTGCGGCGCTGCAGGGCCGTTTTGCCGAGCAGAGCGAAGAGCTGGATCGTTCCAGGACCCTCGAGGCCGTGCTGACGAAGGCGCAGGACATTCTGGAGCTGCGACTTGCCAGAAGCACGAAATAGCGACCCCGGGGTGCGTCTGCGGCTGCGCGCAGAGCGGCGGCTGCAACGCCTGGGACGTATCGGCAAGGCCGCCGCGAACCAGACCGCTCACGACAACGAGCGCCTGCTGCATGAGTTGCAGGTACATCAGATCGAGCTCGAGATGCAGAACGAGGACTTGCGCAGCGCACGCGCGCAGCTCGAGGCCGCGCTCAAGCGCTACACCGACCTCTATGATTTTTCTCCGCTGGCCTACTTCACCCTCGATCGCATCGGCACGATCCTGCAGACCAATGTTGCCGGCGCAAGACTGCTCGGCCTTGAGCGCAGCCATCTCGGCCACACGCGACTGGGGGCCTTCATCGCCACCCACGAGCTGCCCGGGCTGAATGCTTTCCTGGGCCAGGTGTTCGACGCCCAGCCCGTGCCCGCCCGTGAGTTGCACCTCGCCGGCGATCATGCACCCCCGCGGATCGTGAGCATCGAGGCCACACTGGCCCCGGACAGACTCAGTTGCAACACGGTCGTGACCGACATCACCACGCTCAAGGCGCAGCAGCAGCAGCTCGAACGCATCGCGCATTACGACCTGCTCACCAACCTGCCCAACCGCATTGTGCTGGCCGACCGCCTGCAGCACGCCATGGCCCAGTGTCAGCGCCGCGGACGCTCGCTCGCCGTGGCCTACCTCGACCTCGACGGTTTCAAGGAAGTCAATGACCAATACGGGCACAAGATCGGGGACGACCTGCTGGTCATCCTTGCACAGCGCATGAAGGCCGCCCTGCGCGAGGGAGACACCCTGGCACGCATCGGTGGCGACGAGTTCGTCGCCGTGCTGGTCGACCTGGAGCACTTGCAGGACTCCACGCCGATGCTCGTCCGCCTGCTGCAGTCCGCTTCGGCACCGGTGTCCCTGAGCGGCGTGACACTGCAGGTCTCCGCCAGCATCGGCGTGACGCTCTACCCGGAGGACCCCTCGAATGCCGACCACCTGCTGCGTCATGCCGACCAGGCGATGTACCAGGCCAAACAGGCCGGCCGCAACCGCTATCGGTTATTCGGCATGCACGAGAGCGCCTGAAGCCCCTTCACCGCTTATGTGCGCCAGCATACCGACGCCCTCCGCAACAGCGCCGATAGTGAAGCCTGCACACATGAGAACGGAGGATTCCATGCTCTACACCATCGCCGTCATACTGCTCGTCCTGTGGCTGCTCGGACTGGTCACCTCGACCACCATAGGCGGCTTCATCCACGTCCTGCTGGTTATCGCGATCATCGTCGTCCTGCTTCAGGTCATCAACGGACGTCGCCTCTGACCGGCAAGGGGCAACCCAAAGCAGCGGAAGCCACGCGCCAGGCGCCATAATCGCGGCATTTCAGGCGAGACCTGAACTGCACCGGAGGCGTCGAGCGTGCCAAATCTGCGCTGGTTGATCACCGAACTCGCCCGCCGCCTCTGGGTGCGGGCGAGCATCTTTGCCGTGGCCGGCATCTTCACCGCCATCATCGGCATTGCCCTTGCACCCCTGATTCCCGCCGACTGGTCAGGCAAGATCGGCGCCGACTCGGTCGGCAACGTGCTGCAGATCCTGGCCTCGAGCATGCTGGCGGTGACCACGTTCTCGCTGGCGACCATGGTGTCGGCCTACGCCACCGCGTCGAGCGCCACCACGCCGCGGGTCGCCGAACTGCTGATCCAGGACAGCAGCGCGCAGAACGCGCTCGCTACCTTCGTCGGCAGCTTTCTGTTCAGCCTGGTCGGCATCATCGCGCTCAACGCCGGCGTGTATGGCGACAGCGGACGCGTGGTGCTGTTCGTCGGCACGATCGGTGTCATCGCCGTCATCGTCATCACCCTGCTGCGCTGGATCGACCTGCTCGCACGCTTCGGGCGGGTTGGCGATGCCATCGACCGCGTCGAGGCCGCCGCGGTCCATGCCATGCGCGCGCGCTGGAAGCACCCCTGCATCGGCGCGCGCATGCGGGCCGGTCCGGCGCCGACGGTCACGGCGGTGACCAGCGCGAAGATCGGCTACGTGCAGCACATCGACGTCGAGGCGCTGGAGCGTGTGGCGGCGACGGCCGGCGGCGAGATCCACGTCGACGCCCTGCCGGGCGCGTTCGTCGATACCGCGAGGCCGATCGCCTGGCTCGACTTCACCCCCGACGAAGCCGCCATCGAGGCAGTGCGCGCCGCCTTCAATGTCGGCGCCCGACGTTCGTTCGACCAGGACCCGCGCTTCGGTCTCATCGTGCTGTCGGAGATCGCGTCGAAGGCGCTCTCCCCCGCGGTCAACGACCCCGGCACGGCGATCGCCACGATGGCCGCGCTGGTGCGCGTGCTCGCCATCCTGGCCGAGCGCCGCGAAGGGGAAAGCGAGATTTTCTACCCCCACGTCTTCGTTCCGGCGCTGGCGGTCGACGACCTGTTCGACGATGCCTTCTCGCCGATCTCCGAATCCGGCGCCGGCATCCTCGCGGTCGGCGTGCGGCTGCAGAAGACCCTGCGCGCCCTGTCCGCGTTCGAGCATCCCGAGTTTCGTGATGCGGCACGCCATCAATCCAGGCTTGCGCTGGAGCGAGCCCGTCACGCGCTGGCGTTGGCCGAGGACGTGGCAAAGCTCGAGGGTGAGGCGTCGGCAATCTGAACTGACAAGCTGAACGGGCTCAGGGAGCCGGGCGTTGCAGCGTGGCTTGACCGCACGCCGCAACGCGTCGCGCGAGTGAAGGTATCTTTTGCCGGCGCCGGTTTTCTGCCCCCCATAGGCCTATAGTGGGGAGGGGCCGACATTCGCCGGTCCGCGTCAGGAGCACGACCATGAACAAGATCCGAAAGAGCAACAAGGAAACCAAGAAACAGCCGGCACTCGACCCGAAGGAAAAGAAAGCCGCCAAGCAGGCCAAGAAGCACGCCAACGACACCGCTCCGCTGATCACCCCCCGTTGAATCGGGCGCACGCCCTCTGCGTGCCCACCCCTGCATGACCGCGCCCGGCGCGCTGCGCTCACACCCCCCCGCCCAGGCCTGCGGCCTCGGCCTTGCGCCAGAAATCCACCTCGACCCGATGCTCGCGCTGGTCATCCACCAGCGCAATCGCGCGCTCAGTCAGTTCCACCCCATCGAGTCTCATGCGCTGAAGACCGCCCGCTGCATCGCCGCGGGCGGGGTGTTGCACGATGAGGATGTGGTACACGGTTTCCCGATAACGGTAGTGAAGCTTGAGCTGCGGCCACTCGGCCGGCAGGTTCGGCACCAGCCAGAGCCGATCGCTCTCCACGCGCAAGCCCAGTAGCGACTCCACCATCAGCCGGTACATCCAGCCCGCCGATCCGGTGTACCAGCTCCAGCCGCCGCGCCCGGTGTGCGGCGTGCGCGCATACAGATCCGCGGCAACGACGTAAGGCTCCGCCTTGTAGAGGTCGATCGCCTGGGGCGAGCGCGCGTGGTTCACCGGATTGATCATGCGCAGCAGCTCCCACGCCCGCTCGCCGTCGCCGAGGGCGGCAAAGGCCATCGCCGCCCAGATCGCGCTGTGGGTGTATTGGCCGCCGTTCTCGCGCACGCCCGGCACGTAGCCGCGGATGTAGCCGGGGTCGAGACTTGCACCATTGGCGCCGGCGCCGCCGGGCTTGGCGCTGTCGAACGGCGGATCGAGCAACTGGACGAGGCCGTCGGCGCGCCGCACGAGGTGCGCATCGACCGCCTCCATCGCCCGCCGCGAGCGCGCCTCGTCGGCGACGCCGGCGAGCACCGACCAGCTCTGCGAGATCGAATCGATGCGGCACTCCGCGCCCTGCGCCGAACCCAGCACCGTGCCATCGTCGAACCACGCGCGGCGGTACCAGTCGCCGTCCCAGGCATGGTGCTCGATGCGCTCGCGCAGCGCCGCGCCCTCGCCGCGGCACAAGCCGGCAAAATCGAGGTCGCCGCGGGTTTCAGCCAACTCGGCGAAGCGCCCCAGCACCTCGCACAGGAAAAAGCCCAGCCACACGCTCTCGCCGCGGCCCTGGATGCCGACGAGGTTCATGCCGTCGTTCCAGTCGCCCGAGCCCATCAAGGGCAGGCCGCGCTCGCCAAAGCGCAGGCCGTGGCGGATGGCGCGCACGCAGTGCTCGTAGAGGCTGGCTTCGTCGCTCGAGCGCATGGGCAGGTCGTAGTAGGAATCCTCCTCGGGCAGCACCGCCCGCCCCTCGAGGAAGGGCTGGCGCTCGTCGAGCACCCCGGTGTCGCCGCTGGTGCGCACGTAACGACACACCGCCAGCGGCAGCCACAGGTAGTCGTCCGAACACTGGGTGCGCACGCCGCGGCCCGCGGGTGGGTGCCACCAGTGCTGCACGTCACCCTCCTGGAACTGGCGACTCGCGCACAACAGCAGATGCGCGCGCACCAGTGCAGGCTCGGCATGCACCAGCGCCATCGCGTCCTGCAACTGATCGCGGAAACCGAAGGCGCCGCCCGACTGGTAGTAGCCGCTGCGCGCCCACATCCGGCACGCCAGGGTCTGGTACATCAGCCAGCCATTGGCGAGCACATCGAGCGCGGGCTCGGGGGTCTCGACCTGCACCGCGCCGAGGGTGTGGTTCCAGTGCTGCCACACCGCCTCGAGCGCCGTGCGCGCGGCATCCGCGCCGCGGAAACGGCGCACGAGTGCGCTGGCCTCGTCGGCGTTGCGGCCGACGCCGAGGCGGAACACGATCTCGCGCGCCTGCCCCACAGCCAGTTCGACCGTGACCTGGATCGCCCCGCACGGGTCCAGCCCCGCCCCCACCGTGCCCGACAGGCGCGATCGCCCCAGGGCCGCGGGATTGCGCAGGCTGCGGTTGCGGCCGATGAACTCCGCGCGGTCGCCGCTCACCCTGCGCGTCGGATCATCGACGTCGAGGAAGGCCACGCGCTCGGCGAACTCGGCGTTGAACGGGTTGCGTGCCAGCAGCGCGCCGCTGCCGGGGTCGATCGCGGTGCTGACATGCATGGCCGACTTCGCGCGCAGGTCGCCCAGCACCCAGTCGACGTAAGCGGTCGCAGACAGCCGGCGCGACCGCCCGGACTCGTTGCGCAGCTTCAGCACCGAGAACTTGATCGCGGCATCGGTGGCGACATACACCCACAGCTCGGAGACGATGCCATGCACCCGGGTCTCGAACACGCTGTAGCCAAAGCCGTGGCGGACGACGTAGGTGGCCTCGGCACGCATCGGCTGCGGCGTCGGCGACCACAGCGCGCCGCTGTCTTCGTCGCGCAGGTAGAGCGCCTCGCCGCCCGCATCGCTGACCGGGTCGTTGTCCCATGGTGTAAGGCGGAACTCGTGCGCGTTCTCGCCCCAGGTGTACGCCGCCCCGCTCTCCGACACCACGCTGCCGAAGGCCGGATTGGCCAGCACGTTCACCCACGGCGCGGGCGTGACCTGCCCCGGCGCGAGCGTGATCACGTACTCGCGCCCATCGGCGGTGAAACCGCCGAGGCCGTTGCACAGGATCAGATCGGTGCGCGGCGAGCTCTCCTTCCCCGGGTTGTCGGATGCAAGCGCCAGCGCATCGCTGCGCCGGGGCCGGAACGCCGGCTCGCGCACCTTCGCCGGCGCCGGGAGGTCGAGCTGCTCGGCGAGGGTTCCGCGTGCATCGGACAGCACGACCCGGGCGACCGACTGCAGCAGGATGCGGTCCTCGCTGGCGATCTGCTCGGCCATGCGCACGAAGATTCCGCCCGGGCGGTCGATCACGCTCGCGCCCACGCCCGAGGCGATCAAACCCATGATTTCGTCCTGCAGGCGCTGGCGGTAGCCGACGTGCTCCTCGTTCCAGACCACCAGATCCACCGCGAGGCCCTTCAGCCGCCAGTAGGCATGCGCCTGCACCAGCTGGCGGACGAGATCGAGATTGGCGGCGTCGGCGATCTGCAACAGCACGATCGGCAGGTCGCCCGAGATCGCGTAGCCCCACAGCCCGGACTGGCCGCGATGGTTGCGCACCAGCACGCTGGCGTCGGCGCGCCGCGCCGCGTTGGTGTAGAGCACCGCGCTCGCCAGGCGGGCGTGCAGCTGAGCGTCGGCGTCGCTCAGGTCGAGCTGGCGCAGCACGACCTGGCTGTGCGTCCACGACAGCTCGAAGACGCGGTCGGCGAGGTGGCGATCCTGGTACTTGTCGATCAGGCACTCGGCCAGCTCGCGGCGTTCGGCAATACCGGTGACGATGTCGATCATGGCCGACTGCTCGGGCTCGAGGGTGACCGTGCACCGGATGGCCACGATCGGGTCGAGCACCGAACCTTCGCTGTCGGACAGCGGCCCTGCAGCGCGCATCGCTTGCGGATCCGCGGTGCTGGCGTTGCGGCCGATGAAGCGCGCGCGATCGGTTTCGTACGACACCGTGCCCGCCGCCGGGGCCGAGCCCGCCTCGGCCCCGGCCGCGAGCGGGCGCACCACCATCAGGTGGAACATCAACGGCGCCTGCTCGTCGCGCGAGCGCGGCCGGCGCGTGCACAGGATCGCCTGGCGGGCGCGCACGATCTCGGTCTGCACGAACAGGTTGCTGAACGCCGGATGCAGTGCGTCGGTGGCCGGTGGCGCGATCACCACCTCGGCGTAGCTGGTGACTTCAATCTGCCGGCGCTGGCGCGAGCGATTGGTCAGGCGCACCCGGCGCAGCTCGATGTCGTCCTCCGGCGAGACGACGATCTCGGTGTAGGTCTCGATCTCGTCGGCCCTGGCGCCGTCCACCCAGCGGCCGTCCTCGGCCGACGGTCCGTCAGCGAGCACGTCGTGGCGGCGAAACTCGGCACGCCCCTCGGAAAAGATCGCCTCGTAGACCGCCGGTGGCTTGAGCGTGGGCTGATGGGCGGTGGACCAGACCTGCCCGCTGTCCAGTTCGCGCAGGTAGCAGAATGCGCCGCGGTTGTCACAGGTGCCGTCTCCGCGCCAGCGCGTGAGCGCGAGCTCCTTCCACCGGCTGTAGCCGCCACCGGCGTTGCTCAGCATGACGTGATAGCGCCCGTTGGACAGCAGCTGGACTTCGGGCATCGGCGTGTGCGGGGTGTCGAAGAAGCGGATCGGCGGCTCCTCGCCAGGCGCCGCCGCGTGCATCTCGGCGAGTTGCGCGGTGTGCGCGAACAGTTCGGTCGCGCGCGGAATGCGTTCCTGCAGCAGCAGCAGCACCGACTGGAACTCGCGATCGGCGGCGAAACGGCGATGCATCGGGCGCGCCAGCACAAGGTGGGCGAGCGCGAGCAGCGTCATGCCCTGGTGGTGCGCCATGAACGAGCGCACCACGACGCAGTCCTGCCCGCGGCGCTGGCGCGCGGGCGTGTAGTCGATGGCCTCGAACAGGCCGAAGCGCCCCATGAAGCCGGCCGCGGCCAGGCGTTGCAGGTTGGCGCACGCCTCCTCGGGCGCCACCATCAGCGCCAGCGCGGAGGCGTAGGGCGCAACCACCAGATCGTCGGCCAGGCCGCGCTTGAGCCCCAGCCCGGGCACGCCGAAGGCGCGGTACTGGTAGTTGAGGTGCACATCCACCGTGTTGTAGCCGGACTCCGAGATCCCCCAGGGCACGCCGCGCTGGCGGCCATACTCGATCTGGCGCGCCACCGCGGCCCTGCAGGTCTGGTCGAGCAGGGTGTCGTCGTAGGTCGGCATCACCAGCAGCGGCATCAGGTACTCGAACATCGACCCGCTCCACGACAGCAGCACCGGCTCGCCCGCGGTGCGGGTCAGCAGACGTCCGAGCGCGAACCAGCTCTCCTGCGGGATCTCCCCCTGGGCGATGGCGACGAAGGTACTCAGGCGCGCCTCCGAGGCGAGCAGGTCGTAATAGCTCGCATCGGCACGCTGCTCGGCGACGTTGTAGCCGATGGTGAACAGGTGGCGGGCGTGGTCGTACAGGAAGCCGAACTGCATGTGTCCCAGCTCGCCGGCCTGCACGGCCAGCCTGTCGATGCTCGCCAGACGCGCGCGCGCGCGCGCGCCGGCGGTCGCGAGGTGGCGCTGCAGCGCGCTCAGCCAGGCCTGCTGTGTCGCCGTCACGGCGCTGGCGGCAGGCGTGCCCGCTGCCAGCCGGCGGGCGATGAGCGGTGCGCAGCGCGCGTCGATGCGCGCGAGCTCCTGGAGGGTCGGGATCGGGGCGTCCGCGCCGACGCAGGCAAGTTCGCCGCCCAGCTCGACCTCCATCCCGGGCGCAAGCGGCGCAAGGGCGAGCCAGGGGGCAAGGAAGTCGATCTCGTCCACCGCAGCACGGCATTGACGCGCAAGCGCCTGCGGCCACTCGCAACCGGCGCCATCGCTCGTGCTCCGCTCGCGCACGAGCGCTTTGTCGCCCGGCACGGGGACAAGCTCGTCCGCGTGGGCCGCCAGCGTCGCCAGGCACGCCCGCAGCGCCGCGAGGGAGGCGGTCGAGGGGTCTGGCGCGTAGGCCAGCGCCCCGCCGAACGCCGCCAGGCGATCCGGCGCGATGCCGGGCTCCGCCTCGACGATGGCGAAGGTGTCGCGCACCCCCTCGAGGAGCCGTGCCGGCACGATCGGATCGGCACCGAGCGCGCGCAGGCCTGCGCGCAAGGTGATGAGATGGCCGGCGAGGTTGCCGCTGTCCACCGTGGACACATACAGCGGCGGCAAGGGCTGCAGCGTGCGCGTGTCGTACCAGTTGTAGAAATGCCCGCGGTGGCGCTCCATCCCGGCCAGGGTGTGCAGGGTGTCCGCGGTGCGCTGCACCACGCCCGCAGCGGTGAGGTAGCCGAAGTCGTAGGCGGACAGGTTTGCCAGCAGCGCCATGCCGATATTGGTGGGCGAGGTGCGGTGAGCGATCAGGCCCACGCGGTATTCCTGGAAATTGTCGGGTGGCAGCCAATGGTCGGCGGCTCCGACGAAGGTGTCGAAGAAGGACCAGGTCCGGCGCGACAGCGCGCGCAGGAATCGAACCTGCTCGAGCGAGAGCTGCACCACCGGGCGGGCAAGCGGCCGACTGATCCACCACGCGATAGCCGGCGACACGAACCACAGCAGCAACACGGGCAGCGCCGCGCCGAGGGCGGCCGGATTCATGTGTGCAAGCAGGGCCGCCCCCGCAGCGGCGAGCAGCGGGCCGATCCACATCGCACGCAGCACGCTGCCAAAGCCATGGGCCCCGCGCCGTGCGCCGGCACGCTCGACCTCGCCGGAGGGATTCCATTCCAGCAGCCGCCGGTGCGACAGCGCGCTGCGCCACACGGTACGCGCGATCGCGTCCACGCTGAACCAGGCCTCGTGCGGCAGGCAGGCCAGCTCGAACGCCACCTGGGCGCTGCGGCGCACGGCGGCGATTCTGGCCGCGGCGAGGTGCTGCCGCCCGGTCACCTCCGGCGCCTTGCGCACCAGCTCGAGCAGGGTCGCGAGCACGGAGGGCAGCAGCACGATGGCCATCACCGCCAGCGTCCACGCCCACGCCACGTCCGCAACGAGCCAGCCCAGCACCAGCAGCAGGACCAGCGCCGCGGGGACGAGGCTGCGGCGCAGGTTGTCGAACAGCTTCCAGCGCGACAGGGCGGAGAGCGGATTCGGCTCGCGGCACAAGCCCTGTCCATCGTCGCCGTGGTCCACCCCAGCGCGCATGCACGGTACCGGCACCCGTGGCCACAGCCAGGCAGCCAGCTGCCAGTCGCCGCGGATCCAGCGCTGACGTCGGCTCACATCGGCGCCGTAGCGCGCCGGGTAGTCCTCGTAGAGCGACACATCGCTGAGCAGCCCGGAGCGCACGTAGCAGCCCTCGAGCAGGTCGTGGCTGAGGATCCGGTCCGGCGGGAAACGGTCGCCGAGGCAGTGCTCGAACGCCTCCACATCGTAGATGCCCTTGCCGACGAAGGAGCCTTCGCCGAACAGGTCCTGATATACGTCCGACACCGCCCGCGTGTACGGATCGATGCCCGGCTCGCCGCTATTCAGGCGTGCATAGATGGATCGACTGGCACCGGGCAGGCTGACCGCCACCGCAGGCTGCAGAATGCCGTAGCCGTCGGCGACGCGGCGCATCGCCGGATCGTAGCGCGGGCGGTTCAACGGGTGCGCCATGGCCGCGACCAGCGCCCGCGCGGCATCGCGCGGCAACTGGGTGTCGGTGTCGAGGGTGATGACGAACTTCACCGCGGACAGGGCCGCGGTATCACCGATCACGCAGGCGAAACCCGCTCCGGGGGCGGCGGGGATGCCGCGCAGCAGCGCATTGAGCTCCGCGAGCTTGCCGCGCTTGCGCTCATGCCCCATCCACACGCCCTCCTTCGCGTTCCAGCGCCGCGGGCGATGGAAGAGGAAGAAGATGTCGCCTTCGGCGCCGGATCGGCCATCACCATATTTGCGATTGAGCGCCGCGATCGCAAGGCGTGCGCGCTCGACCAGCGCAGCATCGGTCGCCAGGGTCTCCTGGCGCGCGTCGAGCAGGTCGGTGAGCAGGCCAAAATGCAGACTGCGGTCGCGATTGGCCAGGAAGCGGACTTCGAGCGCCTCGACGAGTTCATCGACGTTGTCGGCACGGGTGAGCAGGGTCGGCACCACCACCAGCGTGCGCCACTGCGGCGGGATGCCCGCGGAGAAGTCCATGCGCGGCAGCGGGTGCGGCGTCGCCACCAGAGTGGCGAGCCAGTTCACCAGGGCAACGCCCAGCCGGCTCGCGGCCAGCAATGCAAGGAGGGTGGCTACCAGCAGCACCCAGGCGCGCTCGCCGTCCGCCGCAAGTCCGGCGTGCAGGGGCCAGAGCAGCCCAGCGGCGATGGCCACGGTCAGCAGCGCGATGGCGCCCAGATAGAGCGCCAGCGGGCACGGCGCCGCCCACGAGCGCAGCGCTGCGCGCCAGGAGGGACGAAAGGCCACCGCGCGCTCGAGCGCCGGCCGGCCCTTGTCGATGAGGTAGAAGCCTACATGGTCGGAGCGACCTGCCGTGCTCCCGCCCGCCCCGGCCCGATCGGCGGCGGGGTCCGCGCGCTCGTCGTCGTCCGCGCCCCCGTGCGGCACCGCGGCGGGAACGCTGCCAGCGGCCAGCGCCACCGCCTGGCGTGCCACCTCACCTTCGCTGCGGGCGCTCTTCTTCGCGATCGCCTCGACCTCATGGCGGTAGCGGTCGCGGGTGGCGAAGTCCATCCCGGCATACATCCCGCAGGGGTCCTCGCGCAGCGCACGCTCGACCACGCTCATGGCCTCGACGAACGCGCGCCAGTCGAGCGCGCTCAACAGCCGCAGACTGCCGATGCTGTTGCTGATCGACACCTGGTCGGCGGCCTGCTGCTGGTTCTCGGCCTGGATCGACTGCTCGATCGTCATGCCGTGCTCGGCGAGTTGCTGCTCGATCCACGACAAGGGCAAGGCGAGCGCGGGGCCGCGATGCTGGAAGCGGCGCACGAGTCCGGCGACGAAGGTGCAGCTCATGGGCGGATTCGAGCGCGCCATGTCCGCGAGCACCAGGATCAGGCTCTTGGGGGCGGTGTCTGCCGCCGCGGTCACGCGGTCTGCCCAGGCGTCGGCCAGGTCGCGCTCGGCACAGGCCTCGGCCACCCGCACGCTGGTGCGGCGCAGGCTCTCGACCAGCGCAAGACGCAGCATGATGGGGATGGCCCACAACTCGCCCAGCTTGAGTGCGCTCACGGTCTGGTACGCGGCGATGAAGCGGCGCAGCTCCTCGGCGTCCACCCGACCATCGCCGTGCGACACGATCTCCAGCATCAGGTCGTAGACGCGCGGCTGCCCGGCCGAAGGCCCATTGGCCAGGCGCGGCAGGCCGATACTGTAACCGCGCGGCAGGTGCCGCCGCGCAGTGCGGATCTGTTCCTCGATGAGATAGAAGTTGTCGAGCAGCCATTCGCCTGCCGGCGTGATGCGGCGGTTCTCGGTGACGGCGGTGGTCAGCCGCTGCGAGGCTTCGACGAGCGCGTGCTCGTTGGCCGCCAGCCGCGTCAGCAGCTGGTCCGGACGCAGGCCCGGCGCCAGCGCATGGGTGGCGGCAAGGGCCTTGCCGTGCTGCACCATCTGCTCGCTGCTGAACAGCTCCGCGCGCAGGGGAGACTCGGCGTCGGCAGGCGCGCCGGTGCGCGGGCGCAAGCCTGGAAAGGCCGCATAAAAAGCGCCGCGGCCACCGTCGATGATGTGCTTCAGCAGTGGCCGCCGCGTGTACATCGCTTACTTCAGGCGCATGTCGTTCTTTACCGACTGCACCCCCTTGACGCTACGGGCCAGCCCGACGGCGGTGTTGATGTCGGCCTGCGAATTGACGAAGCCACTGAGCTGGACCACGCCCTTGAAGGTCTCGACGTTGATTTCCGCCGACTTGAGGCTGGCGTGTTCGAAGATGGCGGCCTTGACCTTGGCGGTGATGACGCTGTCGTCGACATACTCGCCCATCCCCTCCTGCTTCGAGGTCGAGGCACAGCCCACCGCGGTGATCAGGGTGACCGAAAGGAAAAGCGCGGATAGATACTTGCCAAACTGTTTCATGATCGAGATCTCCAGGGATTGATGACGCGGGACTTCATGAAGCTGCTTCATTCCGGGAGCGCACCAGCCGCGCCGGATTCGTGCATCACCGGCTGCGCAACATCGAGCCGATGATCACCCCCACCGCGGCGGCAGCGCCGAGGACCTTCCAGGGGTTGTGAACCACGTACTCATGGGTGATGTCCGCGGCCTCGCCCATGCGCCGGCCGGCTGCAACGCGCGCCTTGTCCAGGCGCACGCTGGCCTCGCCCAGGCGGTCGTCGATGCGCCCTCGCACCGCGGTGAACTCTTCGCTGCTGGCGTCGAGCACTTCCTTGAGCAAGCTCTCCGAGTCGGCGACGAGACCCTTGAGGTCCCGCACCACCTGGGCGCGCATGTCGATGAGCGCAGCGTGCTCGGTGTTCAGTTCTGTAGTCATGATTCCTCCTGTCTGGCGTCGTTGGCCCGCTGGTTCGAATCCGGGCGGGTATTCGCTGGGGATAACGCTGGGGGGTACGCTGGATCCGGATACTCGTCCTTGCCGCAACCCGCGTCTGTGCGCTGGCCCACAGACCGCAGATCGCGCCTCACCCAAGACTCGGCCAAGGCCGGGGGGACACGCGAGCGCTTCGATGCGTGCCGCACACTGCTGCCGGTCCTCAGCCCGAACACAGGCCGCCGCATTGCGCGAGCCCGGTTCATGGGCCCGGTGCCGAAGGCACTTACTTGCTGCAGGGAGAATTGAAATGTCACTCGGAACAATCCTGCTGATCGTGCTGATCCTGTTCCTGATCGGCGCGCTTCCAAGCTGGCCGCATAGCCGGAGCTGGGGCTACGCGCCCAGCGGTGTGCTCGGCGTGGTGCTGGTGATCGTGCTGATCCTGTTCCTGATGGGGCGGATCTAGCAGGCGCCGCGAGCGCGGCAAGGAGCGGGACGGGGGCGCGTACCGGTCGTCGCGCCCCTCGCACTCGCCGACTCGGCGCCCCTGCGGCGACCTCTGTGCGACGCCGCACAGATGATCCAGGCACGCCCCTCCTACGATGCGCCGACACGCTATGGGAATTTTCTCCCGCACGAGGAGCGCATCATGTTCGATCGACGCAATGGTTTCCCTGGTCCTTTTGCCGCGCTGGTGCTCGGTCTCGCGGCATCGTTCGGCTGGTCGGGGCCCGGGCACGCGGAGGCGGGGGTGGGCGCGCCCCTCGCGCCGCTCACCGGATCGGCCTATCAGGTCGCCCAGTACTCCAATACCGTGCTCGAGCTGCAGCGCGAACTGAACCAGCTCGGCTTCAATGCCGGACCGGTCGACGGCGTGATGGGCGCGCGCACCCGCAGCGCGATCCGGGCTTACCAGGCGGACAACGAGCTGCTGGTGGACGGTCAGCCTATGACGGGCCTGCTGGCGCATGTGCGCGCCACCGGCCAGGGCCGGACACCTGCGCCAGCCACGCCGACCTCCGGGGTTTCATCCCGGATGATCGCGGATATCCAGGAAGCGCTGCGCGGGTCGGGTTACACGACCGAGCGCGAATCGGGTCGGCTGGACGACCAGACCCGCGCGGCGATCCGCCGCTACGAATCCGACCAAGGCTTGCTGATGTCGGGTGAGCCGAGCGCCGAGTTGCTCCGGCACCTTCGCGAGCGTGCAAATGCGACTTCAACCCCGAGCGCGCAGCCGGTGGATGCGAACACGCTGGCGCGCATACAGGCCGAACTGCGCGAGCGCGGCTACCCGATTCCCCTGGTCAGCGGTCGCATGGATGCCCCGACCCGCCAGGCCATCCGCGAGTATCAGCAGGGGCAAGGGGTGTCGGTGAGCGGCGAGCCCAGCCAGGCGCTGCTCGACGCCTTGCGCACCGGCAGCGCCGACACGACGCCCGAGCTCGGCCTGAGCCGCGAACAACGCGCTGCGGCGCAGCGTGCGCTGAACGCGCACGGCTACGACGCCGGGCCGCCCGACGGCGTGCTCGGGCCGCGCAGCCGGGCCGCGATCCGGACCTTCCAGGCAGCGAACCAGCTCGGCGCAACCGGCACCCTCGATGCACCGACGCTGCAAGGGCTCGGCGTTGCGGCCACGCGCGCGGCAACGCCGCCCGCCACCGCGGCGTCCTACCGGTGTGTGCGTGCGGGACGACTTCTCCGACGGCGACCACACACGCAAGCCGGCCTGGCGCATCGCGGCGGGGCGTCTCGAGGTGCGCAACGGCGGCCTGAATTCGGTGGTCACCCCGTCCGCGGCACGTCCGCAGGACGCCGGCCGCCAGTTGATCGAGGACTTGCTCAAGCAGCAGCTCGGCGTCGGGCGCCCTGGGCAGGAAGGGGCGGTTGCCGCGGTGGCCTATCTGCCGATCCGCCTGGCGCCGGTGTTCCGCATCACGATGCAGGTGTCAGGTTCCGCCGAGCCCTACAGCCACCTCGAACTCGGACCGTATCGCGGCAACGGGCTGAACCACGCCTATCGACTCAGCCAACGTGGCGACCAGCCGCTGCAGCTCGTCTTTGCCGACGAGCACGGCGCCTCGGTCATTGCCAGTGCCCCCCACCGGCTCGAGAACAGAGTGCCACAGCGCCTGATCTGGCAGCGCGACGCCGAAGGCCGCATGACGGTGAGCCGCGACGGCGAGGTGTTGATCGACGTCGTCGACCGCAAGGTGAGCGGGGGATTCGACGGCTTCTCGCTGATCAATGCCGGCGGCGAATGGACGCTGCACGAGCTCGTCGTCGAAGACCGCAAGTGACCCACGCTCGGGATCGGCGCGCACGATACCCGCCCGTCAGCAGGACACCATGACAAGACAACAGACGACTCGTGCGGCGCGATCCCGGACAGGACCACGGCCGCGAGCGTGCTGCGCATTCCAAAAAGCAGGGGAGATAAAATGTCGAGAACGTCCGGAAAGGTTGCAACCTGGCTTGAAGTGGCAACGGCCGCACATGCGCGCGACAAGCACGTCAGCGTGCGCGTTCATCCGCTGACGCAGGCGGCAGGCGAGGTCCCGTCCAAGCGCAGGGACAAGGCTTATTACGGGATCACGGTCGACGGGCGCTGGTTGCACTCCAACAATGGTCGGCTCACGGTTCTGAGGGGGCTGAAGGCGGTCGAGCGCTTCGCGGACCTGATCAAGGCCCCCGCCTATGAGCCTGGGGAGCCCGTGCAGATCGACGTCGACTGTGGCAAGACTTCACACTGCATTACGGTGGGCAAGAACAGGGCGCTGCAGGGATGAGCGCAGCGCCCGACGAGGCGGCGGCGGGCGCCCATGGCTGGGCGCGCGCTGTTCAATACCGTTGCAGGACGCCGTTTCCGACCCGCACCCGGTCGCCGACGCGGAAGTCGGCGTCGAGGGGCTGCAGCAGGGTCTGAGACGATCCATCGCTCATCCGTACCGTGATCTCGAGCTGATCGGGCTGGGCCTGCACTGGTTGCTGGCGGTTCTCCATCTCGTGGCCGACATAGGCGCCACCGGCCGCGCCGATCACCGCCGCCGCGGTCCTCCCGCTTCCGCCCCCGATCTGACTGCCGACCAGGCCGCCGACAACGGCGCCTGCCACGGTACCGAGGCCGATCCCGCTACCGCCCGTCGTCGTCGCTTCCCGACGCACCCGTTCAACCGAATGCACCACGCCATATCCGGCGTAGGTCCGGGTCGGAGAGGTGCCGGCCGGCTGCGTCGTGACCGGATAGGTGTTGGCTGGATAGCCGTCCGACGTGGCTGACGGGTATGAGGGGGCAGGACTGCCTCCATACAGCGGCTCGTTCATCGTGCCGCATGCCCCGAGTGTCAGGGCGGCCAGCAGGCCGACTGCGGGGCCGATCAGGTGGTTCGATTTCATCAGTTGATCCTCTTCATACGACATATCTCTGCAGCCGACCGGATGGCCTCGGGCGACGCCTTCGAGGAGATCGGCGGATTGCGTCCGGCGCAACGCTGCCCTCCCCCTCGTCGTCCCACATCGAAGCGGCCTTAATTGCCGACCTCATGACCGATGATGCCGCCGACCGCGGCGCCACCGACGGTGCCGATCGTGCTGCCACCGGTGAGCACCGCACCACCGACCGCGCCGACGCCGGCGCCCACGGCCGTGTTCTTGTCCTGATTCGACATGCCGGCACACCCTGCAAGGCCGAGCGGCATCGTGGCTGCGACCGTAGCGATTGCCAATCTGTGCATCGTTCTCATGGCGTTACTCCTTCGTCTGATGGAACGGGAAGTGATGCCGTGGCGATCTGCGCGAGTCATGCACCTCACTTCGCCGAGGGACGCCGGGAATCAGCGAGGATGCATCGCATCACTGGAAGATCCCGCGTGCCGCTCGGCTCGGATGTCATCAAGCTGAGCGCACACGCCGAGCCCGTCTGTCGGCTGTCGCACATAGCGCGCACGGGGCGCCGCTCGCCCCGTGCCGGCGCCCGCACTCACCACGGCCACTTCCAGTCGCGGATCGCAGGCATGTCCTCGCCATGGCGCTCGATGTATTCCTTGTGCTCGACCAAGCGGTCACGCATCGCCTGCTTGATGTGCGGCGCGCGCGCGCGCATCTTCGGCACCCGGTCCATCACGTCGGAGACGAGGTGGAAGCGGTCGAGGTCGTTGAGCACCACCATGTCGAAGGGCGTGGTGGTGGTGCCCTCCTCCTTGTAGCCGCGCACATGCAGGTTGGCGTGGTTGCTGCGGCGATACGCCAGGCGATGGATCAGCCAGGGGTAGCCGTGATAGGCGAAGAGGATCGGGCGGTCGCGGGTGAACAAGGCATCGAAGTCCTTGTCGGTGAGGCCGTGCGGATGCTCCTCCCTGGGCTGCAGCGTCATCAGGTCGACCACGTTGATCACGCGCACACGCAGATCGGGCGCGAGCTCGCGCAGCAAGGCCACCGCGGCCAGGGTCTCGAGCGTCGGCACGTCGCCGCAGCAGGCCATGACGATGTCGGGCTCGCTGGCCTGGTCGACGCCGGCCTCTCCGCCACCGTTCTGCCAGTCGTTGCTGGCCCACTCCCAGATGCCGATGCCGGTGCTGCAGTGCTTGACCGCCGCGTCCATCGACAGCCACTGCGGCGCCGGCTGCTTGCCGGCGACGATGACGTTGATGTCGTTGCGGCTCCTGAGGCAATGGTCGGCCACCGCCAGCAAGGTGTTGGCGTCGGGCGGCAGATAGACGCGGATGATGTCGGCCTTCTTGTTCACCACATGGTCGATGAAGCCCGGGTCCTGGTGCGAGAAGCCGTTGTGGTCCTGGCGCCACACATGGGAGGTGAGCAGGTAGTTGAGCGAGGCGATCGGCCGCCGCCAGGGGATCTCCCTGCTCGTCACCTTGAGCCACTTGGCATGCTGGTTGAACATCGAGTCGATGATGTGGATGAAGGCCTCGTAGCACGAGAAGAAGCCGTGGCGGCCGGTGAGCAGATAGCCCTCCAGCCAGCCCTGGCAAAGGTGCTCGGACAGCACCTCCATGACCCGCCCGTCGGGGGCGAGATGGTCGTCACCTTCGAGCCGCTCGGCCATCCACGCGCGGTCGGTGACCTCGAACAGCGCACCCAGGCGGTTGGAGGCGGTCTCGTCGGGGCCGAACACACGGAAGTTGTCCGGGTTGTGCACGATCACGTCGCGCAGGAAGCTGCCCAGCACCCGGGTGGCTTCAGCGTCGTCCTGGCCGGGGCGCGCCACCGCCACCGCATAGTCGCGGTAATCGGGCAGGCGCAGCTCGCGCAGGCGCAGGCCGCCGTTGGCATGCGGGTTGGCGCCCATGCGGCGCTCGCCCACCGGCGCCAGCGCCGCAATCTCGGCGACGGGAGCGCCTGCCGCATCGAACAGCTCTCCGGGGCGATAGCTTTCCATCCAGTCCTGCAGCAAGCGCACATGCTCGGGCTTGCTGGCCATGTCCGACAGCGGCACCTGGTGCGAGCGCCACGAGCCTTCGGTCTGCTTGCCGTCCACCGAACGCGGTCCGGTCCAGCCCTTCGGGCTGCGCAGGATGATCATCGGCCAGCGCGGCCGGAGCGGGTCGCTTCCCCCCGCACGCGCCGTGCGCTGGATGGTGCGGATCTCGGCCACCACCGCATCGACCGCGGCCGCCATGTCCTGGTGCATCTGCGCGGGGTCGTCGCCCGCGACGAAATACGGCGTGTAGCCGTAGCCGCGGAAGAGCTGTTCCAGTTCTTCGTGGCTGATCCGCGCCAGCACCGCCGGGTTGGCGATCTTGTAGCCGTTCAGGTGCAGGATGGGCAGCACCGCACCGTCGGTGACCGGGTTGAGGAACTTGTTCGAGTGCCACGCCGCGGCGAGCGGCCCGGTCTCGGCCTCGCCGTCGCCGACCACGCAGCAGGCGATGAGCTCGGGGTTGTCGAACACGGCGCCGTAGGCATGCACCAGCGCATAGCCGAGCTCGCCGCCTTCGTGGATGGAGCCCGGGGTTTCCGGGGCGACGTGACTGGGAATGCCGCCGGGGAAGGAGAACTGGCGGAACAGCCGGCGCATGCCCTCCTCGTCGCGCGACACATTCGGGTAGAACTCGCTGTAGCTGCCCTCGAGCCAAGTGCTGGCCACCAGCGCCGGTCCGCCGTGCCCGGGCCCGGCGAGATAGATCATGTCGAGGTCGTCACGGCGGATGACCCGGTTCATGTGCGCGTAGATGAAGTTGAGCCCGGGAGTCGTGCCCCAGTGCCCGAGCAGGCGCGGCTTGATGTGCTCGAGGCACAGGGGCGCTTTCAGCAAGGGGTTGTCGAGCAGGTAGATCTGCCCGACCGAGAGGTAGTTGGCCGCGCGCCACCAGGCATCGATGCGGCCCAGTTCCACGGCGGAAAGCGGCAAAGCGTTGTTCGACATCGATGACCTCGCACAGGGTTCTGTTCGTCTCCGGAGGTCGGCGACCTCCGGCAATCAATCCACTACCTCACTATAGGCCTGCGCCCTCGTCATCACCGGCGGCATGAAAGAAACGGAAATAAGCCTTGACTCTCAACAGGATGAGGCCACACTGAGGTTGCGTACTGCGGCGCAACATAAAAGCCGGACGACGGGGGAGCAGCCACCCCTACGCTGCCCCGCACCAGGCCAATTCACGCAGCCATTCCCACAAGGAAGACCCAATGCAAGCCACGACGCAAGCCACGATGCAGACCAGCACCACCGAACAGAAGCGCAACGCCCAGACCTACACCGATGCCGTCGGGGCGCTGTCCGAGATTGCCTTGTCGAACGTCGAGCGCCTGAGCACGCTCAACCAGAACTTGGCGCGTGCTGCCCTGCAGGACTGCCTGGCAGCATCGAACGACATGCTCGCAGTGCGCGACGTGAATGCACTCCAAGGCGTGCAGGCCTCGGCCGCCGCCCCGGCCCTGGCACAGTTCGCCGACTACCTGCGCAGCGTGCAGGAGATCGCGGTCGACTCGCACAAGCAGGTCAGCGCGGTCCTCGATGGCTACTTCGGTACACTCGGCCTGGGAGGATCGGCCGGTGCGAACATGCAGGCCGGATTCGACGCGATGTCCAGACTGACCCGCCAGACCAGGGACGTGATGAACGCCAACATGAGCGCGGCCAGTGAAGCGGACCAAAAGCTGAACGCAAGCATCACGCCGCCGAAGAAAGCGGCTTGAGCAAGGCCTGCCGCAGCCTGGCTGCGGCAGGTCGTGACACGAAGCCCCGCCAGTCGGGGCTTTTTTTCGTGCCGCTCGTTTTCGTACCCCACCCGCTGCGCCCCAGGCCGCGCGCCGCGGTGAAGAATTCGCGCACCGCCGGGGCGAGCCCGGGAACATCGACGAGGCACCGGGCTCCAACCCGGCAAGGTGCGCCAAGGCCCTTGGGCGCAGGACCCCGCCAGGCTGCCGGGCGCCGCCGCACGAAGCCCTCGCAACCTTGACTGTCCAGCGCCGACGCATCGTCGCGCTGTTGTGTCGTTCCGGCTTCTTTCAAGCGTAAGCAGGACAGAAACGGAGATTGCCATGAGCACGGTCGCCCGCTTCCATATCGATCACACCCGCTTCCTCGACCCCCAGGGCGAGCCGCTCGGGCCCCTGCCCGACTTCGCCTGCGATCCCGCGCGGCTCGTGCCGATGTATCGCGCGATGTACCTGACCCGCAGCTTCGACGCCAAGGCGATCGCGCTGCAGCGCACCGGAAAGCTCGGCACCTTCGCGTCCGCGCTCGGCCAGGAGGCGATCGGCGTAGGCGTGGCGAGCGCGATGCGCCCGGAGGACGCGCTCTTTCCCTCCTACCGCGAGCACGCAGCCCAGCTCGTGCGCGGCGTGCGCATCGAGGAGAGCCTGCGCTACTGGGGCGGCGACGAGCGCGGCAGCGACTTCGCCGAGGCCCGCCACGACTTCCCCAACTGCGTGCCGATCGGCACCCAGGTCTGCCACGCCGCGGGGGCGGCCTACGCCTTCCGGCTGCGCGGCGAGGCGCGCGCGGCGGTGTGCTTCCTCGGCGACGGCGGCAGCTCCAAGGGCGACTTCTACGAGGGGCTCAACTTCGCCGCGGTGTGGAAGGCGCCGCTGCTGGTCGTGCTCAGCAACAACCAGTGGGCGATCTCGGTGCCGCGCAGCGCGCAGAGCGCCACCGCCACGCTGGCGCAGAAGGCGATCGCCGCCGGCGTCGAGGGCGTGCAGGTCGACGGCAACGACCTCGTCGCGGTGCACCACGTCGCCCGCGAGGCGCTCGCCAAGGCGCGCGCCGGCGGTGGCCCGACCCTGATCGAGGCGGTCACCTACCGCCTCGGCGACCACACCACCGCCGACGACGCCTCGCGCTACCGCGACCCCGCGGTGGTGCAGGAGCAGTGGTCCTTCGAGCCGCTCACCCGCCTGCGCAACCACCTCGTCAAGCTCGGCGCCTGGGGGCCGGAGAAGGAAGAGGCGCTCGCGCGCGAATGCGCCGAGACGGTGAACGCCGCAGTCGAGGCCTACCTGAGCACCCCGCCGCCCACCACCGCGGCGATGTTCGACCACCTCTTCGCGACCCTGCCTGCCGCGCTCGCGGCCCAGCGCGACGAGGCCCTGCGCTTCGCACCCCGCACCGCGGGCAGACAACCGGGAGGCGATCATGGCTGAGATCAACCTTGTCGAGGCGGTCAACCTGGCCCTCGCCCACGAGCTGGCGCGCGACGAAGCCGTCGTGCTGCTCGGCGAGGACATCGGCGCCAACGGCGGCGTCTTCCGCGCCACGGCCGGGCTGCAGCAGCGCTTCGGCGCCGGGCGGGTGGTCGACACCCCGCTCGCCGAGAC
Source organism: Thauera phenylacetica B4P (assembly GCF_000310225.1). Classification (GTDB taxonomy): domain Bacteria; phylum Pseudomonadota; class Gammaproteobacteria; order Burkholderiales; family Rhodocyclaceae; genus Thauera; species Thauera phenylacetica. Next base: position 33,528 of record NZ_AMXF01000022.1, read on the forward strand.
CGCGATCGTCGGCACCGCGATCGGCATGGCGGCGATGGGCCTGCGCCCGGTGGCGGAGATCCAGTTCTCCGGTTTCCTGTACCCGGCGATCGACCACCTGGTCAACCACGCCGCGCGCCTGCGTAACCGCACGCGCGGCCGGCTGGCCTGCCCGCTGGTGGTGCGTACCCCCTGCGGCGGCGGCATCCACGCCCCCGAGCACCACTCCGAGAGCCCCGAGGCGATGCTCGCCCACACCCCGGGCCTGCGCGTGGTGATGCCCTCCTCGCCCGCGCGCGCCTACGGCCTGCTGCTCGCGGCGATCCGCGACCCCGACCCGGTGATGTTCCTTGAGCCCACGCGGATGTACCGCCTGTTCCGCCAGGAGGTGGCCGACGACGGCGAGGCGCTGCCGCTGGACGTGTGCTTCACGCTGCGCGGCGGCACCGACCTCACCCTGGTGAGCTGGGGCGCGATGCTGCACGAGACCCAGGCCGCCGCCGACGCGCTCGCCGCCGAGGGCATCTCGGCCGAGGTCATCGACGTCGCCACGCTCAAGCCGCTCGACCTGCCCACCATCCTGGAGTCGGTCGCGCGCACCGGACGCTGCGTGATCGTGCATGAGGCCGCGCGCACCGCCGGCCTGGGCGCCGAGATCGCCGCCAGCCTCGCCGAGGAGGGCTTGTATTCCCTGCTCGCGCCGGTGCAGCGCGTGACCGGCTACGACACGGTGATGCCGCTGTCGCGGCTCGAGTACCAGTACCTGCCCAGCGTCGAGCGCATCGTCGCGGCGGCGCGCAAGACCCTGGAGGCGTCATGAAGATCTTCAAGCTGCCCGACCTGGGCGAAGGACTGCAGGAAGCCGAGATCGTCGAATGGCACGTCAAGGCCGGCGACGAGATCGCCGCCGACCAGCCGCTGGTCTCGGTCGAGACCGCCAAGGCGATCGTGGACATCCCCTCCCCCTACGACGGCCGCGTCGCGAAACTGTACGGCGAGGCCGGCCAGTTGGTGCATGTGGGCGCCCCGCTCGCCGGCTTCGAGGGCGGTGCCGAGGCCGCCGACACCGGCACCGTGGTCGGCGAGATGCAGGTCGGCCAGGAGGTGCGCGCCGAAGCGCCGGCCGCGCTCGCGCCCGCCACCCACGGCGGCCCGGCGATCCGCGCCACCCC